>JBBQLH010000025.1:0-43828 GCA_038327685.1 Solirubrobacterales bacterium
AACCAGCACGTCCGCACTCTCACCCACGAACTGGCCCACGCACACGGGGTCGGGTACGAGCAGCACACGCGAGCTCAGGCCGAGGTCCTCGTCGACTGCGTCACCTACTGCGTGCTGGGCTCCGTCGGCCTCGACGTCGGCAGCGAGTCGATCCCGTACATCGCTGGCTGGGGCGAAGACGGCGCGCTCGACGCCATCCGCGAATACGCGCAGACGATCGACACGATCGCCCGACGCATCGAAGCCGCCCTCGACCCGAAGCCCGAACCGGCCGACGCCGTCACGGTCGAAGCCCTCGCCGCCTGAGCTGACGCCGGTTCGGTCGACGGCTGCGGCGCCCCGATGATCGGGCGAGCCCGGGCCGGCGGACGCTTGGTGCGACGTTCGCTTACGGCAACCCGCCGGCCGGTCTCACCCGGAACGGGGCTCATGCAGCCCCCGACCGACACCCCACGCCCCGAACCACGCGGGGATGAAGGCGAGCTATACCGGCGCCATGACCGCGAGCTCCACCGCGCGGTCTCACGCGCCGTCCAGGCGCCGCGCGAGCTCATCGAGGATGCCTGCCAGGCGGCATGGGCGATCCTCCTCCGCCGTCAGCCCGAGCGCGACGCGGTCTTCGCCTGGCTGCGCGTCGTCGCGGTCCACGAGGCGTACCGACTCTCGGCGATCGACCGACGAGACGCGCGGCTCGAACGGCTGCGCCCGGAGAACGGAGACTGGCACGACGTGATCGCCGACCCCCGGTCGCTCGACGACGCACTCGAGGCGCTCGAGGCGCTTCGCGCCTTGGCGGCTCTGCCAGAGCGCCGACGGACCGATCTCGCGCTTAAGGTCGCCGGCTACAGCTACGAGGAGATCCGAGCGCGCACGCCAGCACGCACGCGCACCAGTGTGAACAAGTCACTCGTGAAGGCACGCGCCCACATCCGACGGGCGCGACCACTGCACGCCTGATCGCGACGGGCCGGGCGCAAGACTGGGGGGCCAAAACGGGCGCTCGTCCCTCTGTGGGTCAGATGACGTTGTCGCCAGCGCGATCGGAGAGTCCCAGATGAGGTTCCTCGGGATCGACCTCGACCTTCTGACGCCTGCCGAGCGCCGCGACCTCGCCAACGCGTTGCTCCGTGCGGCATGGAGCGCCGCGCTTGAGGGCACCCGCATTCTGCTGCTCGACCTCCTCCTTGAGGTGGACGAGGCCGCGATCGGGGGCTCGGGCTGATGGCTGCCGAGCCCGCCGCGATCGCCGGAAGTCAAGCGGCGGCTGCGGCGGCAACAGAGGAGATCGCCCGGCGGGTCGCGGAGCTCGTCGCCGATCGGATCCGTGAGCCGCTCCGCCTGCTGGACACCCGGACCGTTGCCCGCATGCTCGCCGTTTCGGAGGAGTGGGTGCGCGAGCACGCGGCTGAGCTCGGCGCGATCCGCGTCGGCGACGGGCCGAACGGCGCGCTGCGCTTCGACGCTGCACGAGTGCGCGCAGCGCTTGAGCGCCGTCGGCTCGGCCGGCCGAAGGACCGGCAGCGGCGCCGGCCGGGCCAGCGGCGACGGTCGCTGGGCCTAGTCCCGGCCGCCGTCCCGGCCGATGTGAAGGACTGGTAGGCAGGTGGAGAGTACGCTCGCAAGGATGCCGCGTCGCGCCACGGGCACGATCGACCCCCACCAATGGGCGGACGGACGCACGGTTACGTTTCGGCTCAAGGTGCGGGCCGACGGTAAGCGCTACACGATCAGCCTCGGCACGAACCACGAGGGCTGGTCGATGGAGCGCGCTCAGGTCGAGCTCGAGCAGACCATGCGGCAGATCGAACGTGGCACGTGGGAGCCGCCCGCCAGGAGGGAGGCTGCTCCGAACGACCTCGACCACGACGAGGCTTTGCGCGTCACCGCCTACCGCTGGTGGCAGCGCCGCAAGACCGAACTGGCCGACAACACGGAACTCGATTACAAGTGGCGGCTCGATCACGCGCTGCGCGACCTGGGGGACCACGTCACGGCCGAGCTCGACGCGCGCCGCGTCGACGACTTTCGCCAGCAGCTCGTCGGCCGTGGCCTATCGCCGCGGTCGGTGAACATGGTGCTCGACCTGCTCGCCCAGATCCTCGACGACGGCGTCGAGTACGGGCTGCTCGATGCCAACCCCGCGCGTGGCAGGCGCCGACGCATGAAGGTGCCGAAGTCGAGCCGCACGTTCCTCGAGCCCGACATGGTGGTCGACCTGCTCGACGCGGCGGGCGCTTGGGAGCGGGAGCTGCCGGAGCATCAGCGCTACGGCCGCCGCGCCTTCCTCGCCACGCTATGCCTTGCCGGTCCGCGGATCAGCGAGCTGATCGAGAGCCCGCGCGGACGGCTCGACCTCCATGCGGGACATCTCGTGCTCGGCAAGAAGACCGAGGGGCATCGACCGGACGTTGGAGCTCTCCGCGTTCCTGCTCGACGAGCTGCGCGCCCATCTGGCCGCCGTTCCAGACCGCCTACGCGACTCCCACGGCGCCGGCCTCCCGATCTTCCCGACCTGGACGGGCGGACGCACGAACCCGTCCAACGTCCGCAATCGGCTGCTGAACGCCACGCCGGCGCGCGGCACGAGACGGCCGACCAAGGGCGTCGTGCAGCGAGTGAACGAGAAGCGCGCCGCGGAGGGCCGGATGCTGCTCCCCGCCCGGGTCACGCCGCACACGCTGCGTCGGACGTTCGCGAGCCTGTGCTTCTTTGCCGGGCGCGACCTGCGCTGGGTGATGGGACAGCTGGGACACGACGACCCCCGGATGACCCTGGGTGTGTACGCGCAGTGCATGAAGCGCAGCCAGGTCGACGAGGCGGTGGCGTGGGAGCTCATGCGCTTCCCCGACGAGGCTGAGAAGCGCGGTCGCGAGCCGACGTTTGGTCCCGCGAATGGTCCTATGAGGAATTCGAGGCAGGCCCGCGGGGCCTGAATACTGCATGGGCGCGGCGGGTTTCGAACCTGCGACCTCTCGCGTGTGAAGGCCGAGCAAGCGCCGTTCCGGCCTACGCCGCATCCCCGACTCCGCTCTGCGCCGTGCCTCCGCCCGGGTCCTGCTGAGCGTTGACGTCCTCCGAAGTTTCCATCCGCGTTTCCATGCGAACCCGCAGGAGCTCGCGCCGGCGATCGCCGAAGTGCGCGCGGTAGATCGCGCGAGTGACGTTCGAGTTCTTGTGGCGCAGCAGGTCCCGGGCTTCCTCGGCGTCAAGGCAATCCATCGCCGCGCCGTGACGCAGCGCGTGGAAGTCCGGCAGCCGCAGCTCGCGGCGCTTGACGTCGCCCGCGACGAACGCCCCGTTGTCGTCGATGACCAGGTGGCCGCGCCGGTCGACCTCGAACAGCTCCAGGAAGGTCGGCAGGCCCGCGGGCGTCCGTGCGCGTTCCTGCGCTCGGTAGAGCGCCCGCAGGACGTTGCGCTGGTGGATCGGCCGCCCGATCCGCGTCGCGAAGATGTACGACCTCGGCGTCGTCGGCGCGGGCGTGCGCGCCTTGTGCTCGAGCAGCATCAGCGCCGTCGAGCGGGGGAGAGGCAGCGTCGCCTTGCTCTCCTCGGTCTTCAGCGGGACGCGCTTGCCGTCGCGGCCAACCTGGAAGCCGAAGCGGATCGTCGCCTGGTCCAGGTCGCCGAGCTCGACGTCCTCCCACCACAGCCCGAGCAGCTCGCTCTCGCGGCCGCCGACGACGCTCGCGAGCCGGAACAGCGACCGCCAGGGCTCCGTCGCCACGGCGAGCACCTGGGCCAGCTCGGCGCCGACGTAGATCCGTCGCTCGGGCGTCAAGTTCACCTTCGGTCGCTCGCTCGTCTCCAGCTCCGCGAACGGGTTGTCCCCGCGCCACGAGCAATGCCGACGAGCGAACTTGAACACGCGATTCGCTGCGCGACAGATGCCCGACATCGTCCATTCCGCCAGGCCCGCCGCACGCAACTCGCGCACCAGGCGCGCAGCGTCGGACACGTCGATCGCGTCCATACGTCGGTTGCCCCAACGCGGCCGCAGGTGATTCTCGAGGTAGCTCTTGTAACTCGCGCGCGTCGCCGGCCGCAGTTCGACCACTTGCTCGGCCAACCAACGGTCCGCGGCATCGCCGAACTTCAGCCGCGGATTCGCTGACTCACGTTCACCCCCGCGGGCCTTGACGCGGGCGTCATCGCGAGCCAGCCGCGCCGACGTCAGCGTCTCGAACGGACCGCGCCAGCGCTGACGGCCGTCGGCATCCCGGTAGCCGACCTCGAACATACCGTCGGCCCTCCAGTAGACGCCACGGTTGCCGGGCACGCCAACGCGGCGCGTCGGCCCGCCCGACCCATCCGTCGGCCATGGTCGCGGTGGCTTCGGAGTGCCGCTCATGCCGCCCGCCGCCCCGGCCGCTCACCCCGCCGCCAGGCATCGATGTACTCCCGCCGGAACCACGCTCTCCCGCCGCGCACCTCCTGCTCGAACTCGATCTCCCGCGCCGCCATCGCCCGGTGCAACGAGTTGATCGAGGTGCCCGCGTATTCCGCCGCCTCGCGCGTGCACATCCACCCGTCCGACTCCGCCGGCGCACTCGCCAGCATGTACGGCGCCAGCAACTCCGCCAGCTGCCGCAGCCCGCTCTCGTCACCCGCGATGATGGCCGCAATCGCCTGTCCCGACACACGGGCAGACCCAATCGTCGTGACCGTCCCGCTCACCTTGTACCTCCCGACTCGAACTCCATCTCCCGCACCCACCGTGCCGTCACACGGCTCTCGCGCGCTCTCGCCGCCGCCGAAGCCGCAAGGAGCGCATCGGCAGCTGTTACGTGTCCGATCCCGACACACGTGAAGGTTGCGATCCGCTCCTCGGCAGCCGCCGCAGCGAGCGCGCGCTGCGTGGCGTCGCTGGAGCGGGCGAGGATCTGCGCGTGCACGAACGCCTCCCGGTCCGCGCGCAACTGCTTGAAGCTCGTCGAGTAGCGACGCGACTTGGTCAGGCAGTGGCCGCGGTAGCCGAAGGCATGCGCGCACGCCGCCAAGCGCGGGTCGCGCCGATCGCGTCGCCGAGGTCGCCGGCCCCCGGGGCCGATGGCTGCGACGTCGGCGAGGTGCACGAGCTGGCCCGCGTCGAGCTCGAGGACGAGCGTGCTCCGCTCGCGGGCCGGCCCGTTCTCGCTCAGCCGCGCGATGCGGCCGATGTGTGCGGTGCCGTCATGCTGGCGGACGCGTACGAGCTCGTCGTTGCCCATCGCGCGGCGGACGCGGATCGCGAGCGCGGGCATGTTCCAGTCAGTCTCGACGTCCGGCGCCGCGACCGCGACGCTCGGCTTGTCGTGCTTGCGCTGCCCGGCGACCTTCGTGTTGAGCTCGAAGGCGGCGCGCATGAAGCTGCGCACGTGCTCGCGCACGTTGACGTCGTCGACCTGGTCGACGGCGACGCGGTGCAGCAGTCCGCCGGCCTGCTCGGTGCTCTTGGTCGCGTACTTGGCCAGGTAGCCGGCGATCTCGCCCCGTTCGGCGCCGGCGCGAAGTGGGCGGACGTCGAGCTGGTCGCCCCAGCGGACGCGTCCGCCTCCAAGTTCGGCCGGGACCGGTGCGGCGACGTCGGCGACGGCCTCGCGCATCGCGCGCTCGAGCAGCTCGACGCCGAAGCGCTTCGCCGGCGGGCGGATCGACTCGGCCCGGTAGTCGGGCACGGCGCGATCCAGCCGCGCCAGCACGTGCACGTGCACCAGGCCGCGGCGCTGGTATTCGGCGACCTTGACATACACCGGGCGCACCTCTCGCTTGAGCGCGACCTGCGTCATTCCGGCCAGTCGCGCCATCGCGCGGGACGTAGATCGTCGTGTAACGCCACAGCTCACCGAGCGTGTTGTTCCACGTCACCGCCGCGGCGTAGTCAAAGCACTCCGAGCACAGCGGCTCGCCGAGGCACGGATCGCGCTCAGCGTGAATCGCGCGGCACGACAGCGGCACGCCGTGTGGGCAGACCGGGCCATCGCGGCGCGGCCGGCAGCGCATCGGCTGCCCGCCAGGGTCGAGCGGGCGCGTGTGCACGACACCGAAGCTCGGGGCCGTGAGCGTCACGAACACAGCCGGGTGTTCCACGATGGAGTCCGGCACGCCCTTGCCGCCCCTAAGCCCGGCGGCGATCAGGTGATAGGCGTCTTGGCGGTAGCGCTCGGCGCACGGTGGGCAGACCGCTTCGCGCCGGTTCCCGCACGCCTTGCGCAACACGCCGTCGGGCTCTGTGTCGGTCGACCACACGCGCATGCGCCCGTCCGCCTCGCGGGCCTCGATCTTGCCGCGAAGGCGGATCGGTCGCACGCACCCGCCGGTTGTCCGCAGGCGTGCATCTAGCGCCACGAGGTCGGTCGCCCGAGCGCGTTCAACGAACCGCTGCAGTAGCTCGGCCGAGAGCTCTCCGGCGACTGCGGACGCGATTGTCACGCCGCCCTCCGCACCCATCGGAGCACCGTCGGGCCGGTCGTCCCTACCGCCGCGGCGGCCTGGCGCAAGGTCGCCCCATCGCGCACGAGCTCGACGGCGCGGCCGATCTCCGCGCCCGTGAAATGTCGTCTGCCCGCGATCGGTCTTTGCCCCGCCCGCTTGAGCCAGGTGTGCACGGCGGTGCGCCGCGCGCCGACCGCGAACGCGGCTTCCTTCGGCGTCTTGCCGTCGGCGACCAGCGCGAGCGCGCGCGTGACCTGACCGTCGCTGTAACGCCGGCGTCCATCGACCTTCCGTGTGCGCCGTGCGTACTCACGCAGTTCGTTGTGGAGTTCTGCGACCTGCGCCGGATCGGCGACCCTCGACGGCACCTGCTCGATCAGCCAGAGCTTTGGATCGTCAGCGTCGTGCGCTGCCTCGGTCAGTAGGCGGTGCTTGGCTGTGCGAGCGTGCGAGCGCGCGCTCGAGACACGCCAGCGCACGTTCATCCGGGCCAGCCCAGGGAAGGGGCCCTTGGCCGGATCGTGCAGCTTGCAGGCGTCGAGCAGCCCGAGCAACGCCTCCTGGCGCAGGTCGTCGACCTCCACACCGGCCGGTGGTCCCGCGCTGAAATGATCGAGCAGCGGCCGGTACCGACGCGCCAGCTCCGCGAATGCGGCCTGATCGCCCTTGCCCGCGCGAACAGCCAGAAACGCGTCGGAGACTTTGCCCAGACTCATTGCGCCTCACTCCTGGAGGAGTCGTTGATGGCCGCCACGTACCAGCGATCTCGTCGCACCAGCCGGACCCGGTAACGCAGCGCGTACGTCGCCCGTGACTCGCGGTCGCGAACGCGGACGGTGGCCAGGACGAGCCGCTTGCGCCCGCTCGTCGGCCCGATGGTCACTGGTGCGGCGACATTGAGGAGCTCAAATCCGCCCGCGCTCGCGACAATCCGCGTGTCCGGCGGCGTGAGGTACACGAGCCCGGCACGGTCGCCGGCCACGAATGCCGTCAGGAACCGCGTCAGGACATCGCTGATCGCGGATCGGTCGTCGCCCAACATCGATGCGCCCGAGCTCGGGCCCACGTCGGCGCGACGCGGTGCCGAGGCGAGCGAGGGAAGGTCGTTCACGACGACCCCTCCGTGCGCGTCACGGGCGACTGGAACCGTCAGGCGCACAGCCCGCGATCGCGCCCCGTTGAGCGTCGCGGCGACAGTGATCAGCGCGTGATCTGCATCGAGCTTGACCGCGTCCACGACGGTTGCGCGGGAGACATCCTGTCGCGACCCCTCAGCGTCCAGCGTCGGCAGGAGCGAGTCGAGGACCTCCGGCGCAGTGCGCTCGGCGAGCACCATCCGCGCGTCGGCACCGTCCCTCGGATCGATCGTGAGGTACGCGGCGGTGAACTCGACCGCATACGCCTTTGCGGCCTCATCTGGCCAGACCACAGCAGTCCCCGCGGCTCGCGAGCTCACAGTTCGTGGCTCGGTTCCGACGACCCCCGCCAACCCGCGCAGCAGCACGACCACTACGACGAGCCAGAGCAGCGCTCGCCCAAGCCGGGAGAGCAGCTCGCGTGGCGGGATCGAGCGCTCGCGCTTACGTGCGCTCAGACCGCTCATGGCGTGGGCTCCTCGGCTGCGACGAGCCATCCCTCGGTCCGCCGGGCGGCGGCGCGCGCGGCGAGCTCGTCGACGTCGACGTCGTTGAGATGGAACCCGCGTAGCCTGGTCGGCGTGCCGTCCTCAGCGAGCAGCAGGCCGACACCACGTTGGCCTGGCGCGATCGTCGCGGCCGAGTGGCCGAGCGTGGCCCAGCCCTGGCCGAGGATTGTGTCCGAGGCCTGCGGCGTGTTGCAGCGCAGCGCCAGCCGGAAGCCGAACAGATCGCGTAGTGCGCTCGGCACGACGTCCGAGGCGGGCTTCTGCGTGGCCGCACAGACGATCACACCAGCGGCGCGGCCGCGGGCGACGAGGTCGCGCAGAAGCTCGGCGAACTCGCGCTGCTTCTTGCGGTCCTCGCTGCCGAGGTAGAACGCCAGCTCGTCGCACGCCACCAGGTGCAGCGCCAGGCCCTCGCCGCGGCTGATCTTGCGCTTTCCGCGCGCCAGCAGCTCGCGATAGCGCGCCTCCATCTCCTCGCGAAGCTCTCGCAGCAGCGCGATCGCCTCGTCGACGTCCGGGCCGGCGAGCCGTTGCGCGCACGGCGCCCACACCGACAGCTCGACCAGCTTGCCGTCCAACAGCCACAGGCGCGCACCCGGGTCAAGCGCCGCGGTCGCGACCAGGATCGACAGCGCAGCGCTCTTCCCCGCTCCGGGCTCGCCACCCATCAACACGTTGCGCTCCGGCAGCGACACCGACACCGTCTCGCCGAGCTCGTCGAGCCCGATCGGAATCGCCTCCCACAGCGACAGCGCTTCGGCCTCGCGATGTGGCCATGGGACCGAGACCATGCCCGCCAGCGGATCGCGGCGCACCAGCGTGACGGTCCCCGTGGCCGCGTTATCGGTGTCGCGCGCGATCCGCACCTCGCGCACCTGCAGACATACCGCCAGCTCCTCCGCGCGCTTCTCGACCGCCTCCAACGACGACCCCCGTGACGCGCGCACCCGCACCAGCTCGCCCGCCGGAATCGCGGATACTCGTCCCGCTCGCACGCGTGGCAGCTCGCAGTCGGTCCAGGCCCGCCACCAGGCCCGCCGGACGCTTGCCGCCCGCAGCGCCCGCCGCAGCCAGCGCCGCACGACCGGGACCGCGAGCATCGCGAGCGCGAGCGCGCTTACGAGGATGCCCGCAGTGATCTCGCCGACCAGGCCCGCGAGCACCAGCTGCCCGCACACGAGCGGCGCCACCAGGCCGAGCTCGAGACGCAGCCGCCACACGCCACCCACGACCCCGACCACGGGCGCGACCAGCTCCTCGTCGCGACGATCACGACGCGAGCGCACGCGGCTCAGCTCACCGGACATCACGCCGCCGCCTTCTCCCCGCCGGCCCGCGCGCTTGCCGAGCGGATCGCCGCCGCGCGGAACGCCATCCCCGAGCGGCCGTCCATCTCCCATGCCTGCGCCGTCATGCCCTCGACCCGCACCATCTCGCCCTGCCGCACGCCCGGATCGCCCGCCAGCGAGACACGGATGATCTCGGCATCACCATCCCCGAAAGCGACAACCTGCACCCGCCACAGCACCTCGCCGTTGGTGTCCATCCGTGGCGCCCAGGCCTCACGCGGCTTGCCCTCCTCGTACTGCTTCAACGGCTCCGCGCCGGCCACCACCAAGAACTGCAGACGGCTCGTATCGATCGGAAGACGCACGTCGTACCTCCCTCGCCATGTCCAACTTGGAATTACAAGTCGAGGACCAAGGTAGGCGACTTGGAATTACAAGTCAACCCGGGCGAGCGAGATCATCGCGAACCTGTCACCACGGCAACATCGGGGCGCAGCCGAACGACGATCGACTACGCGGTGAGCTGCAGCTCGTCGCCGCTCCACTGCACAAGCACGGTGGTGTGCTTCGTCTGCGCGCCCGTCGAGGCGTCGATCTTGAACTCGCCGAGCAGCGTCGTGGTTTCCAGCTGGGCCGCGACCGCCCAAAGCGCGTCCGGCTTCGTGCTGCCCGCCAGTTCCACGCAGTGCGTGGCGAGCACCGCGCCGGCCGCGGCCTGCACTGCGGGGTAATCGGGGTGCGCCTCGGCGAGCTCGAGGTACGCCTCGAGGAAGGCGTCCTCCGTCGGACCGAGCTCAGACGGCACGCCGCGCCCGGGAAACCACTGCGCGATACCGTAGATGCCGTCGGCGTCGTCGATCTCCGAGGCGAAGTCCTGCACCCCGGCCGCGACGGAGCAGATCGCCCGTGGCGGACGCGGAGCCGCCCGAGCCTCCTTCACGATCGCGACGTCGTCCTCGAATCGTCCGCTGCTGAACAAGTCCCACACCTCGGGAACGTCCTCGAACAGCGACCCATCGCCGGTGCGCTTCTCGACGGTCACCAGATCGTCGCGCAGCGCTTGGTCCACGGCACCGGATGCGACCTGTCGCCCAAACCGCCCGCGCCCGCGAACAACCCACAGCGGCACCCGCTCGCCCTCGTCGGCCATGGCCCGCACGAACGGGACCGCGTACCGCGTCGTCGGAGCCAGCACCGAGACGATCCGGCCCGGGCAGAGCGCCTGCACGTCGTCGCCGGAGCCGCCCTGGTTCCAGAGCAGCCGGTCGATCTCCGGCATTGCCTCCCCGGCTGCGCGCATGAGCTGCGTTGAGTACGGGCCAAGGAGCACGTCGCATCGTGAGGCGACCCGGCGAAAGCGAGCGGCGAACGCCTCGGGGTCGCTGCCGTCGTCCTCGATCTCGAGCTCCACGCCGTCGCCGGACAGCTGCTGCCAGACCCGCAACCCGTGCGCGGCCTGGCGACCGAACCGCCCGTAGCGGCCCGTCAGCGACAAGCACGCACCCAGCCTCAGGCGCGTCACCGCATCGCCACCTCATAGCGGAACTGATGCTTGTCGGCCGCGGCGATCGTCTCCTGGACTTCGACCGCGACCTTCTCCGAGTCATAGACGGTCCGCAAGACGCGCACCACCGGCACGCCGGAACTGAGCTGCAGCTCCTCCACTTCCGCCGGCGTAGGCATCCGGCATTCGAGGTCGTCGATCGACCGCCGCAAACGCCGTCGAATCGGCCCTTCGGGATCCTCGATCAGCCCGTACGCGCCGCCCTCGATGCTCTCCGGCTCCGCCAGCGCTGTGCCTTCCGCCATCTCCGCGGGGTAATAGCTGTCGCACCGCGCGACCGGCTCGCCGTTCACGACGAACAGCCGCCGCCGGACCACAACGATCGCTTCGTCGTCGATACCGAGGAGCCGTGCCACTTCCTCGGTCGCCGGCACCCGCGCCACCTCGAGCAGCCGCTGCTCGGGAACCTGGCCTTGCTCGGCCACCTGGGCATTGAACCCAGACACCCCGGCGCGTCGATGCCGCCGGAAGTTCTCGCCCGACAGCAGCAGCCGAACCTGAGGCTTCGACCGAACAAAGACTCCCCGACCCTGCTCGGTCGTAACCAATCCGTCGGCCTTCAGAAGAGCGAGCGCACGGCGCACCGTCGGACGACTTGTGTCATAACGACGAGCAAGCTCGTTCTCCGACGGCAGCCGCTCTCCCGCTCCCAGGTGCCCGTTGACGATCGACGCACGGAGCTCGTCGACGATGTCTTCATAGGGGAAGCGGCTTGGCATTCCAAGTAGAGCGTATTCCGCTCGCCGAAAGCGTCACGATGCCGGTCAGCGAATCTCCCGGTCCGACTGAGGAGCGCGACGCAACGAGCTATCTGTGGTAAGGACCGCTCGTGCGAGAGGCGGCAGTTCGGCGCACCGCCCTTTTGCCTCGAAGGAGCAGCGCTCGACGCAGCTCGATTCGAGCCGGGTGCGCTGTTCCCACTCACGCATCGCCGACAGCGAACGCGGGTGCGACTCCCCGGCCGCGGGCACAGCCCACCTATGCGGTGCCTATGCTCCGCATCCACTCTGTCGAGCCGCGGCGCGCTTCTGCTGCTCGTCCATTCCGAGCGTCTCGCGCACCTTGCCAGGGGCGGCGCTTGGCCCACGAAGCAGCCGTGCTGATCGATCCGACTAGAGAAGTGCGACCGCTAGTAGCCGAGCTCGCACCGATGGAGCGAGGTCGCCCTTGTCGTGTCTCTCGAGCAGCTCGGCGAGCCGCTTGTAGGACGCGACCCCACGCGATCGCGAAGGTCGGGCTTGAGTAGGTCCTTGAAGACCGGGACATTGGCCCGTCGTTCGGATGCCGCCCGAGCGGCATTGACGATCGCAACGAGCACCCGAACCGTGTCAGCCGGTACTCGTTCGCCCATTCGTCCGCGAAGGCGATGTTGCGATCAGCTGGTGGCGTCGGTCGAGCACGGGCAGGGTTGCGGCGTCGTCAGGACCGGCGGCGTGAAGAGGTGTGGCGCGACTTCTCAATGGCCGCGCGGCGTGCGCTTGCCGTCGTGGCTGGCCCCGGTTCGCGGTTGGGGCGCCGCTTGCGCGGCGCCCCGTTGACCGTCTGCCTGGATGTGGATCGCGCCTCGCGTTAGGGCGCGTCCATCCTTGACCGTCGTGGGAGCGTCACTTTGGCGAGCAGGCCGTCGATGTCGCCGCCGCCGTAGGTCGGTTGGATCGCGCCGAGGGTGACTGGGAAGTCGGTCGAGCTGGTCACCCCGCCGACGTAGAGGTTGCCTCGCTGGTCGAGCGCGGGAGCTGAAGCCCCGTTGTCATCGTCGCCGCTGCCGCCGAGGTAGGAGGAGAACAGCAGGCGCCCGCGGCGGTCGAGCTGGACGATGCCGAGGTCTGCGCCGCCGGCGTTGGCGGGCTGGAACGCGTTGGGCGTTGTCGGGAAGTCAGTCGATTCGACCGGCCCGACGACATCCGCGCGGCCCCACCGGTCGACGCGCAGCGTCGGGGAGAACTGCTCATGGTCACTGCCTCCCAAGTACGTCGCCCAGTCCAACGAGGCGCCCCTGCGGTCGAGCTTTGCGACGAACCAGTCGCGGCCACCACCCTTGGTCCCCTGGACGGCGCCGGCGGTGACCGGGAAACCGCCGATCGTGGTGCCACACACGTAGACGTGGTGGCTGGAGTCGACGCCGATGCCCGAGGCCGAGTCGAGCCCGTTCCCGCCGAGGTAGGTCGACCACTTCAGCCGGCCCGCCGGGTCGAGCTTCGTCACGAAGCCGATCAGGGTGGTGCCGGGCTGGAGCGAGGTCTTCAGTGCCCCCGGCGTGGTCGGGAAGTCCGGCGAAGCGGTGGACCCCGCGTAGTAGGCGTTGCCGGCGTGGTCAAGCGCCACGCCGTTACCGCCGTCGTCGGCGGAGCCGCCGAGGTAGGTCGAGTAGGTGAGCCGCGACCCGGACGGGCTGAGCTTGGCGGCAAACGCGTCGGCCGGCACGTCGTCCCAGGTGCCCGTGCCGCCGTGGAACGTCGGCTGGACCGCTCCAGGCGTGGTCGGGAAATCGGCGGAGCCGGTAGATCCCGTGATCACGACGCTGCCGTCGTGGTTGAGCGCCAGCGCGCCCGCGCCCTCTTGGCCCGAGCCGCCGACGAACGTGGAGTAGAGCAGGCGCGAGCCGTCCGCGCTGAGCTCGGCGACGAAGGCATCACCGGCGCCGTTGAAGGTGGTGTCGTAGGCGCCGGGCGTGGTCGGGAAGCCGTTGGCGGCGAAGCCGCTGATGTAGAGGTGGCCGCGGGCGTCCACGACGGCGCTGTCGATCTCGTCCTGTCCCGGAGATCCGAGATAGGTCGCGTAGATGATGTGCTTGCCGCTGCGATCGAGCTTGGCGACGTAGCCGTCCTCCTGGCCCTGGTAGGACTGGATCCCGCCGACCCGCGGCAGGTTCGGAGACTCGGTCCCGCACGTGACGTACAGGCTTCCGTCCGCGCCACTCGCCGGCTCGCAGCCCTCGCCACCGCTACCACCCCAATAGCTGGCGTACGCGACCTTCGGATCGAGCGAGCGAGCAGCGGCCGAGGTCGGCACGCCGCCCACGACGCACACGGCGACCGCGGCGAGCAGAACGAACGTGCTGCGCCGGCGATGGGCCGCCCGCGCGTGGCCGGGCGTAGCGGGGAGAGCAAGCATGGGTACCTCCGCGTGTGGGGCAGGACAGCGGTCCGCGGAGTCGCTGGTTCCGATGATCGCTACAGTGCCACTGTAGACAATGGCCGACCCGTCTGTCAAGCCCACGCCACCAGGCCCGCGTCGGCCCTACCGATCCGCCAAGCGCGAGGCGGCCGCGCTGCAGACCCGGCGCAAGATCCGCGACGCCGCCGAGACCTTGTTCCTGCGCGATGGCTACGCGCGCACGAGCATGAAGGCGATCGCCGCGCAGGCCGGCGTGTCCGAGAAGACCATGTACCTCACCTACGCGACCAAGGCCACGCTGCTGCGCCGCGTCATCGAGGTCGCCGTCCGCGGTGACGAGGCGCCCGCCACGCTGGCCGAGCGCTCTGACTGGCGCGCGATCGTCAGAGTGCCCTCCGAGGAGGTGTTCGCGCGCTTCGCGACGCTCAACGCTGCGCTCATGGCCCGCACCGCGCCGATCATCGCCCTCGCTGAGGCCGCCGCCTTGACCGAGCCCGCACTCGCCGAGGACCGCGCCCATGCCCACGCCAGCGCCCGCACCGACCTCCTGGCGCTCGCCGCCGAGCTCAAGCAGCGCGGCGCGCTCGCCGCCGACATCAGCGAGCAACACGCCGCCGACACCATCTACGCCCTCGCCGCCGACGTCAGCCCCTATCTCCGCCTCAGCCGCGACTGCGGCTGGACCGACACCCGCTACGCCGACCTCATCGCCCGCACGCTCCAAGCGACGCTCGGCGCGCGCTAGACATCGACTCCGCTCTACCCCGCGATCGCGAATCGAGCGAGGCAGCACCGCTGCTCGACTCGGCATGGCGACGCCAGTAGACCGCATGACAACGCGCCGCTCCCTTTCGCCCGGATGCGGTCATCTCGGTGAAGCCCACGAGGCGCCCGCGTGGGACGACGAGCAGTCGCGCGCCGAGGCCCGTCCTGTCCTGGCGTTTGCGTAGGCAGAAGCGTGGGCGTCTGACCAGCCGCGCGTGTTCCCTCGCACGGCCTCCGCGTTCGCAATCGCTTGGTTCCGAGCGCGCGACCGAGACTGCTCCTATCGCCTGAAGGCAGCGGCGCGGACCACATCGCGGAGGAGGCGACACGCGACACGCTCCGGCTGTCGAATGCGCTGAGCGACGCGCGAGCGGCGCTCAGGACCGCCACGACCTCCTCCGGACTTGCGCACCGCGGCTTTGACCGCTCGCGCGAGAGGCGAGCGGTCGGCGGGACCCGGCGTCGCGCATTGTGGCCGTCAGGGCTAATGGTCCGGCTCCGTACGAGCAGCACACGCGTCGGGCGCACCGACCGCGACCTCTCCCGCATGAGCGGGGCGAGATGCTGCTCACCGCGGCGATCGACGTCCAACTCCCCCGAGGTCATCGGCTCTCCGTGCCGTGCATCGCCAATTCCGTCGACGCGGAGCAACGTCTTCGCGCCAACGACCAGCAGGCACGTCGCTCACCCGGCCACGGCGGGCGGCGCGCCTCCGGCCCACGCCCGTCAAAGTGTGGAACGAGCGCCGCCAGCACCCGATAAGGCGCTTTCAGTCGTGGACTCGATCGACGAACTACTCGAGGCTTTCCGCAGCGAGAACCCCCATGGCAGGCGCAACCGTCGCCTGCTCGTCATGGGCACCGCGTCGGCAGCGGCCACACTGCTCATCCATTACCTGACGCTCGGTGACGTCGAGACAACCGCATGGCAAGGCCCCGACTCGCCCGATTGGGCCGGCGGCTCGATCCTGCTGTTCGTGCTGGCGCCATTTGCGGTGTATCTCGCGGTGCGCAAGCGCGAATCTGTGCCCCGATGGCTGATCGGCGCCGTGCTCATCCCCGCCGCTGCGCTCGCCGTCGGGCTGCTGAACGCCGACAACCGCCACTGGCAGCACCAGGCGCGCAACGTCTTCGCGGCCTACACGCACCGTTTCCCCGTCGGGCGGCTCCACGAGGTTCATGTCCGAGATCAGGTCGGGCAGTACGTAACGGTCTGCGCCGCAGAGGGCAGCAGCCAGATCGACGGGTTCTGCACGGAGATCAACCTGTCACGACCGAAGGATCATCGGGTCGAGGGCGGTTTCCGCTACCGCTCCGAAGACCTCACCGACCCCTACGACTGCTTCGGCGACACCGTCGCGTGCCCCGCCATGCAGCGCTGACCTCGTTTGCTCATCCTTTGCATGATGCGACCGGCGTGGTCGTGTCGACCTCGACCGCCGCCGGTTGAGGCCCGACAGCGCTTGCCCGCACGCGAGCCGGGCCTCGCGTCGCGTGATGCCAGCGGCTCTTACATCGCCGCCACCGCGATCATCCCGCCGGCCGCCACCACGATCGTCGCAGCCGGTCCAGGTGCTCGTCGGCGGCACCGCGACGTTCGGCGCCGGATATCTCGTCCTCGCGCTCACCCGCGCCAGCCTCCCGGTCCTCGTGATCGGCCTTGCCCGGGCCGGCATCGGCATCGTGCTGCGTCGGGACCGCCGGAACCACGCTCTCCCGCCGCGCACCTCGCGCCCGCGGCCTGCGCGGCTCCGCCTTCGGACTCGTTGCGAACGTCCAGAGCCTCGGCAACCTCGCCGCCAGCGCCATCGCCGGCGTGCTCTGGACGACAGTGTCCCCGACCGCCGCGTTCGTCTACGGCGCCGTCGATGAGCCTCCGCGCACGTCGCCCAGTGCAGCGGAGATCGGGTCGCCTTGAAATGATCGGCCCTGTGTCTCAAGCCGAGGACTTCCGCGCCGCGATCGAGCGAGAGTGGCAACGGGCGCTCGCGCACGCTAAGTTCGATTCAAGCGAAGCTCGCCTGTGGATATGCCACGGGTGGGGCTCCGGCTCAGGTGCCGAACGGCCAGACGCCTGCTACTGGCCGCCATGGCTCGACATCGATGATGACCGCGGATTCTTCACCACCGCCCAGCGCGCTGAAGTCGAATCGGACGAAGCGCGCCCCCTGCATCGCATCGCAGTCTTCGACGACCCCCATCCCGAAACCGAGCTCGGCGACACCCTGTTGCCCATCATCGGCGCAACGCTTCGCCACGAGCTTGAGCATGCCCGCCAGCAGCAACGCTGCCCAGAGGTGCTCGCGCTCGATCACTTCCTCGACCACGTCGTCCGCGTAAAGATCGCTGGCCTGCCCGGCGACACCGAACTCTTCAACCTCAAGCCGATAGAGCAGGACGCCAACGCCGCGGCGGCCGAGTACCTACGCGTGACACACCCGGAGCACCTCGACGCAATCCGCACCGGCCCGTCCAACCACCTCGCCCGCTCGCACACGCCGGCTGAGTCGATCGACACGCTGCTCGCACGAACTGTCGCGTGCCTGTTCCTGTTCCGCGACGTGTGCGAGCGGGAGTGGAACACCCAGATCCCGTTCTGGCAGCACCTCGACGTCTACGATCCCGCGCGAAGAGCAGGCCGGCTCTGGCGCGAACTCGACACCGGCGAAGACCATCAGAAGATTTAGTTGGCCCTCCTCGTCGCGCCGAATTTCCAACGAGTTACGAGCTTCTCTACGACATTCAAGGCGGCCTTCGGCCGCGGCCGGCTGCGGGCGGCTCGCTTCGCTCGCCGTCCTCGCCGGCCAACACCAACGGCGACCAGCGCCAGGAGCTCGACCACAGCGAGCTCGGTGTCCCTCAGCCTCTCGACTGGGCCAACGTCAACAGCGCCAACGAGGGGAGCGTGGTCGCGAGGCGCGCCACCAGCACATGTACGCCGATCCAGGTCGGCGACTCCGGCCGTAGCGAACGACAGATACGGGCGTGGTTCGGTCCTCGCGTGCCAGGCCGAGATCGCAGCGGGCGGTCCGTTCAGCGTGGCACAGAGCACACCGTCGACGACCTGCGACGGCGGCAATCCGCAACGCCCTGGTTTCCATAGCGCTTCCACTGCCCGCGCAGGCCGAGACACGACCTACGGCCGCAGAACGCAGAAAGCCCGCGTTTGCGGGCCTTCTAACCGATGGGCGCGGCGGGTTTCGAACCTGCGACCTCTCGCGTGTGAAGCGAGCGCTCTCCCACTGAGCTACGCGCCCTGAGGGGGTCGAGTCTAGCTGCGCGCGCGGCCGCCTGGCCCTCACTCTCTTGTCGCCGACTCGCGCACGCGGCGGCCGGCGAGGCGCGCCATGCGCCCGACCCACCCGCCCGCGAGATCGCCGATCTGGCGGTCCAGCCAGGCCGCGTCGTCTGCCGTAAGGATGCGAAGGACGAGCGCGAGCGCGATGAAGGCGAGCGAACCGGTGACGGATGCAAGCGCCACGCCAGGGGCTCCCGTCAGGATCCGCAGGATCGACCATGCGACAAGGCCGGCGCCGGAGGCGGCGAGCACCGGGCGCATTAGGACGCCCACGTCCCATCCGCCGGCGTCCACCGCACGGCCTGCCAGCCGCAGCATCACCCCCGCCGCCAGCAGCTGGGCCGCGACATTGGCCAGCGCGGCGCCGACCGCGTCGTAGCGCGGGACGAGCACGAACGCGAGCGCGACATTGAGTACCGCCGCGGCGCCGCTCGCCAGCACCGGCGAGCGGCCCTCGTCGAGCCCGGTCATCAGCGCGCCGCTGATCGTCCAGACCGAGAACATCGGGACGGAGAGCGTGAGGATCACGAGCACCGGGCCGACCCCGCCGAAGTCGCGGCCGTAGACGACGCGCACCATCTCCGGACCCACCGTGGCGGCGAGCGCCGTCACGGGGAGCGAGAAGATGACCACCAGTCGCAGTGCGCGCTTGAAGCCCGACCGCAGGCGCTCGGCCGCGGCCGCGCCATACAGGGTCGCGAACGCCGAGCCGACCACGGTCGCCAGGCGCTCGGCGAAGATCGTGAGTGCGGTCGTCGCAGCGAACGCGATCGAGTAGAAGCCGATCTGGGCATCGCTCGAATATTGCGCGAGGAAGATGAACTCACTGCGTCGCCACACGACGAGCGACAGCACCGTGCTGAGCGTCGTCCAGCGCGCAAACAGCGCGATCGAGCGCCGCCGCGCGGCCGGCGGCGCTTCGGCCCGCGGGGCCAAGCGGGTCATCGCCCGGCGCGCGAGCTGCCAGGTCCAGGCCAGGTTGAGCGCCGCCACGGCGGCCTCGACCGCGAACATGCCGGCGATCCCGCCGCCGGCAGCGAGCACGGTGATCGTCACCGGCACGGTCACCGCTCCCGTCACGAGCCCGACTATCCCGGCGTCGCGGAAGCGTTGGCTCCCGAGCAGGGCCGCGCTGGGCACCGTGTGCAGGACTGCAAACAGCGTGCCCGCACCCGCCAGCATCCAGGCCAGCCCCGGCTCGGCGCCGGCGAGCCCGGCCGCGACCATGGCGCCACCGCCCAACAAGCCCGCCGCCGCCTGCGGGCGGGTCGCCCAATCGAGCAGCCCGCGCGCCTGTCCCGGCTGCTCGCGGCCGAGCGACTCCGCTACGGAGCGCATGAGCGCGATCGAGAGCCCGTAGGTGAGCACGAGTGCGAGCGAGATCGCGACGAACGAGATGAAACTCTGGCGGCCGAACGCCGCCGGCCCGAGGAAGCGCGCGGCGGCGATCGAGACGGCCAGCGTGTAGAACTGCGGCACCAGCCCGGCGGTAGTGCTCCAGATGCTGCCGCTGAACAGCGATGCGCCCGTGGTCCGGGCCGCGACATCCGACTCGGGCATCATCCGGTCATGATGGCAACGCCTCAGCGATCGCCGCGCGGCGTCACGCCGGCGGGGATCCCCCGCCGGGCTGGGCCACGAGCCCGTCGAGGGCGCCGGCCCCACCCCGCCGCACGCGGACAACTTTCGACCCGCCGATCCGCGCCGCCAGGGCGCGAACGGCGCGGTCGGTGACAGTCAGGCCTGCGGGCCGGTGCAGGACGGCAGGAAGGCCCGCCCAGAAGCCTTGGCTCTGCAGCGGCTCGACGGCGGCCAAACTGCGGTCGTGAGCGGCGGCGACGAGCTCCGCGCGACTCGTCCACACCCGGATCGTCGGCGCGCCCGAGCGCGTGTAGCTCCACCGGCGCCGCTGCAGCAAGAAGCGGTAGCCGAGCAGGTCGACGAGCGCGCGCGCCCTGTAGGGGTCCCGCGCGATCTGCCATAGCCCCCTCAGCGCAGCTGCGCGGCGCCCCGTGCGCAGGTCGTGCCGCAGCCGGTCCCAGAGCAGCCTGGCGTCGGACCGAGCGCCAGCCGAGCGAGTGAACCAGGGCCGGCCGCGGTAGGCGTCCACGACGGTCTGGTACGCCTCCGACATCTTGATGATGTCTCCTGAGATCTGGCCGGCGTGCATGTGGTAGCGGACTGTCACCTGCGAGCCGACATAGCCCGTCCCGAGCTCGAGGACCCGCAGCCAGAGGTCGAGGTCCTCGGAGCGCTCCAGGCTCTCAGCGAACAGCCCGGCCGCGATGGCGACGTCCCGGCGCACCATGACGCTCGAGGTCACGAGCGCGTTCCCGCGCCGCAGGAGGCTCCCCGGCGAGCTCAACACCTCCGGCGTCCCCCCGGCTCGGCCTAGAAGGATGTCGTCCGCAGGATCCGGAGCGCAGGCGATCGCGCTGCTGCCGAGGACGACGTGGGGATCGCGATGGGGCCACAGCGCCGCGAGGTGATCGGGCAGGAACTCGTCGTCGGAGTCGAGCAGGGCGATCCAGTCGTGGGCCGCCGCGCGGATCGCGGTGTTGCGCGCCGCTCCCTCCCCGCGATTGACGACGTGACGGATCACTCTGGCGCCCGCTGCGCTCGCGGCGGCTCCCGTCGCATCGCTCGAGCAGTCGTCGACGACGATCACCTCGGCCGGTGGCCGGGGGCGTTGGGCGAACGCGCTGTGCACCGCGCGCGTCACCATGTCCGGGCGGTTATACGCGGGGATGACGACACTGACCGGAAGCAGTTCTGGCACGGCGACGTCCATGCCTACCGTGACGTCAGCGTGTCCAGCATGGTGCGCAGGTAGTACCCCGCGAGTTGGTCGCGGTGCAGGTAGCGGTCGAAGAAGTCGCTGGTCTCGCGGCAACGGCGCTCGCGCGTGGTCTCGTCGGCGACGAGCGCGGCGCAGACGTCGACGAGGCCCCGAAGGTCGTCGGGCACGTAGGTCACATGCCGGCCCTCCTCCAGCGGGACGTGCAGCCTGGTGCGGGGACGCGGGCCCGCGACGCACGCGCCCACCGCCAGGTAGTCGATGAGCCGAAAGCAGATCGGCGAGAGACCGGGGAGGTCGAGGCACACTCGTGCCAGCGCGATGTCGCGAAGGTGGCGCGTGTAGAGCACCAGGCCGTCGCCGCCTCGGAAGGAGAAGCGGGACTGCTCGCTGAGCGTCTGCACGGCGTGGCGGCGGACGCCCGCCCGGTCCGCGAGACGGAACCGCCCGTAGACGTCCCCGGAGAAGCGCGGACCGTCACGCAGCGCGCGCAGCGGGGTCAGGAAGCGGTATACGCTCGGACTCGCCGGGACGAATCCGCCGGGGACGACGCTGTCGTCTCCGTAGCCCTCGTGCAGGAACTGCATCTTGAAGTAGAGCGAGGCGCGGGCGACGCCCTCCGGCTGGGGCTCCGGATCGTCGCCGTAGTCAACGGCGATTTCGTGGCGCTGGCCGTCGACAGTCGCCTCGAGCATCACGACGCCGCGGAAGGGCTGTGGGATGTCGGCGCACTCGATCCGGACGAGGCTGTGCAGGCCCGTTCGGAGCGGATCGACGTAGATGTGCGCCGGCGCCCATTCGTAGCGTGACGGCCAGCGCAGGACGACGCGAGCGGCGTCGGCGGTCGAAACCGGCCATGTCGGCGCCGGGCTCGGAGGCGGTCGCCGGTGCTGGACCCGCCACGCTGAGTCAGAGGCCATCGTCCGCCACGTCGACGGTTTCCGGAGGAGCTCGCGCCGTGTCCCACCGGTCTCGATGATGTTACGAGGACTCATGGGCACAGACGATAGGACTGCAGCGAACGCATCTATCGCCGCAGCCAGATCGCTCGACGGACGCCCTGCTTCTCCTCAGGCGGCGGCGGGAGCGGGTCGCCGGCCAGGATCGCCGCCGGCGCGTCGGTCACCATCCAGCGCGCTCGCGCCGGCGCAACGCGCGCGGCCGCCTCCGCGCCCGCTCTCAGCCCGGCCCTCGACAGCAGCGCGCCGTGTGCGTCGGAGGCGATGACGTGAGCGAGCCCGTGGCGGACGAGATCGAGCGCGAGCCGCCGCGACCGTGAGCGCCGGTCGCTGCCGGCGAGCGAGAGCGCGGTGACCTGCAGCAGCGTGCCGCCGTCGACCAGCGCCGCCAGGCGCCCGTGGTCGCGCTGGAATGTCCGGCTGCGCTCCGGATGGGCCAGCAGGACGCGGTAGCCCCGGGCCCGAAGCTTGAACAACAGGTCCTCGAACTGCAGGGACAGCTCGCCGTAGGGCGTCTCGACGAGAAGGTCGCTGCCGCGCTGTCCGAAGGAGACCTCGCGCAGCTCGCGCTCGCTGGCGCGCTGTGCCCAGAGCAGATCGACCTCGCCGCCTGCGTACAGGTCGATGGTCAGTCCGGCGTCGGCGACGGCGTCGGCAACGGCGCGCACCCGATCGGCGAGCTCGGCCGGGCGGACATTGGGGTGGTCAGGGCGCACGTGGGGCGTCGCGGCGAGCGCGACCGTGCCCTGGTCGGCGGCGGCAGCCACAAGTTCGACGGCGCCGGCCAAGTCCGGGGGGCCGTCGTCGATTCCCGGGAGAACATGGGTGTGGAGATCGATCATCGGACCGGGAGCGCCGTGCACCGGCTGAGACTGTAGTGGCGGACGTGCGCTGATCTGAACATCCGTCCAGGCCCGGCCGGGTCGGCGCGAGTCCGCATCGCGGCAACCCGATGCAGACCTGAGACAAGGGCTTCAAAGCCCACCACGACAAAGGCAAACCCGGCGCGAGGCGGGGACGCAAAGTCACGGGACCCTCGGGGTCGGCCGGGCTGCCGAAGGGGGTGTACAGCACGTGCGGGGGCGATTTTGCGCACTGCTAGTAACGACCGGGGCGCTTGCGCTCCCAGGGGCTGCATCAGCATCGGCATCCACGCCTGCGGCCGGGCATCTGCGGGTGGCCATCGACTCCGCCGCCGCGGACTTCTCGCAGACGCCCGCGCGGAGCGACTTCGTCATCCTGCCGGAGTGGCAGGTGGACAAGCTGCACGAGCTCAAGGCCGCCAAGCCCACGCTCAAGGTCCTGATGTACAAGAACCTGTCGGCGATGATGCCGTCCGTGGGCGGCGAGGCCGGCACGGGTGTGACGACTCAGGAGGCAGAGACCCATCCCGAGTGGTTCCTGCTCAACACAGGCGGGCAGCGCTTCACGTTCTCCGGCTTCGACTACCTCTGGGCCTCCGACATCGGCAACCGTTCCTACCAGGATCGCTGGGCCGCCAACGTCGCGGCAGATCTGCGCGCGGACCAGTGGGACGGCGTGTTCATCGACGACGCGAATCCGACGATGCGCTACCACTACGACTTGGAGCGCGTCGCCCGCTATCCCTCCGACGCCGCCTATAGCGCCGCGACCGGCTCGGCGCTGGCGGTCATCGGGCCGCTCCTGCGCTCGCAGGGCAAGCTCGTGATCCCGAACTTCGGGGACTGGCGCAACTACCTCACGACCGTCGGAAAGTGGCTGCCCTACGTCTCCGGTGGGATGGAGGAGCACTTCACCAAGTGGGGCGAGGACCCCGCGATCGGCTACCTGACGGGCTGGGATTGGGAGAGCCAGCTGGCCGCGCTCAAGCAGACGCAGGCAGCGGGCAAGTACCACCTCAACGTGTCGCACTCGGGAGCCCATGACGCGGCCGCGGCCCGCTACGGCTGGGCCACGACCCTGCTGGCGGCGAGAGGCAAGGCCTCCTTCACCCTGGCCGAGAACTACACCGACGAGACGTGGTTCCCCGAGTACGACTACAACCTCGGCAATGCGAGCGGCAATGAGTCCAAGCTCGCGGGCGGCGTTCACCGCCGAGCCTTCGAGCGTGGCATCGTGCTCGTCAACCCGACCCTCTCGAGCGTCTCCGTGAGCTTCGGCGGTCGGTATCACGGCTCCGGCGCCTCGAGTTCGAGCAGCACGGTAATGGGTCCGCACACGGGCCTCATCCTGCTCGCCGACGGCGTGCCGGCCCCCGCGGCTCCCACGGCGGGGGCGGCTTCGTCCACTCCCGCCGCTCTCCGGGCGTCGGCGGCTCCGAACGCTCTCGGTGTCGGTGGAGCGGGGATCAGCGCGCTCAGCCGCCCCGCCCGCAGCACTCTGCGGGTCCGCGTGACGTGTCAAACGGCCGCGCGCCCGTGCCGTCGTATGGTCACCGCCGTGCTGCGCGGCACTGGACACCGGGTGGTCGTCGGCCGCCGTAGGGTCAGGATCCGCCGCACCGTGCATGTCGCCGTACGCCTCAACGCAACCGGCCGAAGCGCCCTCGAACGGGGCGGGCGTATCAGTGGCGTGGTGCGCGCCCTGCGGTGAGCTCGCGATACGCGCGCTCGTACCCGTCGAGCATGGCCGCGGGCGAATAGCGCTGAGCGACGAGTTCTCGCCCACGCGCTCCGGCCGCGGCCAAACCACCGGGATCGGCCAGGAGCTGCGTGATCCCTTGCGCCAGGGCATCGGACGTCGCCGTGGGGACCATGGTGACGGCGCCGCCGCCGCCGAGTTCCCGCATGCCCTCGACCGGCGTGCTGAGGACCGGGGTGCCCGCGCCCAGCGACTCGAGCGCGACAAGGGGCAGCCCCTCCCAATCGGAGGAGAAGACCACGAGCTGCGCACGCGCCGCCAGCGCCTGCACGTCGTGGCGTACGCCGGTGAGCGTGAGCCGACCGGCAAGTCCGAGCGACCGGGCCTGCTCGGCCAGCTCAGCGCGCAGCGGCCCGTCGCCGACCACGAGGAAGCGGACGTCGGGTCGCACCGCCGCGACCTGAGCCGCGGCAGCGAGGAACCGCGCATGGTTCTTCTGCTCCACCAGGCGGCCGGCCGCGAGTACGACCGCCGCGCCCTCGAGCCCGAGCTCGGCGTCGAGGTGCGCACCGAGCGCCGCGTCGTCGGCCGGCGGGATGTGCACGCCGTTGGCGATGACGTGCATGCGGGCGGCCGCGAGACCGGCGGCCTCGAGCCGGGTCACGAGGTCCTGCGAGACACATGCCACGGCGTCGGCGCCGCGCAAGAGCGCGGCCGCGGCGCGGTAATCGGCGTGGCGCACGCCGTGGAAGGTCGCCAGGACACACGGCCGTCGCGGACCGCGTGCAAGCCGCGCGCCAAGCGCCGCCAGCGCGGAGATCCGTGGGTTGTGGGCATGCACGAGCGCCGGACGCGCGCTGCGCACCGCGCCGGCAAGGCGCGCGACGCCCTCGACGATGCCGGCCGCCGAGCGCCCGCGGTCTGGGACGACAATCCGATGCACCTCGGCCCCCTCGAGCTCGGGCTCGAGTGAACCCGCCGGCCCCCAGAGCACTACCTCGTGGCCGCGGGCCGGCAGCTCTTGGGCGAGGGTGATCACGACACGCTCCGCGCCGCCGACGTCGGTGCCCGGCGTGGCGAGGAGGATCCTCACCGCGCCAGGACGCGCTCGTAGAGGGCGAGCGTCCGCGCGATCATCTCGTCGGCCCCGCCGCTCCGCTCCACGTGCCGGCGCGCGGCGCGCGCCTGCTCGCGCGCCAGGTCCGGATGGTCGAGCAGCCGGCTGATCGCGGTGCCCAGCGCCGAGGAGTCGCCGGGGGGGACGAGCTGCCCGGTTCCCGCGGGAACGAGCTCTGGCACGCCACCGACCCGGGTGGCGACGACCGGGACGCCGGCCGTCATCGCCTCGAGCAGAGCCAGCGGGGCGTTCTCCATGTGCGAGGACAGGACGAAGACCGCCATACGGGAGAGCGCCTCACGTGCCGGTACGTGGCCCGGGAAGCTCACCGCGCCGTTGAGCCCCAGGTCGTGTGCCAGGGCCCGGAGCGCTGCGGCCTCCGGACCGGCGCCGAACAGCGCGAATCGCGTCTCGCGGCGCGTGGCGGTCAGCTTCGCGGCGGCCTCGAGAAAGACGTCGAGGCCCTTGACCCGCGCGAAGCTCGTGAGCGTCCCCACCAGCTCGCCGAGCTCCGGAAGCAGCGGCTCGAGCGGCACGCCGTTGGGGATCACCGTGATCCGGTCGGCGGGCCAGCCCAACCGCGATGTGAGCTCGTGCTCGACGGCTCGCGAGACGGTGACGACGGCTTCCGCTCGACGCGCGAGCAGCGCGTCGACGCCCCGGTAGGCGAGCAGCGCACGCAAGCCGGGTCGAGCCGGCCCGGCCGGCGGCGGCAGGTACGGCTCTGGGAGTCCGTGGACGGTGTACACGCGCGCCGCCCCCGGGGGAGCCAGCAGCCGGATCCAGAGCCCGGCACGGCGGTCTTGACCGTGGATGACGTCGACGCCGGCGAGGGCGAGGCGGAGGCGGCGGGCGTTCCCGACATCGAGCTGATGGCGCAGCGGTATCACCGCCGCACGGGCTCCTGTGGCCGTGAGCCGCTGGGCGATCGCCGCAGTCGCGCAGATCGCGCGGACCTCGTGCCCGGCCGCGACCAGGCCACCGGCGAGCGTCACCGTGTGCTCCACCGGCCCGCCCCTTTCCAGGGAGCCGGCCAGCCCGACTTTCATGCCGTGGCCGTGGCGCGCTGAGGGGAACCGCGGGGCGGCATCCTCACTCGGACGGCTTGCGGCACGCCGGCCACAACGGTGGCGAGGGCTCCGATAAGCCAAAACGGCATCGTGAACTGTTGGCTCAAGAAGAACCCGGCGACGATCGCCACGAGCAGCGAGGCCTGCATGGCGGTCGCGAGCCTGCGTCCCTCGCTGTCCCCCACGGCGATCGCCCGCCGCCGTCCGCGCCCGAGCAGGCGCCACGCCGAGGCGAGGAAGCCGACGAAGGCGATGAACCCGAGCACCCCCGTCTCGGCCAGCACGTGGAGGTACGAGTTGTGGACCACCGGATTCTCGAGGATGAGTGGGTTGTTGCGCACGTAAGCTGGCGCCTCCTTGCCGAAGCGGCCGGGTCCCACCCCGGTGAGCGGCCGGTCCTCGGCCATCCGCAGCGCCCCCGACCACAGCGCCTGGCGCCCGGCCACGTTCTTGTTGGCGGCGTGGCTCTTGAGCTCGAGGCGATCGTGCAGGAGCGGCGCCCACAGGGTGAACGCGATCGCCCCGACGCTGAGCAGGGCCACGAGGCCGAGCACCATGCCGGTCAGCGGGACCCGCCGAGTCGCGACGGCCCACGGCGCGAGCGCGCTCAGCCCGACGAGTGCACCGCGCGACAGAGTCGCGAGCGTGGCGCCGAGCAGCAGGACGCAGCAGGCCGACCACAAGAGACGGCGCCGCCGCTCCTCGACGAGGAGGTAGCAGGCCAGCGGGAGCACGCAGCACATCAGGTACGCGAAGTCGTTGGGGTCCTCGATCGGGCCGGCGGCGCGCTCGAGGTTGAGCGCGACGAACCCATACAGGCCCCAGGCCGCGGCGAGCGTGGTCGAGAGCACCACGACGCGCACCATCGTTCGAACGTCTCCGAAGGTCTGGGTGAGCTGCAGGACGAGGAAGAAGAACGTGATGAAGAGCGCGTAGCGCAGCGCGTCGAACACGCTCTGGGTCGGATCGGGCGCGAACAGCAGGGAGACGACGACCGCGAGCCCCAGCCCCCCGGCCCAGGCGAGCGCCGGGCTGGTGCGGAAGGGGTCCGAGCGCACGAGCGCTCGCAGCAGCCAGGCCCCGAACAACAGGACGCCGAGGATCTTGACCACGGAGATCTGCTGGCTCGGGTAGCCCAGCAGTCCCTCCCAGGGCAGGACGGCGGCCAGCACGAGCAGCAGGGCCTCCACCCGGAGCACGGCGAGCAGCAGCAACAGCACCACGCCGAGGCCCGCGAGCGTGTAGACCGGGTAGAGACCTGAGACGTACCCGAGCGGTACGGCCAGGGGCGCAGCCACCAGGAATGCCGCGCGGCTGTCGAGCAGCCGCCCGGCCACCTAGACCTGCTCCACCGGTGGCGCGGGCGTCCTCGGGGGGGTTGCCGGCCGCTCAACCGCCGCCGCGGCCGGCTCCTCGGGCGTCCGGCGTGTGGCGGCTCTGCGTTCAGCCTCGAGCCGTTCCGACGTCTCCGCAGTGGCCTCGTAGCGGTAGTAGCTGCCGGTGTCGACGTCCTCCTGGCCGGCCTTGTTGAGGATCACGCCGAGCAGCTGGGTGTCGACCAGCGCGAGGCGGTCGAGGGCCGCCTGGAAGGTCGCAGGCTTCTGGGTCCCGGCGGTGGCCAGCAGGATCACGCCGTCGGTGAGCGGGGCCACAAGGCGCGCGTCGCTGACCGGCAGCACGGGCGGCGTGTCGATGAGGATCAGCGCGTCGCGCCGCCGCAGCGCCTTGATCACGCTCGGCAGGCGGATGTGGAGCATCTCGGTCGGATCCGGCGGTACCGGCCCGCTCGTGATCACCGACAGGCCGGGGCCGATGCGCTTGAGCTCGGGCTTGTGCCCGAGCGCCAGCGTCGTTGACAGCCCGGAACGATTGTCGAGCCCGAAGATCTCGTGCTGGCGCGGCCGCCGCAGGTCGGCGTCGAGCACGATCGTCTCGATCCCGATGCGGCTGAAGGCGACGGCCAGGTTGGCGACCACGGTCGACTTGCCCTGCGCGGCCTCGGGGCTCGTGATCTCGATGACCTTGGTCGACTCGTCCATCAAGAACTCGAGGTTGGTCCGCAACGCACGGTAGCTCTCCTGGAGATCGTCGACGCCCGTTTGGTCCCAGATCACCGAGGCACTCGTGCGCGAGAGCGCCCGCTGGCGCCCGAGCCGCCCGAGCACCGGGGCGAGCGTGTGCTGGGCGACGTCGGCGGCGGTGTCGATGCGCCGGCGGAACTGCTCGAGCGCCACGGCGAGGAGGACGCCACCTAGCAGCCCGAGCAGCGCTGCGACGCCCAGCAGCAGCGGAGGCCGCGGCTGCACGGGGGAGAACTCCGGCGAGGCCGGGTCGACGAGCGTCGCGATCATCAGTTTGTTGTCGGTGATCGAGTCCTGGAAGGCCTGCGCGGTCGCCGCCGCCGCGGCCGCCGCCCTGCGGGGATCGGTGGTGCGCGCGCTGATGCGCAGGATGCCGCTCCCACCCTCGGTGGAGGTGTCGATCGAGGCGTTGAGCTTGTGGCCGAGGACCTTCTCGGCGCGCGCGAGGTTGACGCTCGACTTGGCGGTCTCGGCATACGTGGCCAGCAGGGCCGACAGGCTGTCGGAGGCGACCAGCCCCTGACCCTGCTTGACGTCGGGCGTGAGCGCCACGACGGCCGTCGACTCGTACTCCGTGGGTCGGGAGAAGATGGCCGGCGCGCTCGCGATGACCGTGATGGCGAAGACGCCAAGGACGACCCAGCGTCGCTTCCAGGCCAGCGCGATGAGGTCTCTCAGGTCCACGGCTCTCCGATCTTACGAAGCACCGGTGCGGCTGTGGGAGTTTGCACGCCGGCGCCCAGGGTCGCCGAGAGCGTTCGCTCGTAGACCGCGAGCCATTCCGCGGCCATACGGCGGGCCCCGAACCAAGGCGCGCGCCGGCGCTGCTCCGCGAGCAGCTCGGCGCGCAGCTCCGGGTCCTCGAGGACCGACCGCACGAGCTCGACGGCGGATCGCTCGTCCGCGCAGACCTGTCGGGGGCCGACGATCTCCCGGTTCGCCGGGATGTCCGAGGCGACGACGACCACGTCTCGCGCGATCGCCTCGAGGATGGCCAGGGACAGCCCGTCCCATGCCGACCAATGCAGGTACACGGTCGCCTCCGCGAGCCGCTCGAGCGCTTCGCTGCGCGGCAGCCAGCCGGTCACCGGGATCCCGGCCTCGCGGACGGTGGCTTCGCCGTCCCCCGCTCCCCCGATCCAGCCGACGCGGGCGTGGGGCGTGACCGCGGAGAGGATCCGCGCGGTCGCGGCCGGGCGGCGCGCGCCGGCGATCCGGCCCAGGGTGACGACGACGGGCTCGGCCTCGAGGGACGGACGCGGCGGGACGCCATCGTCGAGCTCGGGGATCCCGTTGTGGACCACCGCGACCCGTCGTGCGTGGAGGCCGTCGCGTGCGAGTTTCGCCTCGGCTTCCGAGACGGCGCCGACGAGCGAACAGCGATGCGCCACCAGGGCCTCAGTGATCCGCACCGCCGCAGCGGTCCCGCGGTTGATGTCCTCGCGCACGAACGCGAGGCCGTGCGGGGAGTAGATCAGCGGCGCGTCCCGGGGAAGTGACAACGCACCGACGGCTCCGGCGAGCGAGGAGTGCAGGTGGATGAGCTGAGGGTCGCGCTCCCGGGCGACTCGACGCAGGGTGCGCCCCGCGGCAATCTGCGCCCTCGCCCCGCCCCGCCGCCAGGCGACGGGTAGGAGCTCGATGCCCGCGGCGACGGATGCAGCGAAATCCGCAGGAACCTCCGGGCGGTCGGAGTAGGCGAGGGTGACGATGTGCCCGCGCGACGCCTGGTCGGCCGCCAGGCTCTGGACCACCTGCAACGTGCCCGCCCAGGATGCCTCAGTGACGTGGAGGATTCGCACCGAGGTCAGTACGCGCCGCGCCCAGACAGGACGGCAGGCACAGTGGCGAGCAGGATTTCGAGGTCGCGTGCCAGTGACCATCCCGCGACGTACTGGTAGTCGAGCATCACCCGCTCTTCGAGCGGGATGTGCGAACGGCCCAGGATCTGCCACGGGCCGGTGAGACCGGGTCGCAGATCGAGGCGGCGACCCTGCCAGGGCTCGGTCAGCGCGTCGATCTCGACGGCCACGATGGGGCGCGGCCCGACGAGGCTCATATCGCCGCGCAGGACGTTGACCAGCTGCGGGGCCTCGTCGAGCGAGAAGCGGCGGATGAACCGGCCGACGCGCGTGATGCGGTCATCGGTGGCAATCTTCACGAGCTGCCCGGGCGCACGAAGCTCGACCTTGGCCTCGGGGATCATCGAGCGGAACTTGAGCAGGCGGAACAGGTTGCCGCCGCGTCCGGGGCGCCGCTGGGTGAAGAGCACCGGCCCGCGTGAGTCGAGCTTGATCGCGATCGCGAGCAGGATCAGCAGCGGCGCGAGCGCGGTCAGCGCCAGCGTGGCGACCACGAGATCGAGCGCGCGTTTGGCGACGCGCGAGGTCCGCGCGAGCCGCGCGGGGCCGATCGACAGCAGTGGCATGTCACCGACCTGGTCGAGCACGCGCGCCCCGTGGAGGAAGTCGAACAGGCGGGGCACGATGTCGACGGTCACGCCCGCGTCGCGGCACACTCGAATGCACTGCAGGAGCTCCTCATGCCCCGCTCGCGAGAAGGCGATGATCACGCGGTCGATGGCGCCGGTCTCCAGAAAGCGCTGGAGGTCGTTGAGCACGCCCAGGCGCCGCATCCCGACGCTGCCGACCTCGTCTACCTCGTTGTCGAGGTAGCCGACGACGTCGAGGCCGACCTCGTCGTGCGCGCGCAGCCGCTGTGTCACGCGACGGGCGACCTCGCCCGAGCCGATCAGCAGCGTCTGCTCGCGCAGCTGGGGGCTCCGGTGCGCCCACGCGCGGACTGCGGCGCGCGCGAACGCCGCGGCGAAGCCGGTCGCACCCGCGGCCACGAGCGCCGCGAAGGCGGGATGGTCGAGGCCGAGGAGCTCGATCGTGCCGTAGACGAGCCACGACAGCGTCAGCACGCCGAGCGCGAGCTTCGGGGTCTCCGTGATGCCGCTCGCCCATGTGCGGAGATCCTCGGAGGCGTAGAGGCCGCAGAGGAATGCACAGGCCGGCCACGCGACCGCAAGCCCGGCGATCAGCAGTGCGCCCTCACGCATGGAGGCGGCGGAAAGGAGGCCGAGCGCGATTCCGCCGACGACGGCCGCAGCACCATCCGCCGAAACCAACATCCTTCTGAGGAAGTCGTGGCGGTTGCTTCGCCGCTTCCGGCCGAGCACGACAGTGTCGCGCTCGAGCACGTCCTGCGCGACTGCGTGCGGCGCTCCGTCGTCTGCGGTTGTGGCGTTCACACCGTCCACTGGTGCATCCTTGCGTCCGTCATGGAGCGTTCTTCCATCAGTATCGCCCCGCATGGCCCGCCGTACGCAAGAACATCTGTCCAGTGGAGTGCGCGGGCGACGGCTTCCCTCACCCTGACGCCGCTGGCCCGGGCGCGTCGGACCTCCCTGGCGTAGAGTCCGAGCAGGAACCCGCCGATGGCCCACGTGGACTGCAACGAGGACGGCCAGCAGCAGCGCCCGTGCCTCCAGTGTCTCTGCGTGGACCGCATCAGGCCAACTCCCGACCATTCATGTTCATTCCCGGCATCCCTACCCCCACCTCGTCTGCCCGCCAGTCCTTCAAGCCGATCTCTCGTTCGAGGCCTGAGATTGACCTGTCCCGATCCGTGGATGCCGTCGACCGCATTGACGTGCAGCGCGTCGGCATAGGTATGTAACCACGGAGTGGGGCAAAAGTTGGCTCGTACGTTCGTCGACAGGATGTCGAATTGGCTCCTGGCCTTACCCGGTGCCCTCACCGTCGTACTCGCTTTCCTCGCCGGAGGCTTCTTCGCGACGACAATCGGGCTCGCGGCGGGGCTCCTGTGTCTGCTGCTCGTCGCTCGGCTCACACTCGTAGATCGGCCATTTTCGGGTTGGAGTGGAGCCCTCGGGCTGGCAGCCGGCGCGCTCGCACTCTTCGCCGCGTGGATCCTGCTGTCCTCCGGCTGGTCCAGTTCGCCGGCCCGGGCTCTGCCCGAGTTCGATCGCGCCCTCTTGTATCTGCTCGTCATGGTCGTCGTCGGGTTGAACGCCCGCGCCCCTGGAAACCTGCGTCTGATCCTCCGCTGGGTCGGGCTCGCGATGGCGGCCACGTGTGCAGTTGCCCTTGCCACTCGCCTGCTGCCGACGACGTTTCCGACCAGTGCCGGCGTCAACAACGAGCGGCTCGCGTTTCCCCTCACCTATTGGAACGCGATGGGCATCTTCTCCGGGCTCGCGGCGCTCATGCTCACACATCTCACGGCGTCCGAGCGCGAGCCGGCGGCCGTCCGCGTCGCGGCGGCCGCGGGCCTGCCGATCGTCGCGGTCACCCTCTACTTCACGTTCTCGCGCGGCGGGATCGCCGCCGCGATCGCCGGGCTGGTCCTCTACCTGGTGCTCGCCCATCCGCGGGGATTCGCCGGGGCCCTCCTCGCCGCCGGGCCCCCGGTCGCCTTCGCCCTGCAGCGGGCGTACGGATTCGAGCTGCTGGCCCGCCAGTACTACGCCGGAGCGGACGCGCGCGCGCAGGGCCGCGCGCTGCTCGTGGTGGTGATCGGGTGCGTGGTGGCGGCGGGGGTGCTGCGCGTGCTCGCGCTGCGGGTCGACCGGCGGCTGCTCCGGGTCCGCATCGATGCGCGGACGCGCCGGCGCGGATTCGGAGCGGCCGCGGTGGCGGTGGTGCTCGTTGCCGCGATCGCCACCGTCGCGTTCGACCTGCCCGGCCGCATCGAGGAGCAGCGGAAGGCGTTCGTCACCGGCAACACAGCGCCCGGCGGCCAGGACCTGCGCTCGCGGCTGACGAAGGTCGGCAACAACGGCCGGCTCGCGATCTGGCACGTCGCGCTGGACATGTCAGCGCAGGGACCCTGGCGCGGAGAGGGCGCCGGGACCTACCGGCTGTTCTGGGAGCGCGAGCGGCCCGCTCCGCCGTTGCACATCGTCGACGGCCACTCCCTCTATTACGAGACGCGGGGGGAGCTCGGCTGGATCGGCCTCGCCCTGCTCACGATCGCGCTCGCGGTCCCGCTCGTCGTGGCGGCCTCCCGGCTCGCGGGGCCCGGCCGCCACGCCTACGCGGTCTTCATCGCCGCCGGGATCGCGCTGCTCGCGCACGCGATGGTCGACTGGGACTGGGAGATGCCCGCGCTCTTCGTCTGGTTCTTCGGGACCGCGGGGGCGATCCTTGCCGAGCCGGCGGGAGATGACGCGCGAGCGCTGCCCGCGCCGCCCCGCCTGGGGCGGCTGCTCGCCGGCCTCGCCTGCCTGCTCGTGGCGGTGACGCCGGTGACGGTGGCGATCGCGCAGGGTCGCCTGGACCGCGGCGTCACCGCGCTGAAACGCGGTGACTGCGCGGCGGCGGCCGACGGGGCCCTCGACAGCATCGACGCGCTGTCCGTGCAGGCCGCGCCATTCGAGGTCCTGGGCTGGTGCGATGCGCGCGCGGGCCAGCTCCCGCTCGCGCTGCGAGCCATGCAGGACGCTCGCCGCCGCGATCCCGACAACTGGCAGAACGCCTACGGGCTCGCGGTCGTCCAGGCGCTCGCGGGTCAGGATCCGCGGGGCGCGGCGGCGCTCGCGCTCCGGCTCAACCCGCTCGAGCCGCTCACGCGCAGCCTTGCGCGCGGGTTGCGCTCCAACAGCCTGGCGCGGCGGCGCGCCTTCGCAGCGAAGGCGCCGATCCCGTTCGACTGAGCCTTAAACGCCGAGAGGCGGGCCGGAGCCCGCCTCTCGGAAAGCGTGGTCGCGCGCGGTCAGCGCTCGCCGCTGGTGCGCCGGCGGAGCACGAGGCCCGCGCTCAGCAGCACGATCCCGCCGAGCAGGATCGGCACGGCCGCGAAGCCGGTGAACGGAAGGTTGTTCGAGCCGGTGGTGGTACCGGCTTCGACCTGCCGCGAGGGCTGGACGGCGTTGGAGGGACCGTTCCCCCCGCCGCCGTTGTTGGCGCCGGGCTGGGTGCCCGAACCGGAGTCCTGCTCGCCCAGGACGTCATTGCTGGGCGTCGGCTTCCCGTACTGGATGACGCTGGCGTTGCTCCCGCCGCCCGAGACCGCCAGGCCGGCTCCTGCCGTGCTCAGCAGCAAGCCGAACACGAGCATGCTCAGGATGACCATTCGAGACTTCATCAGTTCTGCTCTCCTTGTTGTCCGCCTCCGTGCGGGCTGTGAGCTACGCGCACGGACCCGCTGCTTGATCGCGTCCAGCTCGAGCGCCGTCGCCTCAGGGCGATTCGCGCGGAGCTGGTCGATGACCGGCTGCAGGTCCGGCTGGAGGTCGTCGTAGTTGCTCATCACCCCCTACTACGAACGAGCACGCCGATTCCTGATCGAAGATGTCCGCACACATGCGCGATGACGAGTTCGAGCGGCTCTACGAGGCCGAGGCGCAAGGCCTCTTCGGGTTCCTTGCCTACCGCACCGGCGACCGCTCGCTCGCGGAAGACCTGCTCGCGGACACGTTCGAGCGCGCCCTGCGCTCGCGGCGGCGCTTCGACCGCCGCCGCGGATCGGCCAAGACGTGGCTGTACGCGATCGCGCTCAACCTCCTGCGCGACCAGGCGCGGCGCGCCGCGGCCGAGGGCCGGGCGCTCGAGCGCGTCGGGCCTGCGCCCGCCGGCGGCCCGGACGTCGGCGACGCCGTCGAGCACCGCGACGTCGTGCAGCGCGCGCTCGCCACGCTCAGCCCCGAGGAGCGCGAGGCGATCGCCCTGCGCTTCGGCGCTGAGCTGACCGTGCCAGAGATCGCCGAGGCGCTGCGCGAGCCGCTGACCACCGTGGAGGGCCGTGTCTACCGCGCGCTGCGCAAGCTGCGCGGCGAGCTGGCCGAGTAGGATGTACGGCGGACCGTGCTAGGCGGGGATGTAGCGGCGCCCTGAATCCGCAATCCGCTCTAGCGGGGCTGAATCCCCTCTCGAGGGGCAAGGCCCTCGGGGTCAGCGCGCCGTATGGGGCGTCGATGGCCGGGTCCCGCGCGATGTCGGCCCGTGAACCAGGTCAGGTCCGGAAGGAAGCAGCCTTAAGCGGCCACCGGCAGGCGATGCGGGGTTGCCCGACCGGAGCCACCAGCGGTGAACGCGCCCGAGGAACCTGCTTCGAAGGAGGGTGCACGGTCCGCTTTCTTCCTGCCTCCGGCGACGCCGGAGAGGGCCGGGTCGCGCACTAGACTCGATCGCCGTGCCGCACTCGTCCGCCTCGCTCTATCGCCGCCACCGTCCCCGCTCGTTCGCCGACGTCGTCGGCCAGGAGCACGTGGTGCGCACGCTCTCCAACGCGATCGAGCAGGACAAGGTCCACCACGCCTACCTGTTCGTCGGCTCGCGCGGCACGGGCAAGACCTCGATGGCGAAGATCCTCGCCGCCTCGCTGAACTGCGAGCACGGCCCGACGATCCAGCCCTGCGGGGTCTGCGAGTCGTGCGTGACGATCGCCGCCGCGAGCTCGCTCGACGTCATCGAGATGGACGCGGCGTCCAACAACTCCGTCGACGACATTCGTGACCTGCGCGAGAAGGTCGCCTACGCACCGGTGTCCGGGCGCCACAAGGTCTACATCCTCGACGAGGCGCACATGCTCTCCACCGCGGCGTGGAACGCGTTCCTCAAGACGCTCGAGGAGCCGCCGCCGCACACGATCTTCGTGCTCGCCACGACCGAGGCGAACAAGGTGCTGCCGACCGTGGTCGACCGCTGCCACCGCTTCGACTTCGGCCGCCCGACCGTCGCCCAGATCGCCGCAGTCCTGCGGCGCGTGGCCGACGCGGAGCAGATCTCGATCCCGGACGAGGCGAGCGCGCTGATCGCGCGCTCGGCGACCGGCTCGTTCCGCGACGCGCTCGGCACGCTCGAGCAGCTGCTCGCCTACTCGGGCGCGTCGATCGCGCTCGAGGACGTGCTCGCGGTGCTCGGCGCCGCCGACGCCGACCTGCTGTTCGGCGCCGTCGACGCGGTCGCCGCGGGCGATGCCCGCACCGCCCTGCTCTCCGCCGCCCGGCTGGCCGAGTCGGGGCGGGACATCGGCCGCTTCTTCTCCGACCTCGAGGCGCATGCCCGGGCTCTGCTCGTCGTCCAGACGCTCGGCGGCGAGGTGCCGCCGGAGCTGCAGGTGACCGCTGAGCAGGACGAGCGGCTGCGCGAGCAGGCGGCGCGGGTCGGCCAGACCGACGTCGTGCGCATCCTCGACCTGATCGCCGTCGGCCTGCGCGCGATGAAGGACGGCTCGGACGCGCGCACGCAGCTCGAGCTCGCGCTCGTCAAGGCCGCGGTGCCGACGGTCGACGCGTCGGCGAAGGCGATGCAGTCGCGCCTCGAGCGCCTGGAGGCGGGCCGCCCCGCCGCAGCTGCTGCGCTCGCGGGCCGCGCGCCTTCGGTGCCCGCGACCGCCGCCGGCCGCGCGGCGGAGCCGCCGCGAGCGGCGCCGCCGGGCGCGAACGGCGCGCCGGCCGCTCCTCCTCCGGCGACCGCCCCAGAGGTCTCGAGCCGCCCCCCAGAGGGGGCCACCCCGCCCGCCGCCGCGGAGGCCCAGAGCCGCCCCGCTCCGCCCGCGGCCGCCGAACCGGCGCCGACCGCGCCCGCTCCCCCCGCCGCGCCCGAGCCCACGATCGCCGCCGTCGCGGTGATCGAGTCCGACGCGCCCGGCGCCGAGCCGATCGTCGCCGCCGTGGCGCTCGACCTCGACGGCTTCGCCGAGCTGTGGCCGGCCGTCATCGAGTCGATCCAGGGGGAGCGGCCGCTGCTCGCCGAGCATCTCAAGGTCGCGCGCCCGGCCGCGCTCGGGGACGGCGAGCTGACGCTCGCCTGGGCCGAGACCTCCGGCCTCTCCCGGCGCAAGGCGGAGGACGTGTCGAACCGCGAGCTGATCGGCCGCGCGATCCGCGCCGTGACCGGCGCCTCGCTGCGGCTCGCCCACGAGATGCGGGCCGACGTGCCCGCAGCGTCGGCGCCGACGCTCTCCGAGGACGAGCTGATCGAGCGCTTCGTGGAAGATTTCGAGGCAGAGATCCTGGCTGCGCCCGAGACCGAGACCGAGGAGACGCCGTGATGCCGCCCCAGCCGAACATGCAGCAGATGCTCAAGCAGGTCCAGAAGATGCAGGCGGAGATGATGGCGGCGCAGGAGTCGCTCAAGGACGAGCGCGTCGAGGCGTCCGCGGGCGGCGGCATGGTCAAGGTCGTCGCCACCGGCGAGCTCGCGATCGAGTCGATCACCATCGACCCTGCGGCCGTCGACCCCGAGGACGTCGAGATGCTCCAGGACACCGTGCTCGCGGCGGTCAACGAGGCGCTGCGCTCCGCCCAGGAGCTGGCGGCGAGCAAGATGGGCGACGTGACCGGCGGGCTCGGCGGCCCGGGCGGCGGCCTCGGCGGCCTGGGTCTGCCGGGCTTGTAAGCCCTTGCTCGCTCCCCCCGTCCAGCGCCTCGTCACGGAGCTGGGCAAGCTCCCCGGCATCGGCAACCGCACCGCGCAGCGCCTCGCGTTCCACATCCTGCGCACGAGCAAGGAGGACGCGTACGCGCTGGCCGACGCGATCCGCGACGTCAAGGACAAGATCACGCTGTGCGAGATCTGCTTCAACCTCGCGGAGGGACCGCGCTGCACGATCTGCTCCGACGAGCGCCGCGACCCCGCGCTGATCTGCGTCGTCGAGGAGCCGGGGGACGTGATCCCGGTCGAGCGCACGCACGAGTACCGCGGTCGCTACCACGTGCTCGGCGGCGCCCTGTCGCCGATCGACGGAGTCGAGCCGGACGACCTCAAGATCGAGCAGCTCTACACGCGCATCGCGGGCTCCGACGTCACCGAGGTCGTGCTCGCCACCAACCCCACAACCACCGGCGAGGCGACCGCCCTCCACATCGCCGACGGGCTGCGCATGCGCGCGCCCGACGTCGCGGTCACGCGGCTGGCCTCCGGGCTGCCGGTCGGCGGCGACCTCGAGTACGCCGACGAGGTCACGCTCGGCCGCGCGCTCGCCGGTCGCCGGGCCGTCTAGATGACCGATTCCACGACCCTCACGACTCGTGCGGGCCATGGAATCCATCATCTGGCCACCTAGACTCCGCCGCCGTGCCCAGCACCGTCGTCATGAAGTTCGGCGGCACGTCCGTCGCCGACGCCGAGCGCCTCAAGCGGGCCGCGCGCCGGATCGTGCGCGCCCGCGAGCAGGGCCACCACGTGGTGGCGGTGCTGTCCGCGCGCGGGTCGATGACCGACGAGCTCGTCGCGATGGCCGAGGAGGTCTCCCCGACGCCCGACCCGCGCGAGATGGACATGCTGCTCTCCACCGGCGAGCGGATGTCGTGCGCGCTGTGCGCGATGGCGATCAACGACCTCGGCCACCGGGCGATCTCGCTGACCGGCTCACAGGCCGGGATCGTGACCGATACCTCGCACACGAAGGCGCGCATCCTCGACGTCCGCGCCGACCGCATCCGCCAGGGCCTCGACGAGGAGAAGATCGTGCTGGTGGCCGGCTTCCAGGGCGTCTCGACCGCGAGGGACGTCACGACGCTCGGCCGCGGCGGCTCGGACACGACCGCGGTCGCGCTCGCCGCGGCGATGGGCGCCGAGGTGTGCGAGATCTACACCGACGTCGCGGGCGTCTTCAGCGCCGACCCGCGGATCGTCCCCGACGCGCGCAAGCTGCCGGTCGTCTCCTTCGAGGAGATGCTCGAGATGGCCGCCTCGGGCGCGCGCGTGCTGCAGCTGCGCGCGGTCGAGTACGCGCGCAACCACGGGGTGCGCATCCACTGCCGCTCCTCGTTCAACGAGGACCCCGGTACGTTTATCGTGGGCGAGGACGAGACCATGGAACGACCGCTGATCACCGCCGTGACCCATTCGACCGACGAGGCTCGCGTCACGCTGCTGGGCGTCCCCGACAACCCCGGCATCGCCGGCCGCATCTTCACCGCGCTCGCCGACGCCAACGTCAACGTCGACATGATCATCCAGAACGAGCCCGAGTCCGAGGGCGCCGCCGCCGACATGTCCTTCACCGTGCCGCGCGCCGACCTCCCGACCGCGCGCCAGGCGCTCGACCCGGTCGTCTCCGACGTCGGGATCTTCCGCGTCGCCGAGGACCCGACGATGGGGAAGGTGTCGGTCGTCGGCGCGGGCATGAAGTCGCATCCGGGCGTCGCTGCCAAGGTGTTCGTCACCCTCGGCAACGAGGACATCAACATCGAGATGATCTCCACCTCGCCGATCAAGATCTCCTGCGTCGTGCAGGCCGACCGCGTCGCGCAGGCGGTGCGCGCGCTGCACCACGCCTTCGAGCTCGGCGCCGACGACATCCGCCCCGAACACCCCTTCAAGCCATGAGCCTGCGCGTCGCCGTCGTGGGCGCCACCGGCGCGGTGGGCACCGTGATGCTCGAGAAGCTGCGCGAGCGCGAGTTCCCCGCGCGCGAGATCGTCCCCTTCGCCTCCGAGCGCTCGGCCGGGCGCGTGCTCGACGGCGGGCTCGTCGTCCAGGCGCTGAGCGAGGAGACGATCCAGGGCTTCGACATCGCGATCTTCTCTGCCGGTGCGACGACCTCGCGCGCGTGGGCGCCGCGCTTCGCGGCCGCCGGCTGCGTCGTGGTCGACAACTCCTCGGCCTTCCGCCGCGACCCCGAGATCCCGCTCGTCGTCTCCGAGGTCAACCCGGAGGCGCTCGACGGCCACAAGGGCATCATCGCCAACCCGAACTGCTCGACCATGCAGCTGATGGTCGCCCTCAAGCCGATCCACGACGCAGCCGGGATCGAGCGCCTGATCGTCTCGACCTATCAGTCGGTGTCGGGCACCGGCGTCAAGGCGGTCGAGGAGCTCGAGAACCAGACCCACGCGCTGCTGCACGGGATGGAGATGCCACCGGCGGAGCTCTACCGCGAGCCGATCGCGTTCAACGTCCACGGCGGCGCCGGCAACTTCCTCGACGGCGACGACCACACCGACGAGGAGCGCAAGATGATGTTCGAGACGCGCAAGATCCTCGGCGACGAGTCGATCGCGATCTCCGTCACCTGCGCCCGCGTGCCGGTCACTTACTCCCACTCGGAGTCGGTCAACCTCCAGACGCGCGAGCCGCTCGAGGTCGAGGAGGCGCGCGCGCTGCTCGAGGCGATGCCGGGCATCACGCTCGTCGACCCGTACCCGACCGCGTCCGGCGCGGCCGGGCACGACGACGTCTTCGTCGGCCGCCTGCGTCGCGACCCGTCGCACGAGCGCGGGCTGCAGATGTGGGTGGTCTCCGACAACCTGCGCAAGGGCGCGGCGACCAACGCCGTCCAGCTCGCCGAGCAGCTCTACGCGCGAGGACTGGTCGGAGCCCCGGCGTAACGTCAACTGCCGCCTCGCGAGCCGCCGCGGCAGCTCGCACCCTCTCCTCGATGCGCCGCTGAAGTTCAGCCGACCGCGCCGACCACAGACGTCGACCAGTCGATCACGCTGCTCGGCCTGACGACGTGCTTGTTCATGCCGAGCGCCTTGGGCTCGAGCCCGAGGGCGAGGCCGACGAGCTGCGGCAGGTGGAGCACCGGCATCCCGAGGTCGCGCCCCACGACCTTCTCGGCCAGCGGCTGCTGGAGGTCGAGGTTGAGGTGGCACAGCGGGCAGGGCGTCACGAGGCAGTCGGCGTCGGCGTCGAGGGCGTCGCCGAGGTGGCGGCCGGCCTGCTTGAGCGACGCCTCGCGGTTCATCGTGATGATCGGGAAGCCGCAGCACTTGTACTGGCCGGCGTAGTCGACGACCGTGCCGCCGAGCGCCTCGATCAGGCGGTGCAGGTAGTGGTCGCGCGGGTGCTCGCGGTCGATGCCGAGGCGGTCCGTGGGCCGGATGATGTAACAGCCGTAGAACGGGCCGACGCGCAGGTCGGTGAGCGGTCGCTTGACCTTCTCCTTGATGGCGTTGAGGCCGATCTCCTCGACCATCAGCCAGAGGAAGTTCTTGTTGACCAGCCCGCGCTCGTAGGTGAGGCCCTCGGGCGCGAGCGTCTCGTTGATGTGCTCTCGGTAGTCCGAGTTGCCGTCGAGGCGCTCCTGGCACTCGCTCTGCGAGCCCTGGCAGGTCGAGCAGATGTTCATCATCAGGTCGGCCCCGCCGTCGATCTCCTGCTGGGCGAGGGCGAAGGTGCGCGCGTTGAGCGAGTCGGCCAGCTCCTGGTTGTGCTCAGCGATGACGCCGGCGCCGCAGCACGACGCGCGGTCGAGCTCCACGAGCTCGATGTCGAGCAGCGGGGCGAGGAGTGCCATCGAGCCGTGCAGCTCCGGCGTGAAGCCGCGGCTCACGCAGCCCGGCCAGTACGCGACCTTCACCTGTTCGGGCTCCTCTCAGCCGGTAGATGGCCGGCCGCCGTGCTGTCGTCGGACTCCGGCTCGTCCTCTTCACCCACGACGTAGAGGTTGAGCTCGTAGCGCTCGTCCTTGTCGTGGACGTGGTCGAAGATCCGCCGCACGTTCTTGTCCGCCTTGTGCGCGTGCAGCAGCGCCTTCTTCGGCGTCACCTTGCCGCGCTGGACCGCCTTCAGGATCGCCGGCAGCGAGCGGAACAGCTCGGGCACTGCCCGCGGGTGGAACTTGCCGCCGTAGGAGTCGGGCAGCAGGTCGGCCTCGTGCAGGAGCCCGTTCTTCTCGATGTTGTCCACGAACGCCATCTCGTGGCGATGGCCGTTGTTGCGGTCGTCGATCTCGTGCTCCGAGCCGGCGATCCGCCGCAGGCGCATGATCTGGCTCATCGGGGCGACGCCCTTGGGGCAGGCCTCGATGCAGTTGAAGCAGTGCGTGCAGTCGTAGATGCCGTGCGGGTCCTCGGCGAGGTCCTTGAGGCGCTCGCGCTGCTGGCCGTCGCGGGGATCGCCGACGAAGCGATAGGCCTTGGCGAGCGCGGCCGGGCCGATGAAGAGCGGGTCGACCTCCATCGAAAGGCAGTCCGACACGCAGGCGCCGCACTGGATGCAGGCCATCGTCTGCGTGATGTCGATCATCGACTCGGCGGGGACGATGTACTCGCGCTCCGGCGGCGGGCCGTCCGGGAGCAGCCACGGCGTGACGCGCTGCATCTTCTTCCAGTGGACCGCGTCCATGTCGACGATCAGGTCCTTGATGACCGGCATGTTGCCCATCGGCTCGACCTCGATCGCGCCGTTGGGCGCGTCCTCGGCGGCCTGGTCGAGATGGGTGTGGCAGGCGAGCGTCGGGCGGCCGTTGATTCGCACGCCGCAGGAGCCGCAGATCGCGGCGCGGCAGGAGCAGCGGATGCCGATCGAGCCGTCCTCGCGGTCCTTGGCCTGGAGGATGCCGTCGAGCACGGAGCGCTTGCCGTCGAGGTCGACCGTGAACTCCTCCCAGTACGGCGCCTCGCCTGAATCGGGCTGGTAGCGGCGCAGCTTCAGCGTGTACTCGCCCATCAGTACGTGCGCTCCTGGGGCTCCCACTGAGTCATGGTTACGGGAGCGTAGTCGACCTTCGGCGCGTCCCCGCCGTTGACGGAGATCGTGATGTGCTTGAGCCACTCGTCGTCGTTGCGCTCGGGGAAGTCGAGGCGGAACTGCGCGCCGCGCGACTCCTTGCGCTCGAGCGCACCCATGACGATCGCCTCCGCGCAGTCGAGCATGTAGCCGAGCTCGATCGCGCCGAGGACGTCCTGGTTGAAGACCGTGCCGCGGTCGTCGATGTAGGCGGTCTCGGCCTCGCCCTTGAGGCGGCGGATCGTTTCGTGTGCCGAGGTCAGGCCCTCGTGGTCGCGGAACACGGCGCACTTCTCGTTCATCATCGTGCCGAGCTCGTCCTTGATCTCGGAGATCCGGCGGCCGTCCTTCGAGCGCGCGAGGATCTGGTCGATCATCTGCTGCTCGGCGGCGAGCTGGAGCTCGGAGGGCACGGGCATCGCCATGCCGGCAGCGCGCTCGGCGGCGGCCTCGCCCGAGCGGCGGCCGAAGATCAGCGTGTCGAGCAGGGAGTTGGCGCCGAGGCGGTTGCCGCCGTGCACAGAGACGCAGGCCACCTCGCCGGCAGCGTAGAGGCCGTCGATCGAGGTCTGGCCCCAGACGTCGGTCTTGACGCCGCCCATGATGTAGTGGCAGCCGGGCTTGATGTGGATCGGCTCGCGCGTGATGTCCACGCCCGCGAAGTCGCGCCCGATGTTGACGATCTCGCGCAGCGCCTCGAGCGTGCGCTTGCGCGGCACC
>JBBQLH010000026.1:0-42329 GCA_038327685.1 Solirubrobacterales bacterium
TCGTGAACGCCTGGAAGTTCGTCGCCCCGTCGACCAGCGCCGCCTCCTCGAGGTCCCGCGGGATCTCCTTGAAGAACGACACCAGGATGTAGATGGCCAGCGGGAGCGAGAAGCAGAGGTACGGGATGATCAGGCCGGGCAACGTATTGAACAGCCCGATGTCCGTCCACAGCTTGAAGATCGGGGCCGCGATCGCGATCGCCGGGAACGTGGTGATCGAGAGGACCAGGGCCAGGATCCAGAACTTCCCGCGCAGCTTCAGCCGCGCGAGCGCGTAGGCGCAGAACGACCCCACGACCAGGGACAGCGCCGTGGTGATCAGGCTCACGATCGCGCTGTTGAGCAGCGCGTGCGTGAAGTCGCCGTTGTTGAGCACCGACGAGTAGTTCTTGAGGGTCGGATGCGGCGGGACCAGCGCCGACGTCGACAGGTCGGGACCCGTCTTCAGCGAGACGTTGATCAGCCAGTAGAAGGGAAACAGGCAGAAGAGCACGATCGCGGCGACGGCGACCCACAGCCACCACGGCGTGCCCTCCTTCTTGGGCGCCTGCTTCGTCTTGACCTGGGGCTCGGCGCGATCGAGCGTGTCTGCCCGGACGCTTGCGGCTTCCATGTTCAGTCCTCCGCCAGGCCTCGGATGTTGCCGCCGACGAACCGGATGTAGACGAACGACACGATCATGACGATCAGGAACGTCAACACCGCGAGCGCCGATCCGGCGCCGAGGATCCGGTTGGTCTGGAACGTCTCATAGGAGATGAGCGACAACGTGGTTGTCCCGTGCGCGCCCTTCGTGAGCACGAACGGCAGGTCGAAGATCCGCAACGCGTCCAGCGTCCGGAAGATCAGCGCCACCAGCAGCGCCGGTTTGAGGAGCGGCAGGGTGATCTTGGTGAAGCGCTGCCACGCCGTGGCACCGTCCACCTTGGCCGCCTCGTAGATGTCGTCGGGGATCACCTGCAGCCCCGCCAGCAAGAGCAGCGCCATGAACGGCGCCGTCTTCCACACGTCGGCGAAGATCATCACCATCAGTGCCTGAGGGCTCTGACCGAGCCAGACCGTGTCGTTGGGCAGGCCGACCGAGCCGAGCAGGCTGTTCACGAAGCCCAGCGACGGCTCGAAGATGGTCTGCCAGGTGATCGCCGTGACGACCGTGAGCACCGCCCACGGCACGAGCACGACGGTGCGCAGCACGCCCTGGCCCTTGAACGCGGAGTGCATCGCCAGGGCCATCGCGAGCCCCAGCAACGTCTCGAACACGACCGACGCTCCGGTGAAGATGAACGTCGTCTTCACCGCGTCCCAGAACTCAGAGCTCTGGAGCGCGGTGCTGTAGTTCTTGAAGCCTGCCCAGCGCGAGAGTCCGGCCACGCGCACGCTGTACTCGTGCAACGACAGCCAGATCGCGTAGCCGATGGGGTACGCCGCCACGATCGCGATGAGAGCCATCGACGGCGACACCATCAGCACCGCGAGGCGGCGCTCCGGGATGCCCCGGGAGCGCTGCCGCTGCGGTGAGCCGGCCTTGATCGAGGCGGCTTCCATCTGTGTCTGTCTCCCCTAGAAGGTGGCCAGGGCCTTGTCCATGTCGGTCTGCGCCTTCTTCAACGCGGACTTCGAATCGGTCGACCCCGACAGGGCGTTGTTGACGTTCTTGTAGATCGCCTGCGAGATCTGGCTGTAGACCGGCGAGACGGGCCGGCTCTTCGCCTGCTCGACCGCCTGCTTGAGCTGATCGATGAACGGCAGCGCCTTCTTGACCGCCGGGTCCGAGTAGGAGGCGGCGAGCGTCGGCGTCTTGGAGAACTTGACGGCGTTCTTCGTCATCCGCTTCTCGGAGGTCAGGTAGTCGACCAGCTTCAGCGCGCCGCCCGGGTTCTTGGAGTAGGCGGAGATGACCGAGTTATGGCCGCCGAGGATCGCGGCCTTGCCGCCGCCCTCGAACGCCGGGTACGGAGCCACCGCGAACTTGCCCGCGACCTTCGAGCCCTTCATGTTGCCGAGTGCGTAGGCGTAGGGCCACTGGCGCTCGAAGTCGGCCCGGCCCGCCTCGAACGTGCGGCGCGCCTCCTCCTCCATGTAGGTCGTGTTGGCCTTGGAGGCCGCGCCGTCCTTGATGCCATTGACCATGAACTCCAGCGCCTTCAGGTTCTCGGGCGAGTCGATGACGGACTTCTTGCCGTCGTCAGACAGGATCTTGCCGCCGGCCGCGAAGGCCAGCTCGAGGAAGTTCACCGTCAGCCCCTCGTAGGACGCGCCCTGGTAGACGATGCCCTTGCCGGCCTGGGCCTGCTTGTAGACCTCCTGCCAGGTCGCCGGGACCGACTTGATCTTGTCCTTGCGGTAATAGAGGAGGCCGGCGTCCGAAACGCGCGGGACGCCCCAGAGCTTGCCCTGGTAGTCGACCGAGGAGAGCGTCGACGGGATGAACTCGGCCTTGCGCTTCTCGATGTACGGCGTCAGGTCGAGCAGCCACTTCTGCGAGGCGAACTCGGCGGTCCAGACGACGTCGGACTCGAACGCGTCACAGTCGGCCGACTTGGCGCGCTCGCGCTGGATGAACTGATTGCGCTGTTCGTCCGCGGACTCCGGGAACTCGAGCAGCTTCGCGGTCAGGCCCGGGTTGGCCTTGTTGAACTCCGCAACGCCCTGCTTGAGATCACCGGATGTGTCCTTGCCGGTGCAGTAAGTGACGTTGCCCTTCGCGCTGTCCATCGACGACACGTCGATCGCCTTGGCGCCCTTCGTCGCACCGCCGCCGGAGCCGCCGCCCCCTCCACCGCTGCTGTCGCTGCCGCACGCTCCGACGCCGACTGCGATGGCGCACGCGAGGCACACCACCCACAGGACCTTGTGACCCTTCATCTTTCCCCCTCGAATTGCTTGGGCTCGCGCATCATGCCATTCAGCAGGCGCGTACGCATAGAACGGCTTTCCACTGCGTTCGTGCCGTCTCCCGCGGGCGAGGCGGTCGTGCTCCTCACCTGGAGGTCGAGGCGCAGCTCGTGCGAGCGCGGCGCGCCGCCGGCCAGCGCCTCGAGCAGGAGCTCGGCTCCGCGCGCCCCGCTCGCCTCGAGCGGCTGTGCGACGGTGGTCAGCCCGCAGTAGCGGGCCAGCTCGATGTCGTCGAAGCCGACCACCGACAGGCGCTCGGGCACCTGGACTCCCGCCATCGCAGCCGCCTCGAGCACGCCGAGGGCCTGGTGGTCGGAGGCAGCGAAGACCGCGGTCGGCGGCACGGAGAGCCCGAGCAGCTCGGCCGCGGCGGCGCGCGCGGCGTCGCGCCGGTGCGGGCCGAGGCGCGCGAGCTCGGGCCGCGGCTCGAGCCCGGCAGCCTGCAGCGCGGCCTCGTAGCCCGCGCGGCGCGCCTCGCTGGAGGTGAAGCCGAACGGGCCGTTCTCCGTGTCGCCGACGAACGCGATGCGCTCGTGGCCCAGGTCCAGGAGGTGCTGCGTGGCGAGGCGGCCGCCGGCCTCGTCGTCGCTGAAGACGCCCGGCGTCCCTTCCAGACGGCGGTCGACGAGCACGACCGGGATCCCGGCCCCGTGGAGGCGCTCGAGCTGCGTGCCGGTGGGGGGGAGGGACACCACGAGCAGGCCGTCGATCCGTCCCTTGACCGCGAGCGTCGAGAAGACGGCGTCGCCCTGCTCGGGACGCTCGACGTCGAACAGCGTCACCTGGTAGCCCGAGCTCGCGAGTCGCCGCGTGACGCCGCGCAGGCGCTCGACCACGGACGGCTCGGTGAAGAAGGGGGCGAGGACGCCGACGGTGCAGGTGCGCCCGGTCGAGAGGGCGCGCGCGGCTGCGCTCGGCTCGAACTCGAGGGCCTCGATCGCCTCGAGCACCCGCATGCGCGTGGATCCGCTCACCGCCGTCGAGTCGTTGAGGACCCGGGAGACGGTCCCGACGCCCACGCCGGCCAGCGCCGCGACACTCGCGATCGTGCTCAAACGGTCCCTCGGTCCATCGGCCCTCCTCCGTGGAAGCGGTTCCATCCAAGCAAGGCGGCACGGACGTGTCAACCGTGGCGCGGTCCGTAAGCTGCCGCGCCATGGAGGGGAGCCCGGAAGGCCGCGACGGCGGCGAGGACGTCGCGGCGGCGTGGTGGCGCGACGGCGTCGTCTACCAGATCTACCCGCGCTCCTACGGCGACACGAACGCCGACGGCGTCGGCGACCTGCGGGGCGTGATCGAGCACCTCGACCACCTCGAGTGGCTCGGCGTCGCGGGGATCTGGCTGAACCCGACGATGCCCTCGCCCAACGACGACTGGGGCTACGACGTCGCCGACTTCACCGCCGTCCATCCCGACCTCGGGACGATGGGGGACCTCGACGCACTGATCGCGGAGGCGGGCCGCCGCGGCATCCGCGTGCTGCTCGATCTCGTCCCCAACCACACGAGCGACCGCCACGGCTGGTTCGAGGACGCCCTGGGCGGCCGCGATGCGCCGCACCGTGACTTCTACGTCTGGGCCGACCCGAAGCCCGACGGCTCGCCGCCCAACAACTGGCTGAGCTCGTTCGGCGGCCCGGCGTGGACGCTCGACGACGCATCGGGCCAGTTCTTCCTCCACAACTTCCTGCCCAGCCAGCCCGACCTCAACTGGTGGAACGAGGAGGTGCGGGAGGCGTTCGACGACATCCTGCGCTTCTGGTTCGAGCGCGGGATCGCCGGCTTCCGCATCGACGTCACGCACGGGATCGTCAAGGACCGCGAGCTGCGCGACGACCCCGCCGCGACCCCCGACGACCACCCGGTGATCCAGGCGCGCGGGCAGAAGCAGGTGTTCTCGATGAACCGCCCCGAGGTCCACGACGTGCTGCGGCGCTGGCGCACGATCGCCCAGGCCGACGACCCGAAGCGGATCCTCGTGGGAGAGACGTACGTGCTCGACCTCGACCAGCTGATGCCGTTCTACGGCGAGGGCGAGGACGAGCTCAACCTCGCCTTCAACTTCCTGTTCGTGCACGCGGACTTCGACGCGGAGCCCATGCGCGCGATCGTCGAGGGGGTCGAGCAGCGGCTGCCTCCGGCCTCGTGGCCCGTGTGGACCGGCTCCAACCACGACGCGGGCCGCCTCGCGACGCGCTGGGCGGAGGGCGACCCGGCGCGCGCCCGGGTGGCGGTGATGATGCTGCTCACGCTGCGCGGCACCCCGTTCCTCTACTACGGCGACGAGATCGGGCTGCCCGACGTTCCCCTCGATCCCGCCGACGCGCTCGACCCGGTGCCCCGGCGCACGGGCAAGCCGGAGCGCAACCGCGACCCCTGCCGGACGCCGATGCAGTGGACCGGCGAGCCCGGCGCCGGCTTCACCGAGCCGGGTGTCGAGACCTGGCTGCCGATCGGGGACGCCGCCGCGTGCAACGTCGCCGACCAGCGCGGTGACGCAGACTCGCATCTGCACTTCACGCGGGACCTGATCGCACTGCGCCGCGCGCAGGCCGACCTGCGCGGGGGCGCCTACGAGACGCTGCCCGCGCCCGCCGGGGCGTGGGCGTGGCGGCGCGGCGAAGGCCACGCCGTCGCGCTCAACCTCTCGGACGCCGAGGTCACGGTCGGGGGCCTGCACGGGCGCGTGGCGATCGCCACCGACCGCGCGCGCGACGGCGAGACGGTCGAGGGCACCCTCACCCTCGCCGCGTGGCAGGGCGCCGTGATCGAGACGTCGTGAGCGTCGAGGGCCTCGACCCGCTGCTGTCGCCCGACGGCTGGGTCTACGCCTCGACCCCGCCCGTCGCCGAGGGGGACCCGGGCCGCTACCACGCGCTGTTCGGCCGCGACTCGCTGATCACCGCCCTGCAGGTGCTGCCCGCCCGTCCCGAGGTCGCCCACGCGACGCTGCGCGCGCTGGCCGCGCTGCAGGGCCGGCGGGCCGACCGGGAGACCGACGAGGAGCCGGGCAAGATCCTGCACGAGTACCGCCCCGACGCTCCCGCCTGGCACATCGAGCACGGCTGGCCGGTCCGCGACGGCGAGCTGCGCTACTACGGCTCGGCCGACTCGACCCCCTGGTTCCTGGTGCTGCTCGCGACGCTCGACGACGAGGCGCTCACGGCGGAGCTCGAGCCGGCCTGGCGCGCGGCCGGGGCGTGGCTCGAGCAGGCGGTCGTCGGCGGTGGCGGGCTCGTCCGCTACGGCCCGCGCGAGCACCCCGGCGGCCTCACGCAGCAGGGCTGGCGCGACGTCATGGGCCCGGCGGGGGAGGACGCCGGCGGCGGCGGCATCGTCCGCCCCGACGGCTCGACCCCCGCGGCGCCGCTGGCCGACACCGACGTCCAGGCGGTCGCCTACGCGGCGCTGCGGGCGCTCGCGGAGCTCTCGGGCGAGGAGGTGTGGAGCCGGCGCGCCGAGGCGCTCGCGGCCCGGCTCGAGAACGACTACGGCCCCGGTGTGATGACGCTCGAGCGCGACGACCTCGCCGTCCCCGGGCCGGGCTCGCAGCTCGGCTGGCTGCTGTGGTCCGGGGCGCTCTCGCCGGGCCCGTGCGCCGCCGTGGTCGAGCGCCTGTGCGAGCCCGACATCCTCACCGCCTGGGGGCTGCGCACGCTCGCCGCGTCGAGCCCGGTGTTCGAGCCCCAGAGCTACCACCGCGGCAGCATCTGGCCGTTCGACTCCTGGCTGGGCTGGAGCGGGCTGCGCGCGGCGCGCCACGACGAGGCCGCCGAGCGGGTGCGCTCGGGCGTGCTCGCCGCACTCGAGCGGCTCGGCCACGCGCCGGAGCTCTACGCCGTGACGCCGGGGGGCGAGCTCGAGGCCTCGAGACTGACGAACCTCGTCCAGGCCTGGACCGTGGGGGCTCGCTGGGCGCTCGAGAACGACTGGGGTGGCCGGCCCGACTGGCTTGACCGCCCGCCGGGCTGAGCGCCACACTTCGCCGGTGAGTGTTCCCCGGCGGCTGCGTCTGACCGCCCGCTGGGCGCCGGCGCTGCTCGCGGTGGCCAACGCCGTGATCGTCGTGAGCCTGTGGTGGCGCGCCGGCGGCATCCGGGAGATCGACGACGCCGCGAGCGCGCTGACGGGCCTCGGACGCCTCTGCGGTCTGCTCGGCGCCTACCTCGTGCTCGTCCAGGTCCTGCTGCTCGCGCGCATCCCGGTCCTCGACCGGACGGTCGGCTTCGACCGCCTCACGGTCTGGCACCGCCGCAACGGCAAGGCCGCGCTCTCGCTGCTGGTGGTGCACGCCGCGGCGATCACGACCGGCTACGCGGTGGGCGACGGCGTCTCACTGCCGACGGAGGTGGGGCGCCTTCTGAGCGGCTACCCCGGCGTCATCACGGCGCTCGCCGGGCTCGTCGTGCTGGTGGCCGTGGTGGTCAGCTCGCTGGTGATCGTGCGGCGGCGGCTGCGCTACGAGACCTGGTACTTCGTGCACCTCTACAGCTATCTCGCGATCGCGCTCGCGTTCAGCCACCAGATCGCGACGGGGCGGGAGTTCGTCGGCGACCCGGCCGCCCGCGCCTACTGGCAGGCGCTGTACCTCGCCACGCTCGCCGCACTCGTCACCTTCCGGCTCGGGGTGCCGGCGCTGCGCAACGCGCGCCACGGGCTGCGCGTCGAGCGGGTGACCGAGGAGGCGCCGGGCGTCGTCTCGCTCGAGATCGGCGGCGCGGACCTCGAGCGGCTGAAGGCGCGCGCCGGGCAGTTCTTCTCCTGGCGCTTCCTGACCCGGGAGCACTGGTGGCAGTCGCACCCGTACTCGCTCTCCGCCGCCCCCGACGGCCGGCGGCTGCGGATCACGGTCAAGGAGGTCGGCGACTTCAGCGCGGGCCTGAAGGCGATCCGGCCGGGCACGCGCGTGATCTTCGACGGGCCGCACGGAGCGTTCACCGCCGCGGCGCGCCGGCGCCCGAAGGTTGCGCTGATCGCCGGCGGGGTCGGCATCACGCCGATCCGGGCGCTGCTCGAGGACCTGCCGGGCGATCCGGGCGACATCACGCTCGTGTACCGCGCGCTGCGCGAGGACGACGTCATCCTGCGCGCGGAGCTCGACGAGCTCGCGTCCCGCCGCGGGGTCGAGGTCCACTACGTGCTCGGCGATCACCGCGGGCCGGGCGCGCAGGAGCTGCTCTCGCCGGCCCACCTCCAGCGCCTCGTCCCCGACATCGCGACGCGCGACGTCTATGTCTGCGGACCGCCGGCGATGGCGGACGCCACCGGCGCGAGCCTGCGGCGCGCGGGCGTTCCGCGGCGCCATGTGATCACGGAGCGCTTCGCCCTCTAGAGATGCGCGCCGTCCTCGCCGCCCTCGTGGTCACCGCCGTGATCATCGTCCTGCTCGTCTCCTACGACACGCGCCCGCCGCGCCGGGCCAACCCGGAGTCCGCGCTGCGCACCCCGGCACCGAAGGTGACGCGGCGCCCGCACCCGCCCGGCTCGCGAACTGCCGAGGGGCGCATGTTCAACACGCCCTACTCGAGGATCCAGGTCCTGGCGACCGTGTACCGCGGACGGCTGATCGACGTCCGGACGACTCAGCTCGGCGGCAACGACACGCACACCAACGCGCTGAACGCCCGGGCCGAGCCGATCCTCCGCGAGGAGGCGCTGAGGGCGGGCAACGCCGAGATCGACGTCGTCACGGGCGCGACCACGACCAGCCTGATGTGGATCGAGGCGCTGCAATCCGCCATGGAGCGAGCGAGCCGTGGCTGAGCGGCGCGTCGAGCACGTGATGGGCATGCCGGTGGTCGTCGACGTGCGCGACGCCGGGGTCGGCGCCGATGCCGTCGACCGCGTCTTCGAATGGCTGCGCTTCGTGGATGCCACGTTCAGCACGTACCGGCCCGACAGCGAGATCCGCCGCCTCGATCGCGGCGAGCTGGCGCTGCGCGACGCGCACCCGGACGTGCGCGAGGTGCTCGCGCGCTGCGAGCGGCTGCGGGTGGCGACCGGCGGCTACTTCGATGCCCGGGCGCGCGGACCGCTCGACCCCTCGGGCCTCGTCAAGGGCTGGTCGGTCGACCGGGCGGCGGCGCTGCTGAGGGCCGAGGGCGCTTGCCGCTTCTGCGTCAACGCCGGTGGCGACGTGCTCGTGCGCGGCGGGCCGTGGCGGGTCGGCGTCCAGCATCCGCACGAGCGCGGCCGGATCGCCGCCCTCCTGTCGCTGACCGACGCCGCCGTCGCCACCTCGGGCACCTACGAGCGCGGGGAGCACATCATCGATCCGCTCACCGGGCGAGCGCCGAGCGGCGCGCTCGCCGTCACCGTGCTCGGTCGCGACCTCGCGACGGCCGACGCCTACGCGACCGCGGCGTTCGCCATGGGGGAGCGTGGGCCGGCCTGGACGGCGCGCCTGCGCGGCTGCGGGGCGATGACGATCCTCGCGGGCGACCGCGTGGTCTCGACGCGGCGGTTCCGCCGCCACCGCCTCCCCCTCGGCGGTGCTGCGAGCGCGCCTACTCCGCCGTCACCACCAGCGTGTGGGTCCCCGCCCTCGTGGCGACCGTGACCTCGACGCCGCGGTTGGTCCTGCGCGTCCGCGCTCGCACCCGCCTGCCGTCGAGCACGGCCTTCCGGACCCTCGAGCCCGCCGGCAGCGTCTGCCCGATCGCGAGCCTGGAGATCGGCGCGCCGACCTTGACGCGGGTGGTGTAGCGGTCGGCCGTACGGATGGCCTCGACGGTCGCCGCGCCCGACCTGCCGATCCGGATCGACGACCCGGCGACGCGCTGCTGGCCGCCCGGGACCTGCGGCACGACCGCGAGGAAGCCGCGGCCGGCGTCGGGGCGCACGCCGAGCTGCTGGTGGACGACGGACCACGCGGTGCCGTAGTTGCCCCAGGCCTGCATGAACATCGAGCGGCACGTCCAGCAGCGGTCGATGTTCGGCGGGATGCCCTTGCTCGGGTCGCCGTTCGGCGCCGACGGGAAGATCTCGGGCATCGCGCCCGGCTGCTCGTCGGGGGTGCCGCCGGTGGCCGGCTCGGCGAACATCGTCTCGGCGTTGGCGGTCGTGTATCGCTGCTGCTGGCCGGGGCCGAGGCGCCCGTAGTTGCCCTCGCCGACCGCCTGGATCGATGTGGTCAGCGAGAAGATCTCGAAGTCGCCCTTCTGGTCGTTGCCGCCCTCGCAGCCGGTGTGGTAGAGGCCGCGGCTGCCCGGGCGGTCGCCGCTGTAGCAGGGGGTCTCGCGCCCGGCGAGCGCCGTCGTGCCGTGGTTGCGCGAGGCGACGCCCGGCGTGACGCGGTGGCCGGCGGTCAGCTCGGCCTCCATCGGCACCTGGCCGATCCAGTGCTTCTGGAACGACTGCTGGTTGCCCGGGTCGATCAGCGAGTCCGCGTATTGATGGTCGGGCCCGCCGTGCCACCACGTGGCCTCGAACTGGCGCTGCAGCTTGCGGGCGAGCCGCTCGGCCCAGGCCCGCGTGCGCCCGTCGTGCTTCGCGCGCGCCATGTCGGCGAGGTCGTAGAGGGCGCGCATGTAGTAGACGCCGTTGTCGAGCTTCTCCGGGCCCATGCCCGTCCGCTCGACGTTGCCCGACCCGTCGGGCCAGCCGTCGCGATCGACGTCGAGGCGATCGTCGACCGCGTGCAGGTTGCGCTTGGAGAAGTCGTACATGTCGTCGCGGAACCGGTCGTCGCCGGTCCAGCGCCAGATCAGCGCCACGATGCTCGGGAACTTGATCGTCTCGTCGGTGTTGAAGTCGTTCGTCTGGGTGCCGTCGGCGGCGGTGGTCTTCGAGTCGTGACCGAAGTAGACCGACCCGTCGGCGACCGTCTCGTGCACGACGATCCCCGAGCGGTTGTTCAGCACGTCCGAGATGTCGCGCAGGGCGCGCAGATGGTCCTCGGCGGTCTGGAACTGGCCGAGCGCGACGGCCGCGAACGACGTGTACTCGCCGTCGGTGGCGAAGATCCACGGGTAGTCCGGGAACCCCGCGCCGAACCAGCGCGCCTTCGCGACGGTGCCGAGCGGCGGCGGGAACTGCTTTCCCTGGTTCGTCCAGCGGATCTGCAGGTCCGAGGCTGATTGCGTGAGGTCGGCGAGGTTCTGCTTGCCCCAGTCGATGGCGTGCTCCAGCTGCGGGTCGCCCGGCAGCGAGATCACGGACCGGCGGGCCAGCTCGTTGCGCGCCGCGACCTTGGCGGCGAGCGCGCCCGCCGGATCGCGCAGCGCGCCGTCGAGCTCGGCGCGCGCCGCTGCGAGGGTCTTGTCGGAGCCGGCCGCCGCGACCCAGAGCGTCTTCGAGCCGTGGGCGGGGACGGTCACGCTGTAGCGCAGCTCGCCGCCGGTGCCGTGGCCGAAGGGCCCGTCGTCGCAGACGCTCGGCAGCGACTGGTCGCCGTCCTGGCAGGCGTGGTCGCCCTGCGGGCCGCGATATTTGCCGGCGGTATCCGCCGCCTCGCCCGAAACGGGCTGCCGGTCGGCGGCCACGAGCGCGGCGTAGTGGTGCTCGGGCAGGCCCGGCGGGGTGCCGTCGTCGGTGAACCGCAGCGCCCCGTCCGCGAAGGCGCCGTGGTCGGGGAGGTTCTCGCTCGCGTTCGGCACGAGGCCCTTGAAGCCCCACGGGAACTGGCTCATCAGCTCGGAATGGGCGTCGACCTTGACCGTGACGGTCCGCGCGCTCCCCGCCGCGTTGCTCATCTGAAGCCCGAACAGCGCGGCGCGCCGGCCGTCGGGCACGAAGTCCGTGCGCTGGAGCCGCAGGCCGCCCGTGTCCGGGAGGTCGTAGCGCGTGTAGCCGCGGCCGCTCGAGAACTTGGTGGCCTGACCGACCCACTGGTCGTCGATGCCGAACCAGACGCCGTCGACGAGCTTGAGCGGCGGCGTCCAGACGCCGCCCATCTCACCGCTGATGTGCCAGCCGTTGGCGTAGAAGCGGCCGTCCTCGAAGCCGCCCGCGTAGGCGCGCTCGCCCGACGCCACCTCGCGCCGGTCCTGGAGCCGGGTCGTGGTCGAGAGCTCGTCGGCCGCGTCGGCGACCGACGGCAACAGGAAACCGGCCACCAACATCGTTGCCACGACGACGGACCTGGACATGCGAACCCCTCCTCGGCGAGACACTCCCGTTCACCGCCTGCCCGCGCGGCGCCGGCTGGAAACCGCCGAGACCGCTAGTGGGCGTCGGGCAACTCGGCCTCGGGATTGACGACCTCGCCCCGGCGCAGGCGCGAGTGCCGGATCCCGTAGGTGAAGTAGATGACCAGCCCGACGACCAGCCAGCCCGCGAACCGCAGCCACGTCGCGGCCGAGAGGTACTTCATGAGGTAGAGACACAGGATCGTCCCGATGATCGGGAACACCGGCACGAACGGCACCCGGAAGCCGCGCTCGAGATCGGGCTTGGTGCGCCGCAGGATGATCACGCCGATGTTCACCACGATGAAGGCGAACAGCGTGCCGATGTTGACGAGCTTGACGATCTCCTTGAGCGGGACGAAGGCCGCGACGGCGGCGATCAGGAACCCGAAGGTGGCGGTGATGCGCACCGGGGTGTGGGTGCGCTCGTTGACGTTCGCGAAGCTCCGCGGCATCAGGCCGTCGCGGCACATCGCGAACATGATCCGCGTCTGGCCGTAGAGGATCGTCAGGACGACGCTGGTGATCGCGACCAGCGCGCCGAAGGAGATGATGTTCGCGGCCCAGTCGAGCCCGGCGCCGTCCTTCATGACGGCCGCGAGCGGCGCGGGCGAGCCCTTGAGCTTGTCGAACGGCAGCGCGCCGACCGCGACGACGGACACCACGATGTAGAGCGTGGTCGCGATCGCCAGCGACCCGATGATCGCGATCGGCAGGTCCCTCGCTGGTCGTTTCGTCTCCTCGCCCGAGGTGGAGATGGCGTCGAAGCCGATGTAGGCGAAGAAGATGACCGAGGCCGCCGTCACGGCGCCGTTGAGGCCCTTGGGGGCGAAGGGATGCAGGTTGCCCGAGTGGAACGCCGTCACGCCGACCGCGACGAAGAAGGCAAGGACGGCGAGCTTGATGAACACCATGATCGTGTTGAAGCGCGCGCTCTCGCGGATCCCGACGCACAGCACGGCCGTGACCAGGAGCACGATGAAGACCGCCGGCAGGTTGAACGAGCCGCCCTCGCCGGGCGGATTGGCGATCGAGTCGGGCAGCTTGAAGCCGAACAGCGAGTCGGCGAGGTCGTTGAAGTACTGACCCCAGCCGACGGCCACCGCGGCGACGGAGACCGCGTACTCGAGGATCAGGTCCCAGCCGATGATCCATGCCGCGAGCTCCCCGAGCGTCGCGTAGGAGTAGGTGTAGGCGCTGCCCGAGACCGGGATCGAGGAGGAGAGCTCGGCGAAGGCGAGCGCGGAGAACGCGCAGGTCACGCCCGCGAGGACGAACGACAGGATGATCGCCGGGCCGGAGTCGCCGATCGCCTCGCCGATCACGACGAAGATGCCGGTGCCGATGATCGCGCCGAGGCCCAGCGCGGTCAGGTCGAGCAGGCCGACGACGCGCTGCAGCGACTGGCCCTTCTCCTCCGTGTCGCGGACGAGCGCGTCCGTGTCCTTGGTGGCGAAGAGGCCCTTGCGGCCCTCGGGCTTCGCGGCGGTGGCCATCGGGCTCTTTCCTTCCTACGGCGGGCTGATGACGAGGACTGGCCGGCGCGCGCGCTGGATCAGGGCGACCGGTACGCTGCCGAGCACCCTGCGCGCGACGCGGCCCTTGGTCGAGGCGCCGCAGACGATGACGTCGGCGTCCTTCTCCTCGGCGTAGAGCAGGACCCCCGGCGTCACGAGCCCGGGGCGGACGTCACCCTCGGCCTGGATGCCGGCCGCCGTGAGGCGCTCGACGAGGGTGTCGACGGTCTTCCGGGCCCCCGCCTGGAACTCCGAGCGCGGCAGTGTGGAGAGCGCCTCGACGTCGACGCCGTCGAGCGAGACGACGGAGACGGCGGCGCCCGTCTGCTGGGCGAGCTCCGCGGCGGCGTCCGCCAGCCACGGCTGGTCCGCCCCCGCCTTCGCCGCCACGACGATGCGCTGCATGGTCGCTCCGCTCTCCGAAGTGGCCATGCGCCAAACGCCTGAGAGGCGGCTATCGTCAACGGGCTTGCCGCCCTTCAAGCTCGACAGCGTCTACTCACCCACCGCGGACCAGCCCGCGGCGATCGACGGGATCGCGAAGAGCGTCGACGAGGGCAACCGCTACACGACGCTGCTCGGCGCCACCGGCACCGGCAAGACGATGACGATGGCCGCGACGATCGAGCGGCTGCAGAAGCCGGCGCTGATCCTCGCGCACAACAAGACGCTCGCGGCGCAGCTCTGCAACGAGTTCCGCACCTACTTCCCGCAGAACGCCGTCGAGTACTTCGTCTCGTACTACGACTACTACCAGCCCGAGGCCTACGTCCCCTCCAAGGACCTCTACATCGAGAAGGACTCGGCGATCAACCAGGAGATCGACCGGCTCCGCCACGCCGCCACCGCCGCGCTGTTCGCGCGCCGCGACGTGCTGATCGTCGCCTCGGTGTCGGCGATCTTCGGCCTCGGCTCCCCCGACACCTACAACGACAACCTGCAGACGCTGATCAAGGGCGCCTACGTCGACCGCGACGAGCTGCTGCGCAAGCTCGTCTACCTCCAGTACAACCGCAACGACACCGCGCTCGGCCGCGGCACGTTCCGCGTCCGCGGCGACACGCTCGAGATCTTCCCCGCCTACGCCGAGACCGCGTTCCGCGCGATCCTGTTCGGTGACGAGGTCGAGCGCCTGCAGCACTTCGACCCGCTGACGGGCGAGCTGATCGTCGACGACCTCGAGCACGTCGCGATCTGGCCCGCGACGCACTACAACGTCAAGGAGGGGACGATGGAGCGCTCGGTGGCCGAGATCGGCCGCGAGCTCAACCATCGCACCGCCGAGCTCGAGGCCGAGGGCAAGCTGCTCGAGGCCCACCGCCTGCGCCAGCGCACGCAGTACGACATGGAGATGCTGCGCGAGGTCGGGTTCTGCTCGGGCATCGAGAACTACTCGCGCATCCTCGACGGCCGCGCGCCGGGCGCCCGCCCCTACTGCCTGATCGACTACTTCCCCAAGGACTTCATCTGCTTCCTGGACGAGTCGCACCAGACCGTGCCGCAGATCGGCGGCATGTACGAGGGCGACCGCTCGCGCAAGTCGACGCTGGTGGACTACGGCTTCCGGCTGCCGAGCGCGATGGACAACCGCCCGCAGACGTTCGCCGAGTTCCTCTCCATCACCCCGCAGCTGGTGTTCGTGTCCGCGACGCCGGGCCAGTACGAGCGCGAGCACTCGAAGCACATCGTCGAGCAGATCGTCCGCCCGACGGGGATCATCGATCCGGACGTCGTGGTGCGCGAGACGCGCAACCAGATCGACGACCTCATGAACGAGATCCGCACCCGCGTGGACCGCAACGAGCGCGTGCTGGTGACGACGCTGACCAAGAAGATGAGCGAGGACCTCACGGACTACCTGCTCGAGGTCGGCTTCAAGGTGCGCTACCTGCACTCGGAGATCGACACGCTCGAGCGGATCCAGATCATCCGCGAGCTGCGCCTCGGCGAGTACGACGTGCTCGTCGGCGTCAACCTGCTGCGCGAGGGGCTCGACCTGCCCGAGGTCTCGCTGGTGGCGATCCTCGACGCCGACAAGGAGGGCTTCCTGCGCGGCGAGACCTCGCTGATCCAGACGATCGGCCGCGCCGCGCGCAACATCGGCGGGACGGTGCTGATGTACGCGGATCGCGAGACGGCGGCGATGCGCACGGCGATCGACGAGACGGACCGCCGGCGCGCGATCCAGCTCGCCTACAACGAGGAGCACGGGATCACGCCGGAGACGATCGTCAAGGGCATCTCCGACATCACCGAGTTCCTGATGTCGGACTCCAAGGTCCCGACCAAGGGCCGCCGCCGGCGCGAGAAGCGCACGGACATGGAGCCGGCGGAGATCGAGTCGACGATCGTCGAGCTCGAGGAGGAGATGCTCGCGGCCGCCGAGGAGCTGCGCTTCGAGTACGCCGCGCGGCTGCGCGACGAGATCCGCGACCTCCGTCGCGAGCTCGACGAGGCCGCCAGGCCCGCGGGCTGACGGTTCCCGCTTGACGGATCCGGAAGGCGGGCGTACCGGTCCCTGACATTGTTGTCATGAGCGGGTCGGTCGAGCAGGCAGAGGCACGGAGATGAGGCGGCGTCGGGTTCTGTGCGCGTTGTGGTCGGCAGCCGTGCTGTGCGCGGCCGGGGTCCAGTCGGCGGCGGCGCAGGCACCGCCCGGGTTGCGACGAATGTCATCTCGACCCCGCTACGGGTGGTCGAGGTGACACTCGTGGTCGAATAGGGTCGGCCCGGATGGACGGCGAGGCGCTGCTCGAGTGGTACGAGGTGGTGCGGCGGCCGTTGCCGTGGCGCTTCACTCGCGATCCGTGGGCGATCCTCGTCGCCGAGGTGATGCTGCAGCAGACGCAGGCGGCGCGGGTCGTGCCGCACTACGAGCGATTCCTCGCGCTGTACCCGGTCCCGCGCGCGCTGGCGGCGGCGCCCGCCGCCGAGGCGATCGCGGCCTGGAGCGGGCTCGGCTACAACCGCCGCGTGCTCGCGCTACGGGCGGCCGCGGCCGTGGTGGCCGAGCGCGGCTGGCCGGAGCCCGAGCGGCTGGAGGAACTGCCGGGCGTCGGCCCCTACACCGCCGCCGCGGTCGGCTCGTTCGCGTGGGATGCGCCGATGGCGGCGGTCGACACCAACGTCCGGCGGGTGATCGAGCGCCGCGACGGGGTCCGGCGGCCGCCGCGCGCGCTGGCGCGGCGCGCGGCCGAGCTCGTCCCGGAGGGCCGGGCGGCGGCCTGGAACCAGGCGATGATGGAGCTCGGCGCGACGGTCTGCCGCCCGCAGCGGCCGCGCTGCGGGGAGTGCCCGCTGCGGGCGGGCTGCGCGGGGCCGGACGCGCTCGCACCGGCGCCCCGGCCCCGCGGCGAGCGCTTCGAGGACAGCGATCGCTGGGCGCGCGGGCGCCTGCTCGCCGCGCTCGTCGCCGGGGAGCGGCCGCCCGAGCTGGCGCCGGAGCGCCGCGAGCGCGCACTTGCCGGGCTCGCGCGCGACGGGCTCGTGGTCCGCGGGCCGACCGGCGAGCCGAGGTTGCCGTGAGGCGATGCGGCGCGTCGCGCTGACGCTGCGCGCGGATTCGGTCGAGGACGTCCTCGACGTCCTGATGCCGCTGCTCCCAGAGGGCGTCTACGAGCGCGAGCTCGACGGCGGGCGCGCGGAGGTCGCCTTCTACGGCGACGGGCTCACGGACGGGCAGCTCGAGGCGCTCGTCGGCCACGCCCTGCTCGACCGCGGAGACGAGGAGGTGCCGGACTCGCGCGAGGAGCGTCGCCGGCGCGCCGGGCGGGCCTGGACGGTCGGCGGGCGCCTGCGGGTCCGCTCGCCGGAGGATCCGCCGTCCCCGGCCGGCACGCTCGAGGTCGTCATCGAGCCGGCGCCGGGGACATTCGGGACGGGGGCGCACCCGACCACCCGAGCGTGCCTCGAGCTCCTGCTCGAGCTCGAGCCGGAAGGCGGGCTCGGGGACCTCGGCTGCGGCTCGGGCGTGGTCGCCATCGCCGCCGCGCGAATGGGCTGGGAGCCGGTCTTCGGACTCGACGCGGACCAGCGCGCGGTCGACTCGACGCACGCCAACGCGCAGCGCAACGGCGTCGCGATCCGCGCCGTGCTCGCCGACCTGCGCGAGATCCCGCCGCCGCCCGCCCGCACGCTCGTGGCGAACGTGCCCCTCGACGTCCACGAGCGGGTCGCGACCGCGCTCAGCCCGGACACGCAGCATCTGATCGTCTCGGGGATCACGGCCACCCAGGAGGAGGCCGCCGCGGCGGCCTACGCGCAGGCGGGGCTCTTCGCCGCGGGGCGCCGGGTCGCCGCAGGCTGGGCGGCCCTGCGGCTGGCGCGCCCGTGACCCTCGCGCTGCTCGATCCGAGCCGCGCGGCGTCGGCCGGCGCGCCGCACGGCCAGCTCGCCACCGCCGTGGCGGGCGGCCTCAGGCTCTCGTGCCACAAGCTCGTGGAGGACGCGGCGCGCGCGACGATCCTGCTCGTGCCGGGGCTGCTGCGCCTCGACGTGCGCCCACTCGAGGACTCGCTGCAGGTGTTCGCGCGCGCCCTGCACCCCGTCCCACCGCGCTGGGAGCTGCTCGGCGGGACGGCCGGCGAGGCCGCGGCGGACGAGCCGTACCGGCTCGAATGGCGCGTCGACGCCGCGCCGGAGCCCCGCCCCGTGCGCGGCCGGGTGGTCGTCGCGATGACGGTCGACTTCGACCAGGGGGTCGCGCACTTCGTCGCCGAGGCGGTCCTCCTTGAGGTCAGCGCGTAGCATCACGGCGTGGCCCTCGACCGCTCCTCCATCCAGCGTTCGGACTTCCCGACCGTCCGCCGCGGCTACGAGCCGGGCGCGGTCGACGCGCATCTGCGCGAGCTCGCCGACGAGGTCGAGGGCATGCGCCGGCCGCACGCGCAGCCGGTCGCGGCGGCGGCGTCCGCCCAGGTGCAGCGGATCATCGAGGCGGCCGAGTCGACGGCGGAGCAGCTGCGCACCGAGGCCGGTGAGGAGGCGCGCGCGCACGTGCACCGCGTCTCGACCGCCGCGCGCGAGCTGCTCGAGCGCATCGGCGCGCTGGACGACGAGCTGGGCGGCCTGATGGAGCGCCTGCGCGAGGACGCCGGGCGCCTCTCGTCCGAGCTCCGCTCACTCGAGCGCGACGTCGGGGACGTCGGGCCGGGTCCGGAGCTCAGCGAGCCGGAGCCGGAGCCGGAGGTCGTACCCGAGCCGGAGATCGAGCCGGAGCTTCCGGCCGACACGCGCCCCGACGACGAGGAGGCCGCGCGCCTCGTCGCCCTCGACATGGCGCTCGGCGGCGCCCCGCGCGAGGAGACCGAGACCTACCTCGCCGAGCACTACGCGCTCAGCGACCCCGGCAAGCTGCTCGACGACGTCTACGCCCTCGCCGGCTCGTGAGCGCCGCGCCGCCCGAGCTCGGCGCTCTCCGCGAGCGCATGGCCGAGCTGAGCGACCTCGGACACATCCACTCGATGCTGTTCTGGGACCAGAACACGATGATGCCGCCACGCGGCGCCGCCGCCCGCGCGGACCACTCCTCGACGCTCGAGCTGATCAGCCACGAGCGGCTCACCGATCCCGAGGTCGGGCGTCTGCTCGACGCGCTCGCGCCGTGGGCCGCCGACGAGGACCCCGACGGCGACGACGTCCGGCTGCTCGCCGCCGTCCGCCGCGATCACGAGAAGGCGGTGCGCGTGCCGGCCGCGCTGGCGGCGGAGATGAGCCACGCCGACGCGCTCGGCCAGCAGGCGTGGCAGGAGGCGCGGGCCGCCTCGGACTTCTCGCGGTTCCGCGACGCCCTGGCGCGCCACGTCGAGCTGCGCCATCGCTACGTCGCCTGCTTCGAGCCCGCCGCCCACCCGTACGACATCCTGCTCGACGACTTCGAGCCCGGGCTCACCACCGCCGAGCTGCGCCCGCTGTTCGCCACGCTGCGCGACGAGCTCGTCGGGCTCGTCGCCGCCGCGACCGGGAACGGGGAGCAGGCGCGCAACAACGGCGCCTTCTCCGGCCCGTTCGAGGTCGACGACCAGCGCCGGGCCGTGATGGCCGTGCTCGAGGCGGTCGGCTTCGACCCCGACGGGTGGCGCCTGGACCCCGCGCCGCATCCGTTCGCCCAGTCGCTCGGCCCGTCGGACGTGCGCATCACCACGCGCTACGACCTCCACGACTTCGGCGTCGCGCACTTCTCCGCGCTGCACGAGTTCGGGCACGGCCTCTACGAGGCGGGCATCGCGCCCGAGCTCGCACGCAGCCCGCTGGGCGCGCCGGTGTCGCTCGGCATCCACGAGTCGCAGAGCCGGCTGTGGGAGAACCTCGTCGGGCGCTCGCGCCCCTTCTGCAGCTGGGTGCTGCCGAGCCTGCGCGAGCACCTCGGCCCGCCCCTCGGGGCGATCGACGCCGAGGGTCTCTACCAGGCGGTCAACTCCGTCCAGCGCTCGCTGATCCGCGTCAACGCGGACGAGACGACCTACAACCTCCACATCGTCCTGCGCTTCGAGCTCGAGCTGGCGCTGATCGAGGGCACGCTCGACGTCGACGACCTCCCGGCGGCGTGGAGCGAGGGCATGCGCCGGCTGCTGGGGATCGAGGTCCCCGACGACGCGCAGGGCGTGCTGCAGGACGTCCACTGGGGCGCCGGGCTGTTCGGCTACTTCCCGACCTACACGCTCGGCAACCTGATCGCCGCGCAGCTGTGGACGCGCGTGCAGGCCGACCTGCCCGAGGTCGACCTGCAGATCGGCCGCGGCGACCTCGCGCCGCTGCGCGAGTGGCTGCGCGAGCACATCCACCGCCACGGCCGCAAGTTCCCGCCGCGCGAGCTGCTGCACCGCGTCACCGGCGAGGCATTGGCGCCCGAGCCGTTCCTGGAGTACCTGCGGGCGAAGCTCGCCGACGTCGCGGCCTGAATCGGCGGTCGGTCATCGGATCGCGGGGGTGAGCTCGAAGGCGGGAGCGAGGCTGCTCGTCGTGAGCGCGCGGGTGGCGGCGACCAGGACGAGCAGCATCAGGGCACCCGCCACGGCGAAGGTGACGCGGCCGCCGGCCGTGCTGGCAAGCAGGCCGCCGCCGACCACGGCGGCGCCGAAGCCCCAGGCCTCGACCGAGTCAAGGAGACCGAAGGCGCGGCGGCAGCGCCTGGGCGGTGCTGCTCGCCGGCGCCGGCGGGCTGGCGGTACTCGCGACCGCGGGGATCAGGAACTACACGGCGGTCGAGGGCGCCACCTCGAACAGCGGGCCGGTGCTGGCGATGGTCACGGGGCTCGTGCTCGCGGGCGCCGGCGTCTACGCGCTGCTCAGGCCAGCCCCGCCGCCCGGCCCGCGGTGAGCGCCGCGCCGCGGGCGCCCATGAACACCGCCTCGGAGCGCTCGAACGGCCCGACATGGGCCTCCTTGACCGCGCGCGCCGCGACGCCCTCCGACCAGCCTCCCGCCATCACGAGGCGCGAGTGCGGGCCGGCGATGCGCTCCATGCGGTCGAGCAGGTCGCGCGCGCCGCGGCCCGCGGACTCGAGCGCCGCGCGCCACACCAGGGCGGGCGACGGGTCGGCGCCGATGTTGACGAGTGCGACGCGGTAGTCGTTGAGGCCATGCAGCTCGATGCCGCCGGCCTCGGCGTCGCACTCGAGCGCGGCCCGCTCGAGCTCGTCGCGGCCGTCGCGCGAGACGCCGAGCAGCGCCAGCACGCGCCCGAGCGCCGCCCCCGAACGCATCGCCCCGAGCAGGTTCTGGCGATCCGGTACCGCGTGCCAGCCGACCATGATCTCGTCCTCCACCGCCTGCAGGACGCGCTCGGGGCTGAGCGGGGCGATCGAACGGATGAGCGCCTCGGCCGTGCCCCAGGAGTCGAGCACCTCGCCCTCGCCGACCGCGCCGGCGCCGACCGCGGCGCTCAGGTGGTCGTGGCCGCCGACCGCGAGCACCGCCCCGCGGGCGAGCGCCAGCGCGTCGGCGCTGACCTGGCCGAGCGGCGTCCCGGCCGCCGCCGGCTCGGGCAGCAGCCCCGCGGGCGTGCCGGCCCACGCGAGCGTCTCGTCCCACCAGCCGCGCGTGTGCAGATCGAGCCAGCCCGTCCGCGACGCGAGCGACAGCTCCGCGCCCTGCTCGCCGCCGAGGCCGTGGACGATCCACTCGCCGACGCTCAGCCAGCGCACGCCGCGCTCCGTCTCGGCCACGTGATCGCGCAGCCAGCGGTACTTGGCCACCGTGCGCAGCGCCCGCGACGAGAGGCCCGTGGTGGCGGCGAAGCGCTCGCGCCCGATGTCGCCGACCAGCCGCGCGGCCTCCTCCTCGCCGCGCGAGTCGTGCCAGGCGATCGCCGCCGTCACCGGCTCGCCGTGGCGGTCGAGCAGCACGCCGGTCTCGGCCATGCTCGACACGCCCACGCCTGCGATGCGGCCGTCCGGCGCGCCTGCCAGCGCCTCGTGCGCCGCCGCGAGCGCGCACTCGATGAAGCCCGCCGGGTCGATCTCGGCGCCGGTCGGGACGGAGGTCCAGTGCAGCGGCGCCTGCCCGTGCGCGACCTCCTCGCCGTCGAGGGTCACGACGGCGGCCTTGCACGACGTCGTGCCGACGTCGAGCCCCAGCAGCATCTCCGCGGTCACCGGCAGGAAGCTACCGCCGGCCGCGGGGCGCCGGGGCGCCCCGCGGCCGGACGGTCAACTCAGCAGGACGGCTTGTACAGCGAGTCCGCGTTCTGGGACAGGTTGTCCTTGGTGATCGAGACCGACTGCGTGCCGATCTTCTTGGTGGTCGGCTTGCCCGTGAGCGCGTTGTAGGCCTGCTCGACGCCCTGGGCGCCGATGTCGGCCGGCTTCTGCGCGATCAGGCCCTGGACGGTCCCGTCCTTGAGGTCCTGGACCTGCTTCGGGCCGGCGTCGAAGCCGACGATCTTGACGCCCTTCGCGCCCGCCTCGCGGGCCGCGGTCGCGGCGCCCTCGGCCGAGAACAGGTTCGTCCCGAAGATGCCCTTGAGGTCGGCGTTCTTCTGCAGCGCGGCCTTGGTCTTGGCCGCCGCGATCTCCGGCTTGTCGTTGGAGTACTCGCGCCCGACGTAGGTGAGGCCCGCGGCCTTGGCGCCCGCCACGAAGCCCTTCTCGCGCGCGTCGGTGGTGGAGATGCCCGGCTTCACGTTGACGACGAAGACCTTGCCCTTGCCGCCGATCAGCTTCGCCAGCGTGTCCGCCGCGGTCTTGCCGCCGGCCTCGTTGTCGGAGGAGATCTGCGAGACGGCCATGTCCGGCTGGTCGAGAGTCGTGTCGACGAGGACGATCTTCGTCCCGTTGTCGGCCATCTGCTTGATCGGGGCGTACAGCGCCTTCGTGTCCGTCGGCGCGATCAGCACCGCGTCGGGCTTCTTGGCCGCGACCGCGTTGACGATCGGCGTCTGCTGAGAGGCGTCGAACTCCTGGGGGCCCTGGAAGTCGAGCTGGACACCGAGCTCCTTGGCCTTGGCCTGGGCTCCGCAGTTCATCGTGATGTAGAACTCGTCGCCCTTGACGCCGGCGATCAGGGTCATCTTGTAGGTCTTCTTACCGCCGGACGAGCCGCTGCTCTTTGAACTGCTGTCGCTGCCGCAGGCGGCGACGACGAGCGCAAGCGCCGAGCAGAGGGCCAGGAGCGCGAGCAGAACGCCGGGCCGTCGTGGGATGTGGGGCATGGAACTTCCTCCTCCTGGAGTGGACTGACTATTGCCGCTGGCGCGAGCGCCGCAGCTGGTCGAGGTAGACGGCGATGATCAGCACGGCGCCGACGGCGACCTGCTGCCAGAACGCCTGCACGCCGACGATCACGAAGCCGTTCTGGAGCACCGCCGGAATGAAGACGCCGAAGACCGTGCCGAGGATCGAGCCGATACCGCCGAACAGGCTCGTCCCTCCGATGACGACCGCGGCGATGGCGTTGAGGTTGTCCGTCGAGTGCCCGCCGATCGTCGTCGTGCCGAAGCGGGCGAGGTTCATGAAGCCCGCGAGCCCCGACAGCGTGCCGGCGAGCGCATAGATCTTGATCAGGTGACGGTCGACGTTGACGCCGGCGCGCCTGACGGCCTCCTCGTTGGAGCCGATCGCGTACGTGTAGCGCCCGAACCGCGTCTGGGCCAGCAGGATCCCGAGGACGATCGCGACGGCGAGCGCGATCAGGACGAGGTAGGGGATGCCGGCGATGCGGCCGATCCCGACGTCCGCGATGAGCTTGAACGGGACCTCGCGCTCGTCGACACCCCCGGTGATCAGCAGGGCGGCGCCGAGCGACATGCCGAGCGTGCCGAGCGTGACGATGAAGGCCGGGATCTTCGCCTTGGCGATCAGCAGGCCGTTGAGCAGGCCCCAGGCGAGGCCGGCCGCGAGCGCGGCGGCGAGCCCGACCAGGATCACGCCCCAGTTGTTGCCTCCGACCGCGTTCATCAGCCGGGCCGCCACGACGCCGGAGAAGACGAGCACGGAGCCCACCGACAGGTCGATGCCCGCGGTCACGATCACGTACGTCGCCCCGACCGCGAGGACGAGCAGGACGGCCGCGTCCGTCGTGATGTTGCGCGCGTTCGCGACGGCGAAGAACTCGTTGAAGGAGAGCAGCGAGAAGGCGACGATCAGCGCGACGAGGATCAGCCCGATCTGCGTGCTCGAGCCCGAGAGGACCCGCTGCAGCGTCGACGGCGGGCGCTCCTCGGGCGGCCCGGCCACCGGCTCCTCGGCGGGTGCGGTGGGAGTGCTCACTTGGTGTCCTCCCCGAAGGAGAGCGCGCCGGTCATGGCCGCCACGACGTCCTCCATCGAGACGTCGGCGGGCCGCAGCCGCGCGACGCGCTCGCCGAGTCGCAGCACCTCGATGCGGTCGGCCACCTCGAAGATCTCGGGCAGGTTGTGGCTGATCAGGACGATCGAGAGCCCCTGGTCGCGGACGCGCTTGATCTGCTCGAGCACGTTGCGGGTCTGGACGACGCCGAGCGCCGCCGTCGGCTCGTCCATGAACACGACCTTGCTCGCCCAGGTGACGGCACGCGAGATCGCGATGCCCTGGCGCTGGCCGCCGGACATGTTGGCGACGGGCGCCGCAGTGTCCTGGATGCGCACGCCGAGCGTTTGGAAGGCCTCCTCGCTGCGCTTGCGCATCTCCGGCTTGTCGAGGAAGCCGAGCTTGCCGAGCGGGCCGGCGCGCATGATCTCGCGGCCGAGGAACATGTTCGCGGCGGGGTCGATCTCGGCCGCCAGCGCGAGGTCCTGGTAAACCGTCTCGATCCCGATCTCGCGCGCCTGCTGGGGCGTGTGGATGTCCACGGTGCGGCCCTCGAACAGGATCTCGCCGCTGTCGGCCGGGTGCACCCCGACGAGCGTCTTGACCAGCGTGCTCTTGCCCGCGCCGTTGTCGCCCACCAGCGCGACGACCTCACTCGGGTAGACCGTGAAGTTCGCGCCCGTCAGCGCCTGCACGCGCCCGAACGACTTCACGATGTTGCGCGCCTCCAGCAGCGGCTCCTCGCTCACCACGCCCCCTCTCCGGCGGTCGGTACGGGCGGCAGGCACCGGAGCGCCTCGACGTCGCCCGTCAGAGTGGTGGCGCCGGCCCCATAGGGCACGAGCGCCGTCGTGCCGCGGCGCAGCTCGAGCTCGTCGCCGTCGCTCGAGCGCAGCGCGCCCTCGCCCCCGGTGACCACCAGGACGGCGAACGACGGCCCGAGCTCGCCGCCGCCGCGGACGCGCTCGGCGCGGAAGTAGGGATCGGCGGCGGCGGGCAGCAGGTTCTCCGCGTCCCCGCCGGCGGTCAGCGCGGCGATGCCGGCGGGCTCGAGATCCACCGCCTGCAGCGCCGTGTCCCAGCCGAGTTCGAGGTGCTCTGCGCCGCCTTCGACCCCGAACGGCTTCCACTCCACGAGCACGGACAGGTCGGTGGGCTCCTGGAGCTCGAGCAGCAGGATGCCGGCGCCGATCGCGTGCATCGTGCCGGCCGGCACGAGCACGGCGTCGCCGGCGGCGACCGGCACGCGCTGCAGCGCGGCGAGCATCTCGTCGGAGTCCTGCGAGTCGATCCAGCCGCGCACCGTGGCGAGGTCGAGCGGCTCGCGCGGCCCGACGTGGACGGCGGCGTCGGGCTCGGCCTCGAGGATGATCCACGACTCGGTCTTGCCGAAGCGCATCCCGAGATGCTCGCGGGCGAACCGGCGGCCCGGGTGGAGGTGGACCGGCAGGCGCTGCCCGGCGTCGAGCAGCTTGACCAGGAGCGCGGGGTCGGCGCCGAAGCGCTCGACGTGGTCCGGGCCGAGGTAGCCCTCGGGATCGGCCTGGATCGCCTCGCGCAGGACCGTCCCGTCCTCGAACCGGCTCAGGCCCTCGGTGTCGGAGCCGAACGACGTCGCGGTCGAGCCGACCCAGTCCTCGGGCCGGCCGTCCTCGCCCGCGGGCGCGCCGCGCAGCGCGTCGATGCGCGCGCCGCCGCGGTAGAAGCGGTGGAACTGGTTGGGCGGGAGGATCTGCGGTCTCATGGGGCGACCTCGCCGGAGCCGCGCGCGATCAGCTCCGTCGGCACGGTGATCTCCAGCGGCGGGCGGTCGTCGCCGTCGAGGCGCGCGAACGCCAGCGCCGCCGCCTGCTCGCCGAGGCGCCACGGGTCCGCGCGGATGACCGTCGTGCCGAGCAGGTCGGCCAGCTCGAAGTCGTCGAAACCGATGAGCGCGACGTCCCGCCCGCGGGTGGCGAGGCCGTGCAGCACGCCGACCGTGTTGCGGTTGTTGGCGGCGAAGATCGCGGTCGGTCGGCGCTTGTCGGGCAGGTCGAGCAGGTGCTCGGCGGCGGCCTGCGCCGCGATCGCCTCGTGGTTGCCGCTCATGAGGAGCGCGGGATCCTCCTCGAGGCCGGCCGCGAGCAGCGCGTCGCGGTAGCCGGTCAGGCGCTCCCGCATCGTGTAGAGCTCGGCCGAGTCCGCGACGCAGCCGATCCGCGTGTGGCCGTGGGCGAGCAGGTGCTCGACCGCGCGGCAGGCGCCGCCGCGGTTGTCGAGCAGCACCGTGTCGGCCGCGATGCCCTGCGGCGGGCGGTCGAGGAAGACGGTGCGGGCGGCATCCGAGATGTAGCGATGGTCGGGGCCGGCGGGCACGATCAGCAGCGCGTCGACGCGGCGCCGCAGCAGGGCGCCGATCAGCTCGCGCTCGCGCGCGGCGTCCTCGAGGGCGGAGGCGGTGATGAGCAGGAACCCACGGTCGCTCGCCGCCGCCTCGACGGCCTGGGCGACGGCCGAGTAGAACGGGTTGGCGACGTCCTCGATCACGAGGCCGAGGGTGGAGGAGGACCGGCCCTGGCGCAGCGAGCGCGCGAGGTCGTTGCGCTCGAACCCCAGGTCGTCGATCGCCTCGATCACCTTCGCGGCGGTGGACGGGGCGACTCCGGCCTCCGCGTTGATGACCCGCGACACGGTCTTCAGGCTCACGCCCGCGTGCTGAGCCACGTCTCTCATGGTGGGTCTTGACAACGTTGTCACCGGCGCTGCGGACGCTATTCAGCCGGAGGGGCCCGTGTCAAGCGGCGCGTGAGGTTCGCGGCCCCGGGTACGCTCGGGCAGATGGGAGGCGCGAGGCGACTGCGAGCTGTGCTCGCGGCGGCGATCGGCGCGGCGGCGGCCGCGTCGCTGCTGGCCTGGCCCTCCGCGGGCCAGGCCCAGGCGCAGGACGTCTGCGCCGGCCACCCCTCGGACCCGAGCGTGGTCTGCACGCGCAACCAGGCGCACACGGTCGACGTGTGCGACCGCGACGCCGACGGGCACCGCGCCTACGCGCGCGTCGTCACCCAGGCGTCCTATCCGGCCTACCTGTCGCCCTACTACGACGCGAACGACAGCCAGTCCGGCTGCACGAACCTGCACTTCGACAGCAGCGTCGTGAGCGTGGCGGTCTGCGTCCAGTACGAGGGCTGCAGCGCGCAGAAGGGGACCGGTGTGCCGCCGCCGCCCCGGCCGGCCCCCACGCCGGCACCGACGCCGACGCCGGCTCCGGCCCCGCCGCCCGCGCCGGCGCCGCCTCCGGCGCCGAGCGGTGGCTCCGTCCAGCTCGGCGTCGGGCTGGGATGCACCCCGCGCGGCGCGCGGCTGAAGGTCTCGCTCGCGGTGCACAAGCGCCCGGGCCGCGCCAAGCCGCGGGTCAGGCGCGTGGTGTTCTTCTACCGCAAGGCCCACAGCAAGCGCGTGGTGGCCCGCTCGGACCGTCACGCGCCCTATCGCCGCACGCTCCCGATCCACCTCGCGCCGGGCCGCCACATGGTCCACGCGCGGGTCTACTACAAGCGCCCGGGCCGCTCGAAGCTGGCTCGGAAGACCGTCTCGCGGCGCTTCGCGGTCTGCGCCTGAGCTGGTGGGGCCTTCCCGCAGCGTTCCCCGAATTCGGCGGCCGGTCTTTCGAGTGCAACGTCACGAGAAGACCCACTAACCCGCCATCCCCTCGGCGAGCTCCCGGGCGCGGGCGGGATCGAGCATGCCGCCGGTCGGGTGCTCGACGCTCGCCGAGGCCGCGGCGACCCCGGCGCGCGCGGCGGCCGCGAGCGGCTCCCCGCGCTCGAGCGCGGCGGCGAGGGCGGAGGCGAGGACGTCGCCGGCGCCGATCGGGTTGCGGACCTCGGCCACGCGCGGCGCGGCGATCCAGACGGCCGGCTCCCCCGCCGCCAGCACGGCGGCGCCCTCGGCGTCGGCGGTCACCATCGCCGAGCGCGCCCCCTGCCGCACGAGCGCCTCGGCGGCGGCGAGCGCGCGCGGCTGCGCGTCGTCGGCGCTCAGCACGGCCTGGCCGCCGCTCGCGAGACCGAGTGCGTTCTCCGCCTCGGCGAGGTTCGGCGTCACGAGGGCCGGCTCGGCGTCGAGCGCGCGCAGCAGCGTCTCGCCCGCCGCGTCGACGAGGGCCGTCACCCTGGCCGCAGCGGCGAGCGCCGCCAGGCGGCCGTAGGCGGCGGGCGGGGTGCCGGGCGGCACGCTGCCCGAGCAGACCAGCACGCCGTGGGCGCCCAGGCGCTGCTCGATCGCGCGCTCGTAGGCGGCCCAGTCGCGCTTGCCGACCGGCGGCCCGGGCTCGTTGAGCACGGTCGTGCGGCCGTCGCGCTCCTGGATCACCGCCGTCGAGCGCAGCTCGCCCGCGCACGGGACGGCGTGCAGCTCGACGCCCTCGTCGGCGATCAGCGCCGCGGCCGCCTCGCCGGTGCGGCCCGGGAGCAGCGACACGAGCACGGCCGGATGGCCGAGCGCGCGGGCGGCGCGCGCGACGTTGAGGCCCTTGCCGCCCGGGGTCACGACGACGCGGTCGAAGCGCAGGACCTCGCCCGGACGCAGCTCGGCGATGCCGAGCGTGCGATCGATGGTGAGGTTCGGTCCGGCGACGAGCATGGCTTAGATGACTGATCTAGTGTCTCGCGGCGTGAAGCAATACCGCCTCAACAGACTCTTCCACGCCACGTCGGGGCGCTGCTTCGACGTCGCCGTCGACCATGGCATGCCCGGCGAGCCCGCGATGCTGACCGGGATCGAGGACATGGCGGCGGCGATCGACACGCTCGTCGACGCCGCGCCCGATGCGATCCAGCTCTCAGTCGGCCAGGCTGACCTGCTGCAGCGCCATCCAGGCCGCGACAAGCCCGCGCTCGTGCTGCGCACGGACACGCCGAACATCTACGCGCCGGAGGCGCCCGCGGAGGCGTGGTCGTTCATGATCGACGACCCGGTCGGGCAGGCCGTGCGCCTCGACGCCGCGTGCGTCGTCGTCAACCTGCTCGACGTGCCCGGCCAGGACGGGCTGCGGCGCGACTGCCTGGATGCGATCAGCCACCTGCGCGCCGAATGCGACCGCGCCGGGATGCCGCTGATGGTCGAGCCGCTCGCGTTCGACCCGGGGGCGAGCGGCTACGCCGGCAGCGGCGATGTCGAGCGCATCTGCGGGATCGTCCGCCAGGCCGTCGAGCTCGGCGCCGACATCATCAAGGCCGACCCGACCGACGACCTCGCCGACTACCACCGCGTCGTGACCGTCGCGCGCGTGCCGCTGCTCGTCCGCGGCGGCGGCCGGGTGACCGACCAGGAGATCCTCGAGCGCACCCGCGCCGTGCTCGAGCAGGGCGCGGCCGGGATCGTCTACGGCCGCAACGTGATCCAGCACGACAACCCCGCAGGCATGACGCGCGCGTTGATGTCGGTCGTGCACGAGGGCGCGACGCCCGAGCAGGCGCTCCAGACGCTCGCGTGAGCGTCGCCAGGATCGGGATCGTCGGCGGCGGCCTGATGGGCCGCGAGCTGGCGGCGGCGATCGGGCGCTGGGCGGCGCTCGAGGACCACCCGGTGCAGCCGCGGCTCGAGGCGGTCTGCGACACGAGCGCGGCGGCGCGGGCGTGGTTCGAGCGCATCCCGAGCGTCCGGCTGATGACCGGCGACCGCCGGGCGCTGCTCGAGGACCCGGAGCTCGACGTGCTCTACCTCGCCGTGCCGCACCACCTCCACGAGGAGCTCTATCTCGAGGCGATCGCCGCCGGCAAGGACTTCCTGGGGGAGAAGCCGTTCGGGATCGACCTCGGCGCCGCGCGGCGGATCGTCGCCGCGCTCGACGCCTCGGATGTGTTCGCGCGCTGCTCGAGCGAGATGCCGTATTTCCCGGGCGCCCAGCTCGCCTACGAGACGATCCGCTCCGGGGCGCTCGGCGAGGTGATCGAGGTCGAGCACGCGTTCCTGCACTCGAGCGACCTCGATCGCGACAAGCCGATCAACTGGAAGCGCCAGGCGCGCTTCTGCGGCGCCAACGGGGTCATGAACGATCTCGGCCCGCACGTGCTGCACCTGCCGCTGCGGCTCGGCTGGCGGCCGCGAAGCGTCTACGCCGTCCTGCAAGACATCGTGCACGAGCGGCCCGGCCCGGACGGCGAGCCCGTCCGCTGCGACACGTGGGACAACGCCACGCTGCACGCCGACGCCGGCTTCCCGCTCACGATCGCGATGAAGCGGATCGCGCCGGGGGAGAGCAACACGTGGCGGTTGCGCGCGCTGGGGATGGACGGCGGGGTCGAGTTCTCGTCGGCGAGCCCGAAGGCGTTCCGGCGCTTCGCGGCCCGCGACGGCCGCCAGGTCTGGGAGCACCTCGAAACCGGCAGCCAGTCCGCGTTCGCGACGGCGACCGGCGCGATCTTCGAGTTCGGGTTCTCCGACGCGATCCTGCAGATGTGGGCCGCCTACCTCGCCGAGCGCGAGGGCGCGCTCGGGGACCGCCTCGGCTGCATGACGCCCGCCGAGGCGCTCGCCGCGCACGAGGTGCTCGCGGCGGCGCAGGCCTCCGGCGCGTCGGGCGCTGCGGAGCCCGTGCCGACTTCATGACTCGTCCAAGCGTCCAGGTGCGCTCGGTTCCGCTTGTCCCCGCAGTTTGCGGGCGATAGTTTCGTGAGCGCTGGGAGGAGCTGCTTGACAGAACAGGTTCCAGGCCGGCTTGTCCTGCGGGTGGCGTGGGCGAGCCTCATGGTCGTCTTCACCGCCTACATCGCAGTGGCCCTCGGCCTCGGCGGCTCCCGTCTGCTCGACGCGTTCTCCAGCTGGGTCGTCATCGCCCTCGTGCTCGGCGCCGCCGGCCTGCTCGCCGCGCGCGGCGTCATGGGCGACCGGCCGCGCGCGCCCTGGTTCGCGTTCGCCGCCAGCGGGGCGCTGTGGGCGGGCGGCGAGCTGATCTACGAGATCGCGTACGCCGACGCGCCCGACCTCGCGCCCTACCCGTCGGTGGCCGACGCGCTGTGGCTCGGCGCCTACGTCGCGACGGCGGCCGGCATCGTGCTCATGCTGCGGGCGCGTCTGCGGCGGTCGTTCCACCCGACGATGTGGCTCGACGCGGCGATCGGCGCCACGACGATCGCGGCGCTGACGGCGACGATCGCCTTCGACCCGGTGCTCGCCGACACCGGCGGCGCGACGCTCCAGGCCGCCACCGACCTCGCCTATCCGCTCGCCGACCTCGGGCTGATCGCGCTCGTCGCGACGCTGCTCGCGCTGACCGGCTGGCGCCCCGGCCTGGGGTGGGCGGCGTTCGCGTTCGCGCTCACGCTGCAGGCGGTCTCCGACGTGCTCTACGCGCGCGAGATCGCGCTCGGGACGGAGGGCTCGGACACGCTGCTCGCGCCCGTGCTGCCCGCGGCGACGCTGCTGCTCGCCTACGCCGCCTGGCGCCCGCTCGGGCCGCCGCCGCGCAGCGGCGTCCCGCTCGCACGCATGTTCGTCTTCCCCGCGGTGTTCACCACGCTGGCGCTCGGCGTCCTCGTCTTCGACCACTTCCACGCGATCAACACGCTGGCCGTCGTGCTCGCCGCAAGCGCGATCGCGCTCGCGGTCGCGCGCATGGCGCTGTCGTTCTTCGACAATCTGCGGATGCTGCGCCGCGCCCGCCGCGACGCGCTCACCGACTCTCTCACGGGGCTGCCCAACCGGCGCGCCTTCGTCGAGGACCTCGCGCGGCTGCTCGAGACCGGTGGCCCGGTCGAGGGGCGGACGCTGGGGCTCTTCGACCTCGACGGCTTCAAGCGCTACAACGACGCCTACGGCCATCCGGCCGGCGACGCGCTCCTGCAGCGCCTGTCGGCCGAGCTCGCCGAGGTGGTCGCCCGCCACGGCCAGGCCTACCGGCTGGGCGGCGACGAGTTCTGCCTGCTGCTCGAGGCCGACGGCAGCGACGCGGTGCTGCGCGCGGCGGCCGCGGCGCTCGGCGCGCGCGGCGACGGCTTCGACGTGACCGCCTCCTACGGCCGCGTCGCGCTGCCCGACGAGGCCGGCGACAGCGAGGAGGCGCTCCACCTCGCCGACCGGCGCATGTACGCCCAGAAGGAGAGCCGGCCGCTGTCCGCGGGCCTCCAGACCCGCAGCGTGCTGCTGAAGGTGCTCTCGGAGCGCGAGCCGGAGCTGCGCGAGCACTCGAGCGACGTGATGGGCCTCGCGCACGGGGTCGCGCGGCGCCTCGGGCTCTCGCCCGACGAGCGCGAGATCGTCGCGCGCGCCGCCGAGCTGCACGACATCGGCAAGATGGCGATCCCCGACGCGATCCTCAACAAGCCGGGGCCGCTGGACGAGCGCGAGTGGCGCTTCATGCGCCGCCACACGATCATCGGCGAGGACATCCTCAACGTCGCGCCCGCGCTCCAGCCCGTCGCGGCGCTCGTGCGGGCGAGCCACGAGCGCTGGGACGGCAGCGGCTACCCCGACGGCACCGCCGGCGAGGAGATCCCCGAGGGCGCGCGCATCGTGGCGGTCTGCGACGCCTTCAGCGCGATGGTGCAGGATCGCCCCTACCAGCCCGGGCTGACCGTCAGCGAGGCGGTCGCGGAGATCGAGCGCTGCGCGGGCGAGCACTTCGACCCGCGGGTCGTGGCGGCGTTCGCGGACGAGATCCGCTCCGAGGCGGTGCTCGCGTGAGAGCCGGCCGGCTCGCCCTGCTCGTCGCGGTCGCGCTGACCGTCGCGGTCGCGCTCGGCTCGGCGTCCACGGCCTCGGCGGCGGCGGCCGACTCGGCTCACGATCGCGCCGGTCTCTGCCACCTGTTCCCGTGGCTGCCGTGGTGCCACCACCACCACGACGGCGACTGCGACGATCCCGGCCATCACCATCCCCACCCGGGCGATTGCGATGGCCCCGGTGGCGGCGGCCCGGGCGGCGGTGATCCCGGCGGCGGCGGTCCCGGCGGCGGTGGCCCCGGCCCCGGCGGCGGTGGCCCCGGCCCCGGCGGTCCCGGCTCCGGCCCCGGCGGTCCCGGCCCCGGTGGTCCCGGCGCGCCCGGAGCGGGCGCTCCTGGCGCGGGCGCCACCGGCGGCACACCCGGCGCGGGCGGCGTCGGCGTGATCGCGGCGGACACGCGCGCGCCGAGCTTCCTCGCGAAGCCGCGCCTGCATCCCAGGCGCTTCCGGGCGGCCCGCGGGCGCGGCGTGAGCATCGCCGTCCGCACCGGCACGACGATCGTCTACCGCCTCAGCGAGCCCGCCCGGGTCACGTTCAGCGTCCAGAAGCGCCGGGCGCTGAGCCGCGTCTGCCGCCGCAGGCTCGCGGTCAACCGCCACCGCACCGGCATCCGCTGCCGGCGCTGGATCTCATTGAAGGGCCGCTTCGCCAAGGCGAGCGTCGCCGGGGCCAACTCGGTCCGCTTCACGGGCCGGCTCAAGCGCCGTCCGCTCAAGCCCGGCGCCTACCGCTTCGTGATCCGGGCGCGCGACGCTGCGGGCAACGTGGCGCCCCCGAAGCGCCCCACCTTCCGCATCGTTCGCTAGCGGGCCTTCTCGCAACGTTCCACCCGAAATCGGCGACCGCCGGTCTTTCGAGTGCAACGCCACGAGAAGACCCGCTCCACGCGGGAACGTCCGGGGCGCCCGTGTCCGGGGGCGACATACACTGGTTATGTATGCCCCGCCAGGACTCCATCGTCGTCTCGGGCGCCCGTGAGCACAACCTCAAGGACGTCACCGTCACGATGCCGCGCGACGCCCTCGTGGTCATCACGGGGCTGTCCGGCTCGGGCAAGTCCTCGCTCGCGTTCGACACGATCTACGCCGAGGGGCAACGCCGCTACGTCGAGTCGCTGAGCGCCTACGCTCGCCAGTTCCTGGGCCAGATGGACAAGCCGGACGTCGACTCGATCGAGGGTCTCTCGCCCGCGATCTCGATCGACCAGAAGACGACCTCGCGCAACCCGCGCTCGACCGTCGGCACCGTCACGGAGATCTACGACTACCTGCGCCTGCTGTGGGCCCGCATCGGCAAGCCCCATTGCTACAACTGCGGCCGCCCGATCGCCGCCCAGTCGGCGGAGCAGATCATCGACCAGATCATGGGGATCGAGGAGGGGACGCGGTTCATGATCCTCGCCCCGATCGTCCGCGGGCGCAAGGGCGAGTACGGCAAGCAGCTCGAGGAGCTGCGCAGCGAGGGCTTCACCCGCGTCAAGGTCGACGGCGAGCTGCGGCTGCTCGAGGAGGACATCGTCCTCGACAAGAAGTTCAAGCACGACATCTCGGTCGTCGTGGACCGTCTGATCATGCGGCCGGAGCTGCGCAAGCGGCTCGCCGACTCGGTCGAGACCGCGGTCGCGCTGGCCGAGGGGATCCTCGAGGTCGAGGTGCTTCCGGAGGGCAAGGTCCTGACCTTCTCCGAGCGCTTCGCCTGCCTGCACTGCGGCATCTCGATGCCCGAGCTCGAGCCGCGGATGTTCTCCTTCAACTCCCCGCACGGCGCCTGCCCGCGCTGCACGGGGCTCGGCTCGCAGATGGAGATCGACCCCGAGCTCGTCGTCCCGGACGGCTCGCTGTCGCTCGCCGAGGGCGCGATCCTGCCGTGGTCGAGCGGGGCCACGAGCTACTACGAGCAGATCACCCAGGCGATCGCCGAGCGCTACGAGATCGACCTCGACCAGCCGTGGAACGAGCTGACCGAGGAGCAGCAGGACCTGTTCCTGTACGGCACCAACGGCGACCGCATCTACGTCTCCTACCGCAACCGGATGGGCCGGCGGCGCTCCTACATGACCTCGTTCGAGGGGATCGTCCCCAACCTCGAGCGCCGCTACAAGGAGACGGACTCCGACTGGTCGCGCGAGAAGATCGAGGAGTACATGTCGGTGCGGCCGTGCCCGGAGTGCAAGGGCGCGCGCCTGCGGCCCGAGTCGCGCGCGGTGAAGGTCAACGGCGTCGCGATCCACGAGGCGACGGCGCTGTCGGCGCGCCGATCGCTCGAGTGGTTCGCCGGCCTCGACCTCTCGGAGACCGATCGCGCGATCGCGAAGCTGATCCTGCGCGAGATCGAGGAGCGGCTGCGCTTCCTCGACAACGTCGGCGTGGGCTACCTCTCGATGGAGCGGGCGTCGGCGACGCTCAGCGGCGGCGAGGCGCAGCGGATCCGGCTCGCCACCCAGATCGGCTCGTCGCTGGTCGGGGTCCTCTACATCCTCGACGAGCCGTCGATCGGCCTGCACCAGCGCGACAACGAGCGCCTGATCGCGACGCTCAAGCGCCTGCGCGACCTCGGCAACACCGTCCTGGTCGTCGAGCACGACGAGGGCACGATGCGCGCCGCCGACCACCTGATCGACATGGGGCCGGGGGCCGGCGAGCACGGCGGCCACGTCGTCGCGGCCGGCACCGCGGAGGAGGTCATGCGGGTCAAGGACTCCCCGACCGGCCAGTTCCTCGCGGGCACGCGCCGGATCGAGGTCCCGGCCAAGCGCCGCAAGCCGTCGGGCTACGTCGACATCGAGGGCGCCACGCAGCACAACCTCAAGAAGGTCGACGCCCGCATCCCGCTCGGGACGTTCTGCTGCGTCACGGGCGTCAGCGGCTCGGGCAAGTCGACGCTCGTCAACGAGGTGCTCTACAAGGCGGTCGCCAACCGCCTCAACCGCGCGCGGCTGCGGCCCGGCGCCCACAAGCGCATTCGCGGCCTCGAGCAGCTCGACAAGATCATCTCGGTCGACCAGTCCCCGATCGGCCGCACGCCGCGGTCCAACCCGGCCACCTACATCGGGCTCTTCGACCAGATCCGCGACCTGTTCTCAAAGACGCAGGAGGCGCGGGCGCGCGGCTACAAGCCCGGCCGCTTCTCCTTCAACGTCAAGGGCGGGCGCTGCGAGGTCTGCCGCGGCGACGGCCAGATCAAGATCGAGATGCACTTCCTGCCCGACGTCTACGTCCCGTGCGAGCAGTGCCACGGCAAGCGCTACAACCGCGAGACGCTCGACATCCGCTTCAAGGGCAAGACGATCGCCGACGTGCTCGACATGTCGATCGAGGAGGCGCTCGAGTTCTTCGCGCACATCCCGAAGATCAAGCGCCGCATCCAGGCGCTGCACGACGTCGGGCTCGACTACATGCGACTCGGCCAGCCCGCGACGACGCTCTCGGGCGGCGAGGCCCAGCGGGTCAAGCTGGCGTCTGAGCTGTCCAAGGTCGCAACGGGCAAGACGCTCTACATCCTGGACGAACCCACCACGGGGTTGCACTTCGCCGACATCCAGCGGCTGCTGGAGGTGCTGCAGCGACTGGTCGATCAGGGCAACTCGGTCGTGGTGATCGAGCACAACCTCGACGTCATCAAGACCGCCGACCGGATCATCGACATGGGCCCGGAGGGCGGCGAGGAGGGCGGTCAGCTGATCGGCGCCGGGACGCCGGAGGAGATCGCCGCGATCGCGGAGTCCTACACCGGCCACTTCCTGACCGGCATAGTCGAGCCCCGCGAGCGCGCGCGCCGCGCGCCACGGCACCGGAAGCTCCCCGCGGCGGCATGAACGACCGCGACGCCACCGCGGACTGGCTGCTCAGCGTCCGGGGCCGGATCGCCCGCATCGTCGCGGGTTCGCTGCTGATCATCATCGGGTCGGGATCATCGGCGGCTTCCTCGGCGTGCTGCTGATGCTGATCGGCGCCGTGCCGATCGCCTCCGCCGCCTACGGGACGCTGCTGGTCGGCCCGCTCCTCGGGCGCGACATCCGCGGCCGGCGGCCTCCGAAGACGACTCGCAGGGATAGTCCGGGACCGGCGGCTCAAGCGCCGCCGGCCCGCACCCTCATCCCCCGAAGCGAGACCGCAGCGCCTGGACGTTCGCGACGTACTTCTGGGTGTCGTCGAACAGGCCGCGCGAGCGGACGGAGCCGAGCCCCTGGTAGTAGCCGGCGATCGCGGCGGACTCGTCGCCCCCCGTCTGCTGGAGCAGGTGCTGGAGGTACAGGACGCCGGCGCGGACGTTGTCCGTCGCCGAGTTGGCGTCGAGCCGGCGACGGGCGAGGTTGTTCTCCACGAAGCTCCACGTCCCCGGCATCACCTGCATCACGCCGCGGGCGTTGGCCGAGGAGACCATGCCGTTGTTGAAGCCGCTCTCCTGCCAGGCGATCGCCGCGGCCAGCGAGGGCGACACGCCGTTCGCCGAGGCGACGGACTGGATGTCGCCGGCCCCGAGCCGCGTGGCGGTGGCGGCCGGCGCCGCGGCCGGCACGACGCGCTGGGATGGCAGCGGCTGAGAGGAGCGCGGCGGCGCGGGTGCGCCGGACGGCAGCCTGAGCACGGTGCCCGACAGCAGCGGGGCCGACGGGTCGAGGCCGTTGGCGGCCGCGATCTGCGCCGTCGCGACGCCCGCGTTGGCGGCGAGGCCCGAGAGCGTGTCGCCGGCGCGCACCACGTAGGAGCCGGCCGGGGGCGGCGCGCCGGTCGACGCGGCGGGAGCGGCGGCGGCGGGGGCCGCGGCCTGGGGAGCCACGCCGGCGAGCTGGACGCCGGACGTCTGGAGCGCGGAGGCGCCCTCGACGATGGTCGGGACGTTGATCGTCGAGCCGAGCACGACGTTGGCCGTCTCGGGCACGCCGTTGAAGGCGGCGACGGTGCGTGTGGTCAGGTTGTTCGCGGCTGCGATCGACCACAGCGTCTCCCCGGGCTGCACGGTGTGCGACACGGCCGCGTTTGCGGGCGCGGCGGCAGCCAGAAGGAGAAAGGGGGTCACTGCGAGAAGTGAGCGAGCGAAGCGCATGGGGCGAGTCTTAGCCCGGTTTCCGGGAGGACACACGATCTCGCGCAGCCTTACGGCGACCTGCAAGCGGGGTTGCGGCGGGCATACTGGCCCACCCATGGACCCCGCACAGCTCAAGCTGTGGGCGCAGAAGTGGCGCTGGTACGAGCGCAATTCGCTGCCCTGGAACCGCGCGCGCATCCATCTGGAGATGGCGCGCCGCGAGGCGTTCTGCCGCTGGCCGGTGCACGGCAACGTCCTGGAGATGCTGCAGGAGGGCCGGCTCGAACTTGGCGCGCACGTGCTCTTCGAGCCCGACGTGTGGCTCACGGCGATGGCGCCGGCGCGCATCCGCATCGGCGGTGGCACGTTCCTCAACCTCGGCGTCCAGGTCGCCGCCGTCGACCTCGTCGAGATCGGCGAGCACTGCATGTTCGCCAACCACTGCTTCATCACGGACGCCAACCACCGCTTCGACGACCCCGATCGCCCGGTGCCGTGGCAGGGCTTCACCTCCAAGGGACCGACCCGGATCGGCGACAACGTCTGGTGCGGCGCCAACGTCGTCATCACCAGCGGCGTGACGATCGGCGAGCGCTCCGTGATCGGCGCCAACTCGGTCGTCACCACCGACCTGCCGCCGGGCTCGATCGCCGCGGGCGCGCCCGCCAAGGTGGTGCGGACGATCGAGTACCCGAGCTGACCAGCCGCTCGTGCCGCTTGCGCGTGCCGGGCAGCCCGCCGGCATCGATGTCCTTCAGGCGCTCCACCGGGTCGGGCGCCGGCTCGACGACGTCCGCGCGCTCGTCCTGACCCACGGCCACTACGACCACTGGCGACCCCTGGCACGGGCCGGCGGAGGGAGGCGGTGGCGATCGCGCGCGCAACGGCACGCGCTGAGTCAGGCCTTCTTCAGCATCACGATGACGCCGACCACGACGGCGACGCTGAAGACGACCATCGCGGCCACGGCGAGCGCTCCGTAGGCCAGCGCCTGGCTGTCGTCACCTTCGCGGCGGGCCACATCCGCCTTGTCCGCGCCAAAGATCACGACCGAGAAGAGCACGCTCACCCCGACTCCGGCGACGAGCGAGACCCAGATGACCTGGCCGAGCGCGTGGAAGTCGATGGCGGCCACGCTCTAGCCCTCGGCCGTGAGCGTCCGGCCGGCTGCAAGGCGGCGGGTGAAGGCGGCGGTCAGCGCCACCAGCAGCAGGCTCGCCACGACGACCGGGCCTGCCTCGCCGGCGCCGAACAGGGCCACGACGCCGTAGGTGAGGCCGCCGACCGCGGCCGCGGCGGGCAGCGTGAGCACCCAGGCGATGGCGATGTTCCCGGCCACGCCCCAGCGCACCGCGGACAGCCGCTTGGCCGCGCCCGCGCCCATGATCGCGCCCGACATCACATGCGTCGTGGAGAGGGGGAAGCCCGCGTGCGAGGCCGACAGGATCACCGCGGCGCCGACGCCCTGCGCGGCGAACCCCTGCGCCGGGTCCATCTTGATGATGCGGCTGCCCATGGTGCGGATGATCCGCCAGCCGCCGACGTAGGTGCCGAGCGCGATCGCGGTGGCCGCGGAGAGCACCACCCACGTCGGCACGTCGTCGGAGGCGCTGAGGTTCCCGTTCGCGACGAGCGCCAGGAACATGATCCCCATCGTCTTCTGCGCGTCATTCGTGCCGTGCGAGAGCGAGAACAGGCTGCCGGAGATGATCTGGCCGAGCCGGAAGCCGCGCGACACCGGGCCCGGATGGCGGCGGCCGACGATCCGGTAGGCGAGCGAGATCGCGATCGCCGACACGACGAGGGCGAGCACCGGCGCGACGAGGGCCGGCACCACCACCTTCTCGACGATGCCCCCGCCGAGCACGGCGTCGGGGCCGGCGGCGACGAAGGCCGAGCCGACGACGCCGCCGATCAGCGCGTGCGACGAGGAGGCCGGCAGGCCGAAGTACCAGGTGGCGAGGTTCCAGGCGATCGCCCCGACCAGGCCCGCGAACACGATCGAGGGGGTGATGAGGTCGGCCTGCACGATCCCCTTGGCGATCGTGGCGGCGACGGCGAGCGAGAGGAAGGCGCCGACGAAGTTCAGCGCCGCCGCGAGGCTTACCGCCACCTTCGGCGGCATCGCACGGGTCGAGATCGACGTCGCCACCGCGTTGGCGGTGTCGTGGAAGCCGTTGGTGAAGTCGAAGGCGATGGCCGTCGCCACCACGATCCAGAGGACGACGTCGCTCACTGTCCTACCGGTTCTTGATCATCACGCCTTCGAGGATGTTCGCCGCGCGCTCCGTGGCGTCGATGGCCTCCTCGAGGCGCTCGAAGATGTCCTTCCAGCGGATGACCATCATCGGGTCGATCCCCGTCTCGAAGAGTGAGGCGAGCGCGGCGCGGACCGTGCGGTCTCCGTCGTTCTCCAGCCGGTTGATCTCGACCGTGAAGTGGCGGATGTCGCCGAAGGTGCGCAGGCGCGGGATCGCGTTGTTGAGCTCGCGGCACGCGTGGTGGAGGATCCGCGCGAGCTCCTGGGCCTGGTCCATCGGCGCCTCGATGCGATACAGCGCGAGGTAGTCCGCGACCTCCTCGATGTAGTCGACGATGTCGTCGAGCGCCGAGGCGAGGTCGAGGATGTCCTCGCGCTCGATCGGGGTCACGAACGTCTGGTTGAGGCGCTGGATGATGTCGTGCGTGATCCGGTCGCCCTCCTGCTCGCGGACCACGATCTCGCGCGCCAGTTCGCCGTGATCGGGCCAGCGCTCGAGGATGCGCTCGAGGATCTCTCCGGACTCGACGATGTTGCGGCCCGCCTCCTCGAACAGGTCGAAGAACTCGCGCTCGCGCGGCGCGAAGAGTCGGGACAGTCCGGCCATCGGCGGCCAGTGTATTTGTGAACGCGGCGGCTAGGCGTGCGCCCTGCTGCCGAGCATCTCCTTCAGCCGCTCCATCTCCTCCGGCGCCACGCCGTAGACGTGCTCCGGCCCGGGGAAGACGCGCGTGCGCACCTCCTCGGCGTAGGTCGCGATCGCGCTGACCATCTCGCCGCGCAGCTCCGCGTAGCGCTTGACGAACTTGGGCTTGAACGCGTCGTTGATCCCGAGCAGGTCGTGGAACACGAGCACCTGGCCGTCGGTGCTGGCGCCCGCGCCGATCCCGATCACCGGGACCTCCATGTGCTCCATGATCAGGTCGGTCAGCTCGGCGGGGATCGCCTCGAAGACGATCGCGAAGCAGCCCGCCTCCTGGAGGGCGAGCGCGTCCTCGAGCACCTGGCGGCCGCGCTCGGCCGTGCGGCCCTGGGCGCGGTATCCGCCCAGCGACGTCGCCGTCTGCGGGGTCAGGCCGACGTGGCCCATGACCGGCGTGCCGGCCTCGACGATCGCGCGGGCGCGCTGGGCCATCTGGCCGCCGCCCTCGAGCTTGACCGCGTCGCAGCCCGACTCCTTGACGAAGCGGTGCGCGGTCGCGATCGCCTGCTCGTCGGACGCCTCGTAGGTGCCGAACGGCAGGTCGCCGACCATCAGCGGCGTGCGCAGCCCGCGGCGGACGGCCCTCGCGAGCATGAGCAGCTCGTCGAGCGTGATCGGCACCGTGTCGCGGTAGCCGAGCACGTTGTTGGCGGCGGAGTCCCCGACCAGGACGACGTCGACCCCCGCGTCCTCGACCGCGAGGGCGCTGGGGTGGTCGTAGGCGGTGACCATGACGATCGGCTCGCCGAGGGCGCGCTTCTCGGACAGCTTGAGGAGGGTGACCGGCTTGCGCTCCTCGCGCTCGAACCGGGGCTCACGGGGTGGGGAGGACACTGACGGCTCCTTTCGGGTCGGCGCCCCGGCGATCCGGGGTCGCCGCCCTCTTGATGAGGACGTTGTCGATCAGGCGGGTGTCGCCGATGGAGGCGGCGACGACGATGAGTGGATCGGGTTCCTGGAAGGTGTCGGGGTCGACCATGGCGAGGTACTCGGGCGTGATGCCGTGCTCGGCCAGGACGGCAAGCCCCGCATCGAGGGGATCGTCATCGATCGCCTCGGCTGCGGCCCGCAGGGCGGCGCTCAGGCCGGCGGCGCGGAGGCGGTCCTCAGGGCTCAGCCGGACGTTGCGGCTCGACATCGCGAGGCCGTCGGGCTCGCGGATGGTGGGGAGGACCTCGATCTGCACAGGGAGGTCGAGGTCGCACGCCATGCGCCTGAGCACGGCGACCTGCTGGGCGTCTTTCTGGCCGAAGTAGGCGCGGTCGGGGCGGGCGAGGTTGAAAAGCTTGGCAACCACCGTTGCCACGCCGCGAAAGTGTCCGTGGCGGCTCGCCGCTTCGAGGCGCTGCGAAAGCGGACCCGTGGGATCGACGT
>JBBQLH010000027.1:0-42215 GCA_038327685.1 Solirubrobacterales bacterium
CAACGAGGAGCTCACGGCGCTGCCGGACATCGACCTCGACTTCCCGCGCGACATCCGCGAGGTCCTGATCCCGCGCGTGCACGACCGCTACGGGCGCGAGCACTCGGCGCTGGTGGCGGCCTTCCCGACCTTCCGCTCGCGCGGATCGATCCGCGAGCTCGGCAAGGTGCTCGGGCTGCCGGCCGCCGAGCTCGAGCGGGTCGCCCGCGGGTCGGAGCCGTTCGCGATCCGCGGCGTGGCGGCCGACGTCGAGAACGCGCTCGGGATCGAGCCCGGGGGGCCGCCCGCGCCGTGGCTGGACCCCGACTCGCGCGCGCCGTTCGCGATGTCGACGGAGGAGTGGCTCGCGCGGGTCAACGGCCGCGATCCCGCCGACTACGCGGTCCCGCGGCCGGGCGCGGAGGCGCGCGCGGCGCGCCTGCCCGGCCGCTGGGCGTGGCTGGCGCGGCTGTGCGACGAGGCATACCGGCTGCCGCGCCACCTCTCCCAGCACTCGGGCGGGATGATCGTCTCGACCCGCCCGCTGGTGGACTGCTGCCCCGTCCTGCCCGCCGCGATGGAGGGCCGCCAGCTCTGCCAGTGGGACAAGGACTCCTGCGCCGACGCGGGCTTCCTGAAGATCGACCTGCTCGGCCTCGGGATGCTCTCGGCGGTCGAGCGCTGCGTGGAGGACATCGCGCGCACCCGCAACGAGCGCGTCGACCTCTCGCGCATCCCCTTCGACGACGCCGCGACCTACACGGCGATCCAGGAGGCCGACACGATGGGCGTCTTCCAGATCGAGAGCCGTGCGCAGATGGCCTCGCTGCGGCGCACGCGCCCCGAGACGCTCGACGACCTGACCATCCAGGTGGCGATCGTGCGCCCCGGCCCGATCCTCGGCGGCGCCGTGAACCCCTATATCGCGCGCCGCCAGCAGATGCGCGAGGACCCTGACTACGTCGTGCCCTACGAGCACCCCTCGCTCGAGCCCGTCCTGCACGACACGCTCGGCACGATCATCTTCCAGGACCAGGTGCTCGAGGTCGCGATCGCCTTCGCCGGCTTCTCACCAGGGGAGGCCGAGGGGCTGCGGCGGGCGATGAGCCGCAAGCGCTCGGAGGCGGCGATCGAGGCCTACCACCAGCGCTTCGTGGAGGGTGCGGAACGCACCCACGGGGTCGCGGCGGACGTGGCGGAGCGCGTCTACGAGATGATCATGGGGTTCTCGGGCTTCGGCTTCCCGAAGGCCCACGGCGCGGCCTTCGGGCTGCTCGCCTACCAGTCGACCTGGCTGCGGGTGCACTACGGCCCGGAGTTCCTGTGCGCGCTGCTCAACGAGCAGCCGATGGGCTTCTACGCGTCGGACACGCTGGTGCACGAGGCGCAGCGGCGCGGGATCGCGCTGCTCGGCGCCGACGCCAACGCGAGCGAGGTGTCCTGCACGACCGACGGCGCGGACGTCCGCATCGGTCTCGGCTACGTCAACGGCGTGCGCTCCGACGAGGTCGCGGCGCTGGTGGAGGCGCGCGCGGCCGGCGGGCCGTTCCGCTCGCTCGGCGACCTCGCCTCGCGCGCCGGCGCCGGGCGTCCGGCGCTCGCGCAGCTGGCGTGGGCGGGGGCGTGCGACGCGCTTGTGAAATCCATTCCCACCCACCCGCCCCGCTACCACCAACACTCCCGCCGCGAGATCCTGTGGGAGCTGGGGATCGCCGCGCCCGGGGAGCCGGTCCAGGACGGCACGCAGCTCTCGCTCCCGCTCGACGTGCCGGACGCGCCCGAGCTGCGCGAGCTGGAGCCGTGGGAGGCGATGATCGCCGACTACGCCACCACCGGGCTGACGCTCGGGTCGCACCCGATGGCGCTGCTGCGCCCGCAGCTGCCGGCCGGCACGGTGTCCTGCCGCGATCTCGAGGCGCTCGGGCACGGCGCGCGGGTGCGGATCGGCGGCCTCGTCGTCGCGCGCCAGCGCCCCGGGACGGCCAAGGGCATCGTCTTCATCCTGATCGAGGACGAGTTCGGGACCGTCAACCTGATCGTCCCGCCGCCCGTCTACGAGCGCCATCGCCTGCTCGTGCGCTCCGAGCCGCTGATGCTGGCCGAGGGGCGGCTGGAGAAGCTGGCCGCCGCGGGGGGCGGGATCAACGTCTTCGTCGAGAACCTGCTGCCGCTGAAGGCGCCGCAGGGCGCGGCCGCCGAGGTGGTCTCGCTCGAGGAGCGGGCGCGGCGGGAAGCCGAGGCCGCCGAGCTCGCCGACTTCCGCACGGTCGCACCGGCGGTCCAGAGCTTTGCCTCGGGGCGGCGGCGATGAGCACTCCCGTGCCGCACTGCCTCGCCCGGGGGCTCGTCACCGGCTTCGCCTCGCTGTCTCGCCCCGGGGGCTCGTCACCGGCTTCGCCTCGCCGCCCCACCGGGTAATCTGCCGCTCCGCATGGCCGTTCTCGCCTTCACCCTCCTGTTCGTCGCACTCGGCCTGGGCGTGCTGTTCGTCGGGCTGAGCGGCGGCCCGAGCGGCGCGCGCCGGCGGATGGCGTCGCAGAGCAAGCGCACCCGCAGGGTCGCCCTCTTCAACTTCCTCCTCGCCGTGGTCATCCTCGGCCTCGGGATCCCGGCGGCGGTCATCGCCACGGTCGAGAATCGCAACGACGTCCCCAAGGCGAATGTGAGCAACCTCACGGCGGCCGAGAAGCACGGCCGCCAGCTGTTCGGAGAGCGCTGCCGCACCTGTCACACGCTGAAGGCGAGCAACGCGGTCGCCCAGGTCGGCCCGAATCTCGACAACCTGCGCCCGCCCAAGAGCCTCGTCCTGGACGCCATCCACAAGGGCCGTGCCCGGGGCAACGGGCAGATGGCGGCCGACCTCGTGCAGGGCAAGGACGCCGAGGATGTCGCCGCCTACGTGGCCAAGGCCGTCGGCCAGACCCAAGGCAAGTAACGCCGATCCCGCAACGTGCGGGCGCTGGTTCCGTCCGTGCGGTTTGTCATAAGTCTGTTCGCTTGCAGGGTTTTCCGCCCTTGTTACGATGCGGCGCGGCACAACCGCTGAGTCCCCGGAGGATCCGGGGAGCGGGGGACCCAGGCAGGTGGGGCGAATCGCCTTCGCGTAGCGCCGCTCATCCGGCGCGAGCCCGTCAGCTAACCCCGTAAGCGCACGGATCGAGGAATAGCGATGCCAGACAACGCGACCCGGGACCAAGAGGGTCTGTACGACCACGAACGCGATGCTCCCCTCCCCCGGCGGCCCGCCGACGACTGGGGCATCGACGAGAGCTTTCCCCGCGTCCGCGGGCGCCGCTTCGCGCGGCACGACGGCTCGGTCCGTGACGGCCGCGCCTCCGAGGGGCCCTCGCGCAGCCGCCGCCGGCCGGTCGAGGACTGGGGCGCCGACGAGGCGTTCGACGGCGTGGACAGCACGGAGCCCGAGGCGCCCGTCGACGAGGTCGCCGCGCTGACGGCGGCCCTGACCGAGGCCCCGACCGGCGACCAGTCGATCGCGGCCGAGGTCGTCGACGCGCCGGAGCCCGAGGTCGTCTCCGACGGGCGTCGCACGATCAGGATCAACGGCCGGCCCGGCGACGTGTCCGAGATCGCCCCGTTCACGTCGGCGGCCCGCCGCCGGCGCCCGCGGCTGACCGTCGAACAGCGGCTGGCGGGGGATCCGACGCGGATCATCGCCTGGGCGTTCCTGGGCGGGCTGCTGCTGATCCTGATCGCGATCCTGACGTCGTAACCGCGGCGGCGGTTGACGCCGCCCGGAGCAGGTCCGCAGGACAGTTGCGCAGACAAGCTGCGGGTCCTACACTTATCAAGGGTAAGGACGCCGAATCGAGCGCTCCCCCCTGCTCCCCCTCCCCACGGCGGTACGCGATGAAGACCCAGATGTCCCGCTTCCAGATCCACGACGATCTCACGGCGCCCGAGGCGTCGCTGCCGGTCGTCAAGGGCGCCCTCGCCGGCGCCGGCCAGCTCCCGAACTTCCTCGGGGTCCTGGCCGGCTCGCCTGCCGCCCTGCGTGCCTACGCGCGGTTCCGCTCGGAGCTGCGCAACAACGGCACGCTGACGCTCAAGACGCTCGAGCGGATCGCGCTCGCCGTTGCGGCGCTGCATCGCTCCGAGGCCGGCCTCACGCTGCACGGCCGCACGGGGCGCCAGGCCGGTCTCGGCCTCGACGAGCTCTCGCTCGCCCGCGAGTGGGACTCGCGCGACAATCGGGAGGCGGCGCTGCTGCGCTATCTCCGGCCGCTCGCCGAGCAGCGCGTGTGCCCGAGCCACCTGCTCGAGGAGGCACGCGAGGCAGGCTGGACCGACGAGCAGCTGCTCGAGGCGGTCGCGGTCGTCGCCCTCGAGGCCTTCACGGCCATGGTCCACATCGCCGGCGACGTGCCGGCCGACGGATCGGTGGAGGACGCGCGCGTCCTGCGCGCGGCCTGAGAGCCATGAGTCCGGGCGCTCCCCGCCGCAGGGTCGCGGTCGCCACGCTGGAGCGCCCCGGGGAGTGCTGCCCCTACACGCACGAGGCCGTCGAGCTCGTGGGCAAGCGCTGGTCGGGCGCCATCGTCTATGTGCTGCTCGAGAGCGGCCCGCTGCGCTTCTCGGAGATCGGCGGCTCGGTGCCGCACCTGTCCGACCGCCTGCTCTCCGAGCGGATGAAGGAGCTCGAGGCCCGTGGCATCGTCGAGCGCCAGGTGCGCGAGGGCTCGCCGGCCCGCGTCGAGTATGGATTGACGGACATGGGGCGCGAGCTCGCCCCTGCCCTGCGCGAGCTGCGCGCGTGGGCGCTGCGCTGGCTGTAGCGTTCCCGCTTCATGCCGCCGCGGGAGCAGCCCAGCACGACCGAGGACGTCCTCGCCCTCGTCCACGAGAGCGGCGTGCGCTTCATCCGCCTGTGGTTCACCGACATCCTCGGCCAGCTGAAGTCGTTCTCGATCAACTCCCAGGACCTCGAGGGCGCCTTCGAGGCCGGCATGGGCTTCGACGGCTCGTCGATCACCGGCTTCAACGCGATCGAGGAATCGGACATGGTCGCGCTGCCCGACCCCTCGACGTTCCGCCTGCTGCCGTGGCGCCCCGAGGACCAGGGCGGCGGCGTGGCGCGGATGTTCGCCGACATCCTGACCCCGGAGCGCGAGCCCTACGAGGGCGATCCGCGCCACGTCCTGCGCCGCGCCGAGGAGCGCGCCAAGGCGATGGGCTTCGAGCACTTCTACGTCGGGCCGGAGCTCGAGTACTTCCTGTTCCGCGACAACAAGGGCACCGAGGTGCTCGACGAGGGCGGCTACTTTGACCTCACGACGCTGGACGCCGGCTCGGACGTGCGGCGGGAGACGGTGCTCGCGCTCGAGAAGCTCGGCATCGGGGTGGAGTACTCCCACCACGAGGTCGGGCCCTCCCAGCACGAGATCGATATGCGCTACGCCGATGCGCTGAAGATGGCCGACGACTGCATGACGTACCGGATCACGGTCAAGGAGTACGCGATGAAGTACGGCTGGCACGCGACGTTCATGCCCAAGCCGCTGTTCGGCGAGAACGGCTCGGGCATGCACACGCACCAGTCGCTGTTCAAGGACGGCAAGAACGCGTTCTACGACGCCGAGGACCCGTACTACCTCTCCGACGTCGGCAAGGCCTTCATCGCCGGGCAGCTGCGCCACGCGCGCGAGATCTGCTCGATCTTCGCCCAGTGGGTGAACTCCTACAAGCGCCTGGTCCCGGGCTACGAGGCGCCGGTCTACGTCGCCTGGTCGCGCCGCAACCGCTCCGCGCTCGTGCGCGTCCCGCTCTACCACCCGGGTCGCGAGCAGGCGACGCGGATGGAGCTGCGCTGCCCGGACCCCGCGTGCAATCCCTACCTGACCTTCGCCGTGCTGCTCCAGGCCGGCCTCGAGGGCATCGAGAAGGGCTACGAGCTGCCCGAGCCGATGGAGAAGAACCTCTACCACCTCTCGCCCGATGAGCGGAAGCGGCTCGGGATCGAGCAGCTGCCCGAGACGCTCGGCGAGGCGATCGAGATCACCTCGGAGTCCGAGCTGGTGCTGCGCACGCTCGGCGAGCACATCTTCAATCGCTACGTCGAGATCAAGCGCCAGGAGTGGGAGGACTACCGCGTGCAGGTCACGCCCTGGGAGCTCGAGCGGTACCTCTCGATCCTGTAGCGCCCTAGCGCCTGATCGTCAGCGTCTTCGACCGTAGCGCCCTGTGGCCGACGCGCACCCGCACCCTGACCTTCAGGCGCCGGGTGGAGCTGGCGCCCAGCAGCCGCTTGCCGGTCGACGTGAGCTTCACGTTGACGCGCTTCGTTGCCCCGCGGCGGACGCGCGTGCGGGCGATCCCGATGATGCGCTTGCCGCGGAAGACCTCGATGACCGCGGTGCCGCGCGGCGCCGTCTTCGCGAACTTCACCCGGATCCGGAACCGGCCGCGGCGGACCTTCGGCCGCTTGGCCGCGGAGATCGTCGCCAGGGGCGAGGCCGCGTGCCTCGGGGTCACCGCCGGCGGGGGCGGGGTGGTGCCCGGCTGCTCACCCGGCGGCGCGGCGTTCGGGTCGGGGCCGACGCTGAACGCGAAGTAGGCCGTGGCCTTGTCGCCTCCGGGCCGGCTCGCCTCGATCCCGACCACCTGCTGCCCCGCGGCCGGGAACGTGTGGACGACGCTCTGGCCCGCCCGGTCGAAGCGACCGTCCCCGTCGAGATCCCACCGGACGGTCGTGAAGTAGTCAGCGCCGGCGGGATGGTGCGAGGTCGAGGTGAGCCTCACGGGCTCGTTGGCGCGCGGCGTGTGGTCGAAGCCGAAGTTGGCCTCCGGGGTCCTGCTGTGCACCCAGGTGTTCAGCGCACCCGCGCCCATCCGCGTGTAGATGCCGGGCTTGGCCGGATCCCCGCACGAGTTGCCGCGCGTCGAGACGATCCCTGCCAGCGCGAACAGGCCGCTGCCGTCGGGGACGAGCAGCGGACCGCCCCAGTCGTCGACGCAGCTGTCGTGGGCCGGCTGGGGTGACCCGAGGGGGTCCGCGGCGCACAGCATCAGGTTCGGGTCGAACCCCGCGCCGTACGGGATGCTGCACCGCGGGCTGTCGACGATGGGCACGTCGACCTTGCGCAGGAACTCCGAACTGGTGCCCGCGGTCGAGGTGCGGCCCCATCCGAGGACCGTTCCCGTGGCTCCCGGCGCCCAGAGGTCGGTCTCGGCGGGGTCCACGACCCGCGTCGGCTCGTAGTCCGCGACGCGGGTGAGCGTGAGCACCGCCGCGTCGTTGCGATGCGTCGCGAACCCGAATCCGGGGGCGACCTCGACGTTGGTCACGAGGTAGTCGTCCGGGCTGGCCGGCGATCGGTCGACGTCACCGAGCCGGACGAGGAAGTTGGCGAAAGGCAACGCGTCGCCAATGTCGTCCTTCGTGCAGCGAGCGGCGGTCAGGAACTGCCGGCTGCCGATCAGCGTGCCGCCGCAGAAGGAATCGAAATCAGGGGGTGCGGTCGAACTGATCCGGAGCACACCCTGGGCGGGGAACTCGCCCTGGACGGCCAGGTCGCCGCGCACGATCGCCGCGGCGGGTGCGGGGGACCCGAGGCACACGGCGAGCAGCACCGCGGCTGGCAAGAGGAGCCGGCGGGACACTCTCCGGTTCTACTCCGACTCGACAGGGCCCGCAAGCGGTGCATCCGTCCACCCTGGGGGCGCGACTGACGGATCGGCACCGACTTAAACCGCGGCACCCCGTACTTCACGCGGACTTGAACTTTTCACGGTGAGGCGCTTATTGGCGCTCCGCCGCAGCGGATGCGTGCCGCGCTTGGTCAGCTTGCCGACCACCTGCGCCGACCTCCTCGTCCCCGGCGCGATCGTCCTCGTGCGCGAGCCGCGAGGGCCACCAGATCCGCGGGCCGATGTCGAACCCGAGCGCCGGCACGAGCACCGAGCGCACGAGGAACGTGTCGAGCAGCACGCCGAAGGCGATGATGAAGCCGATCTCGGTGAGGAACACGAGCGGGAGCACCGCGAGCGCGCTGAAGGTCCCCGCGAGCACGATGCCCGCCGACGTGATCACGGCGCCGGTCACCGCCAGGCCCCTCAGCATGCCCTGGCGCGTGCCGTGGCGGAGGGTCTCCTCGCGCACGCGCGCCATCAGGAAGATGTTGTAGTCGATACCGAGCGCAACGAGGAACACGAACGCCAGCAGCGGCAGCGACGGATCGACGCCCGCGAAGCCGAACACGTTGTTGAAGAAGAAGATGCCGGTGCCGAGCGCCGCGAAGTAGGACACGATGACCGATGCCACGAGCAGCACCGGCGCCAGGATCGCCCGCAGGAGCACCGCGAGGATCAGCAGCACGACGAGCAGCGCGATCGGCAGGATCACGAAGTTGTCGCGCGTCGCCGACTTGCGGTAGTCGTAGGACTCGGCGGTCGGGCCGCCGACGAGCACGCCCGGCCCGCCAGCCGTGCGGGCGATCCGCCTGAGCTCGGGCGTCTCCTCGAAGGCCTGGGTCGAGAACGGGTCACGGCGCAGGATCACGTCGATCCGGGCTCCGGGCGGGCCCTGCCGCGGCGGCAGCACGCTCGCCACCAGGTCCGGCCGCTTGAGCAGCGCCGCGCGAACCGCGGCCGCGCGGCTCGCGTCCGGCACGATCACGTTCGTCGGCGCCGAGAGGCCGCCGGGGAACGAGCGCGCGAGGATGGCCGCGCCCTGCACCGACTCGACGTCGCCGCGGAAGGAGTTGCCGTTCGTGAGTCCCGTGTCGATCTGCGTCACGTTGAGCGCGAGCAGTACGAGCACGAGCGTCCCGCCGACCCACACCCGGCGCGGGCGCACGGCGATCCGCTCGCCGATCCGGCGCCAGGCGCCGTGAGTTTCGTCACTGCCGGTGTCGCCGACGTGCGGGATCGTGTGGAACAACGGCGACCAGAACGCGCGCCGCCCGAAGATCACGAGCAGCGCCGGCAGCATCGTGAGCATCGAGACCATCGCCAGCAGCACGCCCATCGCCCCGATCGGCCCGAGCCCCGCGGTGCCGTTGACCTCGGCGAGCGACAGGGTCAGCAGCGCCACGATCACCGTGAGCCCCGAGGCGAGGATCGCCGGGCCGGCGGCGCCGAGCGCGACCCGCATCGCCACGTGCTTGTCCTCGTGGCGGCGTAACTCCTCGCGATAGCGGCTCACGAGCAGGAGCGCGTAGTCGGTGCCCGCTCCGAACACGAGCACCGGCAGGATCCCGCCCGACTGCCCGTTGATGGTCACGCCCGCCTCGGCGATCAGGTAGCCGAAGCCGCGCGCGGCCGACTCGGCGAGCAGGACGGTGAAGAAGGGGATCGCCCAGAAGATCGGCGACCGGTAGATCACGATCAGCAGGATCAGGACGATCAGCGCGGTCGCGGCCAGGAGGGTGCCGTTGATGTTCCCGAACACCTTGATCGCGTCCGCGCCGTAGCCGGCCGCGCCGGTGACCTTCACCTCGAGCCCGCCGTGCTCGCCACTCACGCGGCCGCGGATGTCGTCCATAGCGGTCTCGAACTTGTTGGAGTCGCCCGTCGCGCGGATCGGGAGCGCGAACAGGGCCGCGTCGCCGTTGCGCGAGAACACCGGGGGCTGGGGAGGCAGCGCGATCGAGGGCCGGTTGGTCTGGAAGGACCGCTGGTCGTGCTTCACGCGGGCACGATCGGCGCCGCTGAGCCCACCCTTGCGCTCGTAGACGATCACCGCCGGCGCCAGCTCGCCGCCCGGGTAGCGCTTGACGGCCTCGAGCGACTTCACCGACTCGGCGTTGCCGGGGAGGAAGGACGCGGTCTCGTTCTGCTGCGCCGACTCGAACTTGCCCGAGAACAGCCCGCCGACGATCCCGGAGACGATGATGAAGACGGCGGCGACCGCGAACTTCGACCGCCGGCCGGCGGGGATCTTGAACAGCCGTGCCATCGCGCCAACTGTACGGAACGACCGTTCCGTTTGGATCTCAGTCGAGCAGCGCGGCCAGCTCGTCAGGCTCGGTCACCGGCCGCTGGCAGGCGAAGCGCTCGCACACGTAGGCGGCGGCGCGGCCGCCCACGGGCTCGCGCCCCGCCAGCAAGGGCACACCGTCGGGTTCGCCGCCCGCCAGCACGACGTGGGGGCGGAAGGTCGAGCGCACGACGCGCTCGAGCGGCGCGAGATCCGGCCCGACGAGGGCGACCTCGCGCACGGGGGAGACGTGGAAGTCGATCGCCTGCAGGAGGTGGCCGAAGCCGGCCGGATGCTGGGGCGCGATCCTGTGCAGGAGCCGGATGACGCCGAGCGCGGCCTCCTCGTAGCGGTGCTCGCCGGTCAGCGCGGCGAGCCGCAGCAGGCCGAGGCACGCGGCCGACTGGCCGGCCGGGATCGGGTTGTCGTCGATGTCCTTGCGGCGCGCGATCAGCTGCTCGTGATCGTCCGCGGTCGAGAAGAAGCCGCCGTTCGCGGGGTCTGGGAAGCGCTTGAGGATCGTGTCGGCGAGCGCGCGCGCCTCCGCGAACCAGCGCGGGTCGAACGTCGCCTCGTAGAGCGTCAGCAGCGCCTCGAGTAGGAAGGCGTGGTCCTCGAGCACGGCGCGCAGCCGCGCCTGCCCGCGGTTGTAGGTGCGCAGCAGGCGCCCGTCCCCGTCGCGCATGCGCGTCACGAGGAAGTCGGCGCACTCGGCCGCGGCGTTGCGATAGAGCCGCTCGTCGAGCACCGCGCCGGCGTCGGCGAGCGCCGAGACCATGAGCGCGTTCCAGCCGGTCAGGCGCTTGTCGTCGAGGCCGGGCCACACGCGCTGGGCGCGCGCCACGTAGAGCCGCTTGCGCAGCTCCTCGCGGTGCTGCGGGTCGGGTGTCGCTCGCACAGGGATGTTGCCGCCCTCGAAGTTCCCGCGCTCGGTCATCCCGAAGTGCGCGATCGCCTCCTCGCCGAGCTCGTCCCCGAGCAGCTCGCGGACCTCGTCGAGCGTCCACACGGAGAACTTGCCCTCGACGCCCTCGGAGTCGGCATCGAGCGCCGAGGCGAAGGCGCCCTCCTCCTGGCGCAGCTCGGCCAGCGCCCAGTCGAGCGTCTCCCGGCACACGCGCTCGAACAGCGGCTCGCCGGTGACCTGCCAGGCGTGCAGGTAGGCGCGGGCGAGCAGGGCGTTGTCGTAGAGCATCTTCTCGAAGTGCGGGACGACCCAGAAGCGGTCGACGGAGTAGCGCGCGAAGCCGCCGCCGATCTGGTCGTACATGCCGCCGCTCGCCATCCGGCGCAGCGTGTGCAGCGCCATCTCGCGCTCGCCGCGCGCGAGCAGGAACTCGATCGCCGAGGCGGGCGGGAACTTCGGGGCGCCGCCGAAGCCGCCGTGCTCGGTGTCATAGAGACTGCGCAGGCCGGCGACGGCGGCGTCGAGCGAGGCCGGGTCGAGCTCGGCCTCGGCCGGCTGGAGGGCGGCGGCGCCGCGCAGCCGGTTGACGATGCCACCGGCCTGCGAGCGGATCTCCTCACGCTGCTCGTCCCAGGCGGCACCGATCGCGGTCAGCACCTGCGGCCACGCCGGCATGCCCTGGCGCGCCTCGGGCGGGAAGTAGGTGCCGCACCAGAACGGCACGCCGTCGGGGGTGAGGAACGCGTTCAGCGGCCAGCCGCCGTGCCCCGTCATCGCCTGCACCGCGTCCATGTAGATCGCGTCGACGTCGGGGTGCTCCTCGCGATCGACCTTGATGCACACGAAGCGCTCGTTCATGAGCTGCGCGATCCGCTCGTCCTCGAAGGACTCGCGCTCCATCACGTGGCACCAGTGGCAGGCGGAGTAGCCGATCGAGACGAGCACCGCGCGGTCCTCCTCCCGCGCCCGGGCGAACGCCTCCTCGCCCCACGGGTACCAGTCGACGGGGTTCTCGGCGTGCTGGAGGAGGTAGGGAGAGGTCTCGCACGCGAGGCGGTTGGCCATGCCTCCAGAGTACGGTGCCCGACTATGTCCCATCATCGCGAAACGGTCACCGCCCTCGGCGCTCCCGAAGCGGTCGGTCCCTACTCCCACGCCGTGCGGGCCGGCGGCCTGCTGTTCTGCTCCGGCCAGATCCCGCTCGACCCCGAGTCCGGCGAGCTCGTCGGCGACTCTCCCGCCGAGCAGGCGCGACACTGCCTCGAGAACCTCTCCGTGGTCGCCGCCGCGGCGGGCGCGTCGCTCTCCGACGACGCCGTGAAGCTGACGGTCTACCTCACCGACATGGCCGCCTTCACCGACGTCAACGAGGTCTACGGGAGCTTCTTCGAGAGCGATCCGCCGGCCCGCGTGGCGTTCGGCGTCGCCGCGCTGCCCAAGGGCGCGCAGGTCGAGATCGACGCGATCCTGGCGATGCCGGACTGAGGTGTCCTCTTCGCCGGATCCCGTTCGTCGTAGAGATGAAACCCACCATCACGGCCTGAGGAGGCTCGGATGAAGTACCTGCTGACGATCTACGACGACCAGAGCATGTGGGGCGACGCGCAGCCCGGCGACGTCAACGCGATGATGGACGGCTACCGCCAGTTCGGCGAGGAGGTCCACGCGAACGGCGCGTATGTCGCCGGCGAGGGCCTCGAGCCCGTCTCCACCGCGACGACGGTCCGCGTCAAGGGGGACGAGCGCCTCGTCACCGACGGCCCGTTCGCCGAGACGAAGGAGCAGCTCGGCGGCTTCTACCTGCTCGACTGCAAGGACCTCGACGAGGCGATCGAGTACGCGGCCAGGATCCCCGGAGCGCAGAGCGGATGCGTCGAGGTCCGGCCGGTCCGGGTCTTCGCGTCGTAGCGCCGGGTGCGGCGATCGACCGCCTGTTCCGGCGCGAGTCGGGACGGGCGGTCGCGTCGCTCATCCGCGTCCTCGGCGACTTCGACCTTGCCGAGGAGGCGGTCCAGGAGGCATGGATCGTGGCACTCGAGCGCTGGCCGAAGGACGGCGTCCCGCGCAACCCGGGCGCGTGGATCACGACGACCGCGCGCAACCGCGCGATCGACCGCCTGCGGCGCGCGCGCGTGCTCGAGGAGAAGCGCGTGCAGCTCGCCGCGCTCGAAGCGCTCGGGGGCGACGCCGACGAGCCCGACCGCTTCCCCGACGACCGCCTGCGGCTGATGTTCACCTGCTGCCATCCGGCGATCGCCGCCGAGGCGCGGGTCGCGCTGACGCTGCGCACGCTGGGCGGGCTCTCGGTGCCGGAGGTCGCGCGCGCGTTCCTCGTCGCAGAGCCGGCGATGGCGAAGCGGCTTGTGCGCGCCAAGCGCAAGATCGCCGTGGCCGGGATCGCCTATCGCGTGCCCGAGGAGCACGAGCTGCCGCACCGGATGCCGTCGGTGCTCGCGGCCGTCTACCTGATCTTCAACGAGGGCTACGCCGCGACGGCGGGTGAGGCACTCGTGCGGCGCGAGCTGTGCGCGGAGGCGATCCGGCTCGGCCGGCTGCTCGTCGAGCTGATGCCGGCGCGGCCCGAGCCGCGCGGCCTGCTGGCGCTGATGCTGCTCCATCACGCGCGGCGCGACGCGCGCGTCGACGCCGACGGGCGGCTCGTGCTCCTCTCCGACCAGGACCGAACGCTGTGGCACGCGGGCGAGATCGACGAGGGCCGCGCGCTCGCTGCGACGGCGGCACCCGACCGCTACGGCCTGCAGGCGGCGATCGCCGCGGAGAACGTCGCGGCCGCCGCCGACTGGGCGCGCGTGGCGGCGCTCTACGCGCGGCTCGCCGCGATCGACCCGAGCCCGGTGATCGAGCTCAACCGCGCCGTCGCGGTGGCGATGGACGAGGGCCCCGAGCGCGGGCTCGCGCTGATCGACGCGATCGGCGGGCTCGACGGCTACCACCTGCTGCACTCCGCGCGCGCCGACCTGCTGCGGCGGCTGGGCCGGTCTCAGGACGCGCGATTGGCCTACGAGCGCGCGCTCGAGCTGGCCGCCAATCCGGTCGAGCGCGCCTTCCTCGAGCAGCGCCGGGACGCGCTCAGCGACCCGGCGGCCTGACGCCGAGCTCGGCGCCGAGCTCCTCGAGCGTCGCCCACAGCGTGGGCGGGAGCGGGATGCCCTCGCGCTCGCGCTCGGCCTTCGCGCGCGCCTCGGGCTCGCCCGGCACGAGCACCTCGTCGTGGCCCGCCGCGACCGGCATCGCCTTGAGCGCCTCGAGCAGGCTGCCGAGCGCCTCGGCGAAGCGCACGCGCCCGGCGAGGCGATCGGGGTCGATGACGAGGTGGAAGTGCCCGACGTCCTGGGTCTCGCCGCCCTCGTAGAGGTTCCCGACCTTGTGGCCGACGCCCGCGCCGGACAGCGCCCCCGAGAGGACCTCGACGAGCACCGCGAGCGCGTAGCCCTTGTAGCCGCCGAGCGGGACGGCGGAGTGCACCTGTGCGGGGTCGGTCGTCGGCTGGCCCTGCTCGTCGACGCCCCAGCCCTCGGGGATCGTCCGCCCCTCGTCGCGCGCGTTGAAGATGCGGTTGACCGCCACCTGGCTCGTGGCCATGTCGACGTCGAAGATCCCGTCCGGCGTCGGCGCGGCGAGCGCGATCGGGTTGGTCCCCAGCGCGCGGCCGACGCCACCGTAGGGGATCACGAACGGCTCGGAGTTCGTGGTCGAGATGCCGATCATGCCCGCCTGCGCGGCGCGGATCGCGTAGTAGCCGGCGGCGCCGTAGTGGCTCGAGCGGTGCACGGAGACGACGCCGACGCCGTGGCGCCGCGCGAGCTCGATCGCGTGATCGGTGGCCAGCACACCGGCCACCTGGCCCGGGCCGCGGTCGGCGTCGATCAGCGCGACGGCGCCCTCCTCGCGCTCGACGCGCGGTCGCGGACGGCCGTTGACGAGGCCCGCGCGCAGGCGCTCGGAGTAGATCGGCACGCGCGCGACGCCGTGGGAGTCGACGGCGCGGCGGTTCGCGTCGACGAGCGAGAGCGCGACCGTCTCCGCGGCGGCGGGCTCGAGGCCCGAGGCTTCCAGCAGCGCCTGGGTCCAACTCTCGAGCTCGGCCGGGGTGATGCGGTCGCCGGGCATCAGTAGAGGACCTCCGGGTCGAGTTCGTTGCGCAGTGGCTCGCCCTCGAGGCGGCGGCGCAGGTTGTCGCAGAACAGGTCGACGACGCGGGCCTCCTCGGCCTCGACGAGCGCGGCGTTGTGCGGGCTCACGATCACGTTCTCGAGCCCCCACAGCGGGCTGTCGGGCGGCAGCGGCTCCTCCGCGAAGACGTCGAGCGCTGCGCCCGCCAGCGTGCCGTCCTGCAGGCGCTCGGCGAGGGCGGCCTCGTCGACGACGGCGCCGCGGCCGACGTTGACGAGCACGGCGCCGGGTTTGACGGCGGCGAGCGTGTCCGCGTCGAGCAGGCCACGGCTGGCGTCGGTCAGCGGCAGCGTGACCACGATGCCGTCGGCGCGCCCGACCAGCGCGGGCAGGTCGTCCGCGGGGTGCAGCTCGTCGACGTGCGGCGCGGTGCCCGAGGCGTCGCGCTTGACCGCGAGCACGTGCATCCCGAACGCCTGCGCCAGCCGCGCGGTCTCGGTGCCGATGGCGCCGAGGCCGACGATCAGCAGCGTGCGGTCGCGCAGCTCGCCGACGGGCTGCTGGCCCGGCGGCCAGCGGCGCTCGCGCTGGTCGGCGAGCAGCGTGGGCAGCTGCTTGGCGAAGGCGAGCAGGCCGAACAGCGCGAACTCCGCCAGCGGCCCGGCGTGGACGCCGCTCGACGTCGTCACCGCCACGTCGCGCAGCTCGTCGGGGGCGAGGCGCAGCGCGCCGCCGAGCTGCTCGCCCGCGCCGGCGTTGCGCGCCTGCACCCAGCGCAGCGCGGGTCCGCGGCGGACCGCGTCGACCAGCCCCTCGGGCGTGCCTCCGGGGATCCCGAACAGCACCTCGGCGCGGCGCAGCGGCTCTTCCCAGCGGGGATCCTCGAGCCCGACGCCGCCCTCACCGACGACGTCGCCGCTCCAGCGCGCCCGCGGCAGCAGGTCGGGCAGGTAGGTGAGTTGAACGCGCGCGTCGGCCTCCTCGACGCGGCGTGCGAGCTCCGGCCCGAGCGGGCTGGCGATCAGGACCTCGATCACGCGCCTCGTCCGAACGCCCGCGCGGGCCGGCCGGTGAAGCCGGGCTCGGTGACGAACAGGCAGCCGCCGAGCGGCTGGGGAGAGCGCGCCGTGGTGACGAACAGGCGCCGCCCGCCGGCGCCGCCGAACCAGCACGCCGTGACGTTGTCGGCGGGCACGGCGAGGACGGCGTCGAGCGCGCCGTCGGGGTCGTAGCGGCGCACCTGCGCGCCGCCATAGAGCGCGACCCAGACGCCGCCCTCGTCGTCGAGGACGAGGCCGTCGGGCACGCCCACGCCCGCCTCGATCGTGGCGAACGGCCGGCGGTTCTCGACGGCGCCGGTCGCGTTGTCATAGTCGAGCACGTCGATCCGCAAGGTGGGCGAGTCGACGTAGTACATGCGCTGCTCGTCGGCGCTCCAGCCGAGGCCGTTGGAGAGCGAGATGCCCTCGAGCACGGTGGTGAGGCTGCCGTCGGGGTCGTATCGGTACAGCGCGGCCAGGTCCGGCCTCTCGTCGTCGCACATCGTCCCGATCCAGAAGCGCCCGGCAGGATCGACCGCGCCGTCGTTGGCCCGCATGCCGGCGCGCCGGTGCGGGAACTCCGCGAGCGGCTCGAGCTCGCCGCTGGTGAGATCGACGATCGCGAGGCGGTCGGCGAGCGCGACGAGCACGCGGCCGGGATCCGCCGTCGGCGCCGCGGCGCCGACCTTGGCGGGCAGGCCGACCGCGCGGTCCTCGCCGCCGGCGGGGTCGTACTCGTGCAGGGTGCGGCCGTCGATGTCGACCCACAGCAGGCGCTGCGTGCGCGCGTCCCAGCGCGGCCCCTCGGCGAGGGCGGCATCGGCGCGCAGGAGCAGATCGGCGGTTCCCAGATCGTTGATGTCCAGCGGTATACCGCGAGTCGGGCTCCGCTGTAGCCTCAGGGTGTGGCCACCGTCGAGTCCTCGGTCACCGCGCGCGACGTGGAAGCGGCGCGCCCAGCGGTGGCGACCGCCGCACGCCGCACGCCGACGCTCTCGACGCGCACGATCTCCGAGCGCGTCGGCGGGACCGTCGTGCTGAAGGCCGAGAACCTGCAGAGCACCGGCTCCTTCAAGGTCCGTGGCACCGCGGCCAAGCTCGCCGCGCTGGGCGAGAAGGGCTGCGCCAGAGGCGTCGTCGCCGCTTCGGCGGGCAACCACGCGCAGGCGCTGGCCGCCGCGGCGCGCGCGATGGGAGTCCCGTGCGAGGTCTTCGTCCCCGCCGACGCGCCGATCGCCAAGGCCGAGGCCGCGCGCGGGCAGGGCGCGATCGTGCATAGCGGGGGCGCCGGGGTCGAGGACTGCCTGGTGAGCGCTCAGGCCCGAGCGCACGAGGGCGGCCTCGCCTTCGTCCACCCCTTCGACGATCCGGACATCGTCGCCGGGCAGGGCACGCTCGGCCTCGAGCTGCTCGAGGACGTGCCCGATCTCGCCAAGGTGGTCGTCCCCGTCGGCGGCGGCGGGCTCTGCAGCGGCGTCGCGATCGCGATCAAATCGGCGCGGCCCGACATCGAGGTGGTCGGCGTCCGGATTGCCGACGCCTCATTGACGATCGCCGACGGGATCGCGGTCAAGACGCCCGGCGAGCTGACGACGCCACTGCTCGAGCAGTGGGTCGACGAGATGGCCGTGGCGGGGGAGGACGAGACCGCGGAGGCGATGGTGCTGCTGATGGAGCGCGCCAAGCTCGTGGTCGAGGGCGCCGGGGCGGTCGGCGTCGCGGCGCTGCTCGGCGGCCAGGTCCAACCCGCCGCGAGCGGCACGACCGTCGCCGTGCTCTCGGGCGGCAACGTCGACCCGGGCCTGCTCGCGTCGATCGCGCGCCGCCACGAGACCGAGGTCGGCCGCCGGCTCGTCCTGCTCACGCGCGTCGCCGACCGGCCGGGCGCTCTGGCTGGGCTGCTGGCCTGCGTCGCGGAGACCGGCGCGAACCTCGTCCACGTGTCGCATCACCGCGAGGGGTTGGATCTGCATGTTCGCGAGACGGCCGTCGAGCTCGTTTTGGAGACGCGTGGGCTGGAGCATGCTCAGGCGGTGGTGGACACGATGGTCGGGGCGGGGTATGAGGCTCGGGTGTTGCGGTAAGCGCGTACGGTCGCTTGGTGTGTGACGAAAGGCGCATTGAGGAGTGAACAAACGCCCGTGGCGGGCGGTTCAGGCCGCTCGGGGCGCCAACGTACGTCGGGTGTGCGATGTTCGTAGCAACAGTTCCGACAAAGTCCGCACACCCGACGTTGAGATCGCCCAATTGGCGTCTCGGCAGCACGGGGTCGTCACGCTCGCGCAGTTGTTCGCCGCGGGTCTCGACCGTCATGCCATCGCGTATCGCCGCCGCGTCGGGCGTCGCCACCTCCTTCACCGAGGGGTTTACGCCGTGGGCCATCGCCCACCCTCGCCGCTCGCCACTGCGATCGCGGCGGTGCTGGCTTGCGGTGCCGACGCGGCCCTGAGCCACCAATCGGCGGCCGCGCTGTGGCGGATCCTCCCGCGATGGCAGCTGCCGATCCACGTCACAGCTCCGCGCGAGCGCCGCCACCCCGGCATCCACGTCCACCGCTCCTCCGCCGCCGACGCCACGAGCCACTACGGCATCCGCGTGACCACACCCGCCCGCACCCTCCTCGACCTCGCCGACGTCTTGGACGACCGGGCGCTCACCCGAGCCGTCAACGAGGCCCAGGTTCTCCGTCTCGTCACCCCGGCCGAGCTCACCGCCCTCGTCACCAGCCATCCGGGGCGGCGCACCTCACACCTCAAGCTCGAGCGGGGCGCCACCCGCTCGCACCTCGAGGACGACTTCGTCCGCTTCCGCAAGCGCCACCGCCTCCCGACCCCAGAGCTCAACCAGCGAATCGCCGGCCACGAGGTCGACGCCATCTTCCGAGCCCAGAGCCTCGTCATCGAACTCGACAGCCGCCAGTTCCACACCACGCCCAAAGCGTTCGAGCAGGATCGTGACCGCGATGCCGACCTCCTCAATGCGGGGTTTTCGACGCTCCGCATCACCGACACGCGCCTCAAACAGCACGCCAAGAAGGAGGCACGCCGGCTCAGAGCGATCCTGAGGCGCTGAACGGGTAGGTGTCGTGGATGGTCGAGCTCGGGCCCGTGGAGCTGGGGTTGCTGGCCGGGGCCGGGCTGCTGGCCGGCGCCGTCAACGCGGTCGCGGGCGGCGGCTCGCTGATCTCGTTCCCGGCGCTGCTCGCCGTCGGCTACCCGAGCGTGCCGGCGAACGTGACGAACAACGTCGCGCTGCTGCCCGGCTACGTCGGCGGCACGCTCGCCTACCGCCGCGAGCTCGAAGGCCAGGGCGGGCGTGCACGTCGCCTCGGCGCGACGAGCGCCGTGGGTGGCCTCGCGGGCGCGGTGCTGCTCGACGTGAGCCCGCCCGGCGTCTTCGAGGCGATCGTGCCGTTCCTGATCCTGCTCTCGTGCGCGCTGCTCGTGGCGCAACCGGCCGCCGCCCGTGTCGTCGAGCGCCGCGGGCATCAGGGACGGCCCGCGGCGGTCCACGCCGGCACGTTCCTCGCCTCGGTCTACGGGGGCTACTTCGGGGCGGGCCTCGGGATCATGCTGCTCGCGGTGCTGGGCGCGTTCCTGCCCGAGGACATACAACGGCTCAACGCGCTGAAGGGCCTGCTCTCGCTCGTGATCTCCGCGGTCGCCGTCGTGTACTTCACGTTGTTCGGCCCGGTCGTGTGGGCCGCAGCGGCGGTGATGGCCGCCACCAGCCTGGTGGGCGGCCAGGCCGGCGTGCGGCTCGCCCGCCGGCTCAGCGCCGCGACGCTGCGGTGGGTGGTCGTCATATTCGGCGTCGCGGTCGCCGTCGCGTTGCTCGTGACCTAGGTGAGCCGCGGGTCAGGAACCCTCGTCCATCCCGGTCGTGCTCGTGGCCAGGGAGCGCGGGTCGCGCAGACCCCAGGCGTCGCGCTCCACCGCCGCGAGGAAGTCCCCCACCAGCCGGTTGAAGGCCTCGGGCTCCTCGAGGTTGCACGTGTGGCCGGTCTTCGGCAGCACGGCCAAGCCCGCCGAGGGGATCGTGCGCTTGAGCATCAGGCTCGGCTCGAGGCATCCCTCGTCCTCGTCTCCGGTCACGATCAGCGTCGGGACCGTGAGGCGGCGCAGCTCGTCGTCGAGGTCGTACAGCGATGGGCGCTCGCGCTGCACGCCGCGCATCGTCAGCGCGGAGCCCTCTGACGAGTGCTCGGCGAGATGGGCGGCGAACTCGGCCCATCCTCGCGGGTCCTTGTTCTGAAACTGCACGCGGGCGGGCCCGATCGCGTACTGCGTGGCGACCTCCTCCGCGCCCTCGGCGGCGAACGCGTCGGCGACGACGGCGGACTCCTCGCGGAACGCCGAGCGCCGCTCGGGCTGGGCGCCGTAGCCGCACGCGGCGACGACGAGCGACCGCACGCGGTCCGGATGGCGCAGCCCGAGGTGGAGCGTCGCAAAGGCGCCCATCGAGAGGCCGACGACATGGGCTCGCTCGATGCCCAGCCCGTCGAGCACGGCGACGGCGTCCGCGACGGCGCGCGCCTGCGAATAGGCAGCTGGATCGCTCGGCACGTCGGAGGGCGGATAGCCGCGCGCGGCGTACGTGATACACCGGTAGCGGCGGCTGAACGACCGCACCTGCGGCTCCCAGCTGCGGTGGTCGCCCGCGAACTCGTGCACGAAGACCAGCGGGTCGCCTTGCCCGGTCTCCTCGACGTGCAGCTTCACTCCGTCATCGGTGCTGACGTGCAGCAAGGTGTCCTCCTTCGCGTGCCGTTCGGCGCGAGCCGGCGTGTCTCTGCGCGCCAATCCGGGAACTCGTAGCATCGTCGTGTAATGCCGGGCCGAGAAGGTGTACTGGGTCTGCGCGCCGACCACCCGCAGCCCGGCGTCCTGGGGCTGCGCCTGGATCGGCCCGCGTGCCGCAACGCGCTCGACCGCCCGCTCGTCGAGGCCCTGCTCGAAGCATTCGACGCGCCGGAGGAACGCGTCGTCGTACTCGGCTCCACGTCGCCCGGCGCGTTCTGTGCCGGTGCCGACCTGCGCCTCGACGACGGCGAGCGCGCCGAGGTGAGCGACCTGCTCTACGCGCTGTATGCGCGAATGGCCGGCTGCGAGGCGATCGTCGTCGCTGCGCTCGGCGGGCCGGCGATCGGCGGTGGGGCCCAGCTCGCGATCGCCGCCGACCTGCGCGTGGCCGGGCCCGCCGCCTTCCTGCAGCTCGCGGGGCCGGGACACGGCCTGGCCGTCGGCGCCTGGGGATTGCCATCGCTCGTGGGGCGTGGCCGCGCGATCGACCTGTGCCTGTCGATGCGCGCCGTCGGACCGGACGAGGCGCTGGCCATCGGGCTCGTCGACCGCGTCGCCGACGACGCCGACGCCGCCGGCCTCGAGCTCGCCGCCGGCTTGGCCGCCCTCGACCCGGCGGCGGCGGCGCGGGTGAAGCGCGTGGCGTGGCGCGCGACGAGCGCGCTGGAGGCCCTCGAGGCCGAGCGCGCCGCCAACCGCGCGGCATGGTCGGGGTCGATGCGGCGCGCGGAGGCCGCCAATGGCTGACGCCGACCACGCGGCCTGGCGGCGCCACCTCGGCGAGGACGTCGAGCCGGCTGCGTTGCGCGAGCGCCTGACGGCGGGAACGCTGTCCGCTTGCTTCGCCGCCACCGCGGCGGAGCGCGGCGACGCGCCGGCGCTCGAGGTCGACGGCGCCGCGGCCTCCCACGGTGAGCTCGACGACCGCGCGGCGCGTGTAGCCGGCTTCCTGCGCGGGCGGGGCGTGGCCCGGGGGGATCGCGTGCTGTTGTGCGCGCCCACCTCGCTCGAGCTCGTCGTCGCCTACCTAGGAACGCTGCGCGCGGGCGCCACCGCGATGCCGTGCGACGCAGCACTGACCGCCGACGAGCTCGCCCACCTGCTCGGCGACGCGCGGCCGGCGGCGGCATTCGTGGCCCGTGACGCACGCGAGCACCTCGACCGCGTCGGGCGCGTGACGACCGTGGTGGCGATCGGCGGGCCCGGCGACGGCGGTCCGGCGCTGGCGGACGCGCTGGAGGCGCGCGCGATCGCGCCCGAGCCCGACCCGGGGCCGGCGATGCTGGCCTACACCTCCGGCACGACCGGCCGGCCCAAGGGCGTCCCGCTCACGCATGCCAACGTGCTGGCCTCGATCCGCGGCGCGATGCTGGCGTGGCGCTGGACCGCCGACGACGTCCTCGTCCATGCCCTGCCGCTGTCGCACCAGCACGGCCTCAGCGGCGTCCACGCGACGCTACTGGCCGGCTCGCGCGCCGTCGTCGCCGGTCGCTTCGAGCCGGCCGTGCTGTGCGACGCGATCGCCGCCCGGCGGGCCACAGTGCTGTTCGCCGTGCCGGCGATGTACGAGCGCCTCGACGAGTGGGAGGGCATCGCCGGGGCCGACCTCTCCTCGCTGCGCCTGGCGGTCTCCGGCTCCGCTCCGCTGTCGCCCGCGCTGGCCGAGCGGATCGCCGCGCGGCTGGGGCAGGTCCCGCTCGAGCGCTACGGCAGCACCGAGGCGGGCCTGGACGTCTCGAACCTGTACGACGGCCCGCGGCGGCCCGGCCGCGTGGGCTGGCCGCTGCCCGGGATCGAGCTGCGCCTCGCCGCGAGCGAAAGCGGTGACGAGGCCTCTGGTGGCGAGATCCTGCTGCGCGGCCCGCAGGTCTTCGGCGGCTACTGGCACCGGCCCGAGGCCACCGCCGAGGCGCTGAGCGAAGACGGCTGGTTCCGCACGGGCGACCTCGGGCGCGTGGACGCGCAGGACGGCAGCCTGGAGATCACCGGTCGCAGCAAGGAGCTGATCATCAGCGGCGGGCTCAACGTCTACCCGCGCGAGGTCGAGATCGTGCTGGAGGAGCACCCCGCCGTCGAGCGCGTCGCCGTGGCCGGCGTGCCGTCCGAGCGCTGGGGCGAGGAGGTCGTGGCCTTCGTGGTCGCCGACGGCGACCTCGACGCCGAGGCGCTGATCGCGCTGTGCCGCGAGCGGCTGTCGGCTTACAAGTGCCCCAAGCGCGTGGTGGTGCTCGACGAGCTTCCGGTCAACCGGATGGGAAAGGTGCGCCGGGACGCGCTCGCCACGATGGCCGGCGACGGCGGCGACTGAGGAAACGATCGAAGGAGGAGCGATGGATCTCGGACTCAAGGATTCGGTAGTGCTCATCACCGGGGCCAGCCGCGGCATCGGCCGCGCGACCGCCGAGCTGCTCGTCGGGGAGGGCTGCCGGGTGGCGATCACGGCCCGCGACGGCGAGGTGCTGCAGCGGGCGGTCGACGAGCTCGGCGGCGGCGATCGCGTGCTCGGCGTCCAGGGCGACATGACCCAGCCGGAGGACGTGGAGCGCGCCGTGAGCCAGACGCTCGACCGCTTCGGGCGCATCGACGTGCTCGTGACCTGCGCGGGCAGTTCGGTCGGCGGCCTGCTCGAGAACCTGACCGAGGAGGAGTGGCTGAGCAGCCTCAACCTCAAGTTCATGGGCTACGTGCGCTCCTGTCGCGCGGTGCTGCCCCACATGCGCAAGCAGGGCAGCGGCAACATCGTCCTCGTCGTCGGCAACGACGGCCTGAAGCCGAGCTACTGGGAGCTGACAGCCGGCGCGGCGAACGCCGCCGACATCAACTTCGCCTCCTCGCTCGCCGAGCAGTACGGCCCGCTGGGCATCCGCGTGAACACGATCAACCCGGGGCCGGTGGACACCGACCGCTGGGACGGGCTGGAGAAGGCGTTCGCCCGCGACAAGGGCGTCGACCAGGCGACCGCCCACGAGCTGGCCGTCTCGTCGATCCCGCTCGGGCGGATCTGCACGCCCCAGGAGGTGGCAAACATCGTGGCGTTCGTCGCCTCGCCGCGGGCCAGCTTCCTCAATGGCGCCCACATCCCCGTCGACGGCGGCCAGCGCAAGGCCCTGATGGACGTGCCGGTCGACGGTCGCGTCGGCGCGGCGCAGGGCTAGGGGCGCGGATGCGATTCCAGAACGAGATCGAGGTCGCCGCGCCGCCGGACGAGCTGTTCGCGTTCGTCTCCGACGTCGAGCGCGTCGCCCCGTGCCTGCCCGGCGCGGCGATCGACGGCCGCGACGGCGACGAGTACCAGGGGACCATGAAGGTCAAAGTCGGCCCCATCACCGGGACCTACAAGGGCAAGATGCGCTTCGTCGAGCGCGATGAACAGGCCCGCCGCGCCGTCATGAGCGCGCGCGCCTCCGAGGTCAATGGCCAGGGCGACGCGGAGGCGACGATCACGACCCAGATCGAGGAGGCGGGTGAGGGGTCGAGCCGCATCCGCATGGACACCGACCTGCAGATCCGCGGGCGCGTGGCGCAGTTCGGCCGCGGCGCGATGGAGAAGATCTCGCAGCGCATGTTCGACGAGTTCGCGCGCAACCTCGAGCGCGAGATGACTGGCGGCGGGACCGACGGCTCAGAGGCGCCTGCCCCCGACGCGGCGCAGGACGGCGAGGCCCGGCCCGTGCCGGAGCGGCCCGCGGCCCCGGCGCCCAAGGGCGGCGACGGAGAGCCGCTCGACGCGATGGGGATGTTCGTCTCGCCGGTGCTGAAGAAGGCGCTGCCGGTGCTCGGCTCGGCGCTGGTCGGCTTCGGCTACGGCTACCTCCTCGGCCGCCTGCGCGAGCTGCGCCGATGACCGCCGCCCCCGGCACCGCGCCGCGCCTGGACCCCCTCGACCCGCTGGGGATCGAGGGGCTGCTGTCCGACGAGGAGCGCGCCGGGCGCGACGAGGTCAGGCGCTTCGTCGAAGAGCGCTTCGCGCCCGGCGTTGAGCAGCTGTTCGAGGACGCTCAGTGGCCGCGCGAGCTGGCCGGCGAGCTCGGCCGGCTCGGGGTGCTCGGGATGCACCTCGACGGCTACGAGTGCGCCGGGGCGAGCGCGATCGCCTATGGCCTGGCCTGCCTGGAGCTCGAGGCCGGTGACAGCGGTCTGCGGACGTTCGTCTCCGTTCAGGGCTCCCTGGTGATGACGGCGATCCACGCCTGGGGCTCGGAGGAGCAGAAGCAGCGCTGGCTGCCGGCGCTGGCGGCCGGTGAAGCGGTCGGCTGCTTCGCCCTGACCGAGCCGCAGGCCGGCAGCAACCCCGCCGAGTTGCGCACGACCGCCCGCCGCGACGGCGCCGACTGGATCCTCGACGGCACGAAGCGGTGGATCGGCATGGGCAGCATCGCCGACGTCGCCGTCGTCTGGGCCCGCACCGGCGACGGCGTGCGCGGATTTCTCGTTCCCGCCGAGACACCGGGCCTGGAGGCGCGGGACCTCACCGGCAAACGCGCGTTGCGCGCCTCTCTGCAGTCCGAGCTGCGCCTCGAGGGATGCCGCCTGCCCGCGGACGCGATGCTGCCGGGCGCCGAGGGGCTGCGCGGCCCGTTCACCTCGCTCAACGAGGCGCGCTTCGGCGTCGCCTGGGGCGTCGTCGGCGCGGCGCGCTCCTGCTACGAGGCGGCGCTCCGGCGCGCCGGCGAGCGCGAGCAGTTCGGAGCTCCGATCGCCGGCTTCCAGCTCGTGCAGGCCAAGCTCGCCGACATGGCGGTCGCGGTCGCCCAGGGCACGCTGCTGGCGCTGCACCTCGGGCGGCTGAAGGACGCCGGGCGCCTCGCGCCGCAGCAGATCAGCATCGGCAAGCGCGACAACGTGCGCATGGCGCGGGCGGTCGCGCGCGACGCGTGCGGCGTGCTGGGCGGCGATGGGATCACGGACGCCTACCCGGTCATGCGCCACATGGCCAACCTCGAGGCGGTCGCCACCTACGAGGGCACGGACGAGGTCCACACCCTCATCCTCGGCCACGCGCTCACGGGGATCCGCGCCTTTGCCTGATCCCGCCGACCTGGGCCTGCGCGCCGCCACCGCTGCGATCGCCACCGTCGAGCTGTCGGCCGCCGAGCTCGTCGACGCCTGCCTGGCGCGCGCGGAGGCGCCGGCGACGCTCGGGGCGTTCGCGCTGCTCGACGCCGACGGCGCGCGCCGCGAGGCGGTCGAGCGCGACCACGCACCGGGCGCGGGCGGGCAGCCGCTGCACGGCGCGCCCGTCGGCATCAAGGACATCGCCGGGGTGACGCGGCTGTGCGGGCCGGTCAACTCCGCGGGCCTCGCGGCCGTCAGCGTCTTCGCCGGCCTCGACGCGGCCGGCCTGCCGCTCGGCGCGCAGTTCGTCGCCCGCGACGAGGCGACGGCCCTCGCGGCCGCGGTCGCGCACGAGGCGCTGGCCGGCGAGCCGCCCCGCCCGCCGCTGCTCGCCGGCGCCAACCAGCGATCCGGGGAGAGCCCATGAAGCCCGCGCCGTTCGAGTACCACCGCGTCGAGCGCACCGAGGACGCCCTCGAGCGGCTCGCCGAGCTCGGCGACGAGGCGAAGATCCTCGCCGGCGGCCAGAGCCTGGTCCCGATGATGAACTTCCGGCTCGTGCGCCCGCCGGCGCTGGTGGACATCAGCCGGATCCCCGACCTGCGCTACGTCGAGCGCGACGGCGACTGCCTCCGGGTCGGCGCGCTCACCCTGCACCGTGAGGTCGAGCAGCTCGACGACCCCGCGCTCATCCGCGGCTACGAGCTGCTGCCGCGCTCCGCGCGCTGGGTCGGCCACTACCCGATCCGCACGCGGGGCACGTTCGGCGGCTCGGTCGCCCACGCCGATCCTTCAGCCGAGTGGTGCATGCTCGCAGTCCTGCTCGACGCGACCGTCGTCGTGTCCGGCCCGCAGGGCGAGCGCGAGATCCCGGCCGCCGACTTCTTCCTCGGCTTCTTCACGACCGCGATGGAGCCGGGCGAGCTGCTCGTCGAGGTGCGTTTCCCGCGTCCGCGCCCCCACGCCGCGCTGCAGGAGTTCGCGCGCCGCCACGGCGACTTCGCGATCGTCGCCGCCGCGGTGGCCGTCGACGTCGACGGCGATCGCATGACCGACGCGCGGATCGTCATCGGCGGCGTCGACGAGATCCCGCTGCGCGTCACCGACGCCGAGGCGGTGCTGGAGGGCGCTGAGCCGGGGGCCGAGGCGTTTGCCGAGGCCGGCCGGGCCGCGGGCGCCGCAGTCGAGCCGTCCGCCGACATCCACGGCAGTGCCGAGTACCGCAAGGAGCTGACCGCCGTGCTCGTGCGCCGCGCGCTGGCGGAAGCGGTCGGCGGGGAGGGCGGCGATGGCGGCTGACGGCGCCTGGATCGGCCGCTCGCTGCGCCGCGTCGAGGACCCGCGGCACTTGACGGGCACGGCGTCGTTCGTCGACGACATCCGCCGCCCCGGGGTGCTGGCGCTCGCGTTCACCCGCTCCGCTCAGGCCGCCGCTCGCGTCGCCGGTCTTGAGACGGAAGCCGCGCGAGGCACCGACGGCGTGCGCGCCGTGCTGACTGCCGCCGACCTCGGCGACGTCGAGCCGCTCGTCCCGCGCCTCGACCGCCCCGACTTCGTCGCGGTCGAGCTGCCGCTGCTGGCCCGCGACCGCGTCCGCCACGTCGGCGAGCCGCTGGCGATGGTGGTCGCCGACACGCCGCACGCCGCCGAGGACGGCGCCGAGCGGGTCGTCGTCGACTACGAGCCCGGGCGGGCGGTGAGCTCGATCGAGGCCGCGGTCGCCGACGACGCCCCGCGGGTCCACGACGGGGGCAACGTGCTCCTCGACACCGCCTTCCACGACGACCCCGCGCTCGACGAGCTGCTCGAGGACGCCGCGCTCGTGCTCGAGGAGTCCTTCGCCTCCGCGCGTCTGTCCGCCGTCCCGCTGGAGGGCCGCGCCTGCCTGGCCGAGTGGGACGACCGCGATCAGCGGCTGACGCTGTGGACCTCGACGCAGGTGCCGCATCTGGTGCGCACCACCGTCGCCGCGCTCCTGCGCCTGCCCGAGCACCGCCTGCGGGTCATCGCTCCCGACGTCGGCGGCGGCTTCGGCCAGAAGTGCGTGGTCGCGCGCGAGGAGGCGCTGACCTGCATCGCCGCGCGCCGCCTCGGCGCCCCGGTGAAGTGGGTCGAGGACCGCCAGGAGAGCCTCGTCGCCGGCTTTCAGGGCCACGAGCAGCGTTTCCACATCCGCGCCGGCTTCGACGACGAGGGCCGGCTGCTGGGTCTCGCGGCCGACATCTTGTGCGACGTCGGCGCCTACTCGACGCACCCGTTCACGTGCGGGGTCGAGCCGCTGATGGCCGCCACCGAGCTGCTCGGGCCCTACGCGGTCCGCCACTACCGGGCGCGGGCGCGCGCTGTGGCCACGAACAAGTCCCCGATGGCGCCGTACCGCGGCGTGTCGCGCCCGCAGATGGTGCTCGCGATGGAGCGGCTGCTGCAGAAGGCGGCGATGCGCCTCGACGTCGACCCCGTCGAGATCCGGCGGCGCAACCTGATCCTGCCCGACGCGTTCCCGTGGACCGGGCCGGCCGGCCTGGTCATCGACCGCGGCAGCTACCACGAGGCGCTCGAGACCTGCGCCGAGGCGCTGGACATCGACGCGTTCCGCGAGCGCCAGAGCGCCGCGCGCGAGGACGGCCGCCTGCTCGGGCTCGGCCTCGCCTGCTTCGCCGAGCGCAGCGGCTACGGGACCGAGGCGTTCAACCAGCGCAAGATGACGGTGACGCCGGGCTACGAAACCGCCGTGGCGCGCATGGACCCCTCAGGCGGGGTGACCGTCTACGTGGGCACCTCCGGACACGGCCAGGGTCACCTCACCACGCTCGCCCAGGTCGCCGCCGACCAGCTCGGCGTCGACCCGGCGCAGGTCGAGGTCCGCCAGAGCGACACCGACGCGACGCCCTACGGCTGGGGCACGTTCGCCAGCCGCTCGATGGTGGTCGGCGGCGGCGCAACCAAGCGCGCCACGCTGGCGCTCGCCGCTCGCATCCGCCGGCTCGCCGCCCACCTCCTGGAGGCGGCGCCCGAGGACATCGAGCTGCGCGAGGGGCGCGCGGTCGTGCGCGGCTCGCCCGAGCGCGGCCTGAGCTTCGCCGACGTCGGCCGCGTGGCCTACCTAGAGGCCCAGCGGCTGCCGCCCGACCAGGACCCCGGGCTCGAGTGCCAGGCGTCGTTCGACCCGCCCGGGACGTTCTCCAACGCGACGCACGGCTGCGTCGTCGAGATCGACCGCGAGACCGGCGCGGTGGCGATCGAGCGCTACGTCGTCGTCGAGGACTGCGGCGTGATGATCAACCCGGCGATCGTCGAGGGCCAGGTGCGCGGCGGTGTGGCCCAGGGCATCGCCGCGGCGCTCTACGAGGAGCTCGTCTACACGGAGGAGGGCCAGTTGCAGACCGCGTCGCTCATGGATTACCTCGTGCCGACGGCGGCCGAGATCCCGGCGGTCGAGATCCTCCATCTCGAAACGCCATCGGAGTTCTCGGAGACCGGCGCGAAGGGCATGGGGGAGGGCGGCACGATGGGGGCGCCGGCCTGTGTGGCCTCAGCCGTCGCCGACGCCGTCGCACACCTCGGCATCGAGATCGACCGCCTGCCGATCCGGCCCGATGACGTCTTGGCGGCGCTGCACGCCGCCGAGCGCAAGGAAGGGAGCGGAGCACGATGAGCGAGCTCCACCTGGTCGCGATGACCGTCAACGGCACGCGCCACGAGGTCGCCGTCGAGGCGCGGCGGACGCTGGCCGACGTGTTGCGCCACGACCTCGGCTACACCGGCACGCACCTCGGCTGCGAGCACGGGATCTGCGGCGCCTGCACCGTGCTCGTCGACGGAGAGCCCACGCGCTCGTGCCTCGTCTTCGGCGTACAGGCCGACGACGCCGACGTCGAGACGGTCGAGGGCCTCGGCAGCGAGGACGCGCTCAACCCGCTGCAGGAGGCGTTCACCGCCCACCATGCGCTGCAGTGCGGCTTCTGCACGCCGGGCTTTCTCATGCTCGCGACCGCGCTGCTGCGCGAGAACCCGAGCCCGACCGACGACGAGATCCGCGACGCGATGGCGTCGAACATCTGCCGCTGCACGGGCTACCAGTCGATCTTGGCCGCGGTGCGCGCCGCTGCCGACGGGGAGCCACAGCCCGGATGACGGCGGTCGGGCGCCCGCTGCGGCGCGTCGAGGACGCCCGCCTGCTCTGTGGCGCCGGGCGCTTCGTCGACGACGTCGATCGCCCCGGGCAGCTGTGGATGCGGGTCGTCCGCTCCACGGTCGCCCACGGGCGAGTGCTCGGGGTCGACACGGCGGCGGCGCTCGAGGTGCCCGGCGTGGTCGCCGTCATGACCGCCGCCGACCTCGACCCGGTGCCGCGCATCCCGGTGCGGCTGGGGCCGTTCGACCGCCCGCTCGACGGCTTCCTCCAGCCCGTCCTGGCGGAGGACGCCGTGCGCTACGTCGGCGAGCCGGTCGCCGTCGTGGCCGCCGAGGATCCCTACGTCGCCGAGGACGCCGCCGAGCGCGTTGCGGCGGAGTTCGAGCGGCTGCCCGTCGTGCTCGACGCGACCGCTGCCCTGGAGCCCGGCGCGCCCGCCCTGCACGAGCAGGGCAACGAGGTCCTGACGCTGTCCCGCGGCTACGGCGACGTCGAGGGCGCGTTCGCGCGCGCCGCGCACGTCGTCGAGGTCGAGGTGACGGTTGGGCGCCACACGGCGGTGCCGCTGGAGACGCGCGGCCTCGTCGCCGACTACGACGCCGCACTCGGCCGCCTGACGCTGTGGGGCGCGACGAAGGTGCCGCACTTCAACCGTGACGTGCTGGCCGTCCTGCTGGGGATCGAGGAGCGCCGGATCGCCGTCCGCGGCGGTGACGCCGGCGGTGGCTTCGGCGTGCGCGGCGAGCTGTACCCCGAGGACGTCCTCGTGCCCTGGTTGGCACGCGCGCTCGGCCGGCCGGTGAAGTGGATCGAGGACCGCGCCGAGCACCTCGTGGCCACCAACCACTCGCGCCAGCAGCGGCGCCGGCTGGCGGGCGCGTTCGCCGCGGACGGCGAGCTGCTGGCGCTGCGCGACAGGCTGTGGCACGACAACGGGGCCTATGTGCGCACCCACGGCGTGGTCGTGCCGGAGCTGACGCTGAGCATGCTCCCGGGCCCTTACCGCGTCGCCGCCTACGAGGGCCGCGCCCACGTGGCGGTGACGAACAAGACGCCGTGCGGGACCTATCGCGGCCCCGGCCGCTACGAGGCGACCTTCGCGCGCGAGCGCCTGCTCGACGCCGCCGCCGACGAGCTGGGCATCGATCGCGTCGCGCTGCGCCGGCGCAACCTGCTCGAGCGATCCGACCTGCCCCACCGCCGCGCGCTGCCCGTCCTCGGCCACGACGTGGAGATCGACGTCGGCGACTTCCCGGGCCTGCTCGACACGGCGATCGCGCGCTCGGGCTACGAGGACTGGCGGCGCGAGGCGCGCGAGCTGCGCGAGCAGGGCCGCGCCGTCGGCGCCGGCCTCGCGTACTTCCTGGAGAAGAGCGGCGGCGGCGGGTTCGAGCGCGCGCGCGTCGAGCTCGACGGGAGCGGCTGCGTGCACATCGCCACCGGTGGCACCTCGCTCGGGCAGGGGATCGAGACCGTGCTCGCGCAGATCGCCGCCGACGAGCTGGGCACCGATCCGCACGACGTCGAGGTGCTGCTCGGCGACACCGACGCGGTGTCGGCCGGCGTCGGCTCGTGGGCGAGCCGCTCGACGATCTTCTCGGGCAGCGCGGTCCAGCTTGCCGCACGGGCGACGGCCGAGCGCGCGCGTGAGGTCGCGGCCGGGCTGCTCAAGGCGGCGGCCGAGGACATCGAGCTGCGCGACGGGCGCGCGGTGGTCCGCGGCTCGCCCGAGCACGGCGTCGCGCTCGGCGCCGTGGCGGACGCCTGCGACGCGGCGAGCGCGGCGCGGCGCGGCGAGGAGCCCCGGCTGACCGCGGCGCGCACGTTCGTCGACGCGCCGATGACCTACCCCTACGGCGTCCACCTCGCCCAGGTCGAGGTCGATCGCGAGACCGGCGGCGTGAGCGTGCTCCGCTACTTCATTGCCTACGAGGTCGGCCGCGCGGTGAACCCCGCGCTCGTGGAGGGCCAGCTCGTCGGCGGCGCGGCGCAGGGCCTTGGGGGCGCGCTGATGGAGGAGTTCCGCTACGACGCCGAGGGCCAGCCGCAGTGCACGTCGTTCATGGACTACCTGATCCCCTCGGCGGCCGAAGTGCCGCCGGTCGGCACGGCCGTGTGCGAGGACGCCCCGTCGCCCGGCAATCCGCTCGGGGTCAAAGGCGCGGGCGAGGGCGGCGTCGACGGGGCGGGCGCCGTGGTGGCGGCGGCGGTCGAGGACGCGCTGGGAGCGTCGCGGGCGATCACGGGCGTGCCCGTCGTGCCCGAGCACGTGCGGGCGATCGCGGCGGCGCAGAATTGAGTACGGTTCGCGACATCCGCGACCGGGCATGAAACGCCCGGAATCTCGCGCGAGCGGAGGAGGAGAGATGCCGGTGGCTGGCGACCCGACTCAGCACGAGGGCTCGGACGGGCCCGCGAAGCCGCGTGAGGGCGGCCGTGGCTGGAACTGGCTGCTGTTCGTGCCGTTCTTCGGCACGTTCTTCCCCTGGATCTACAACACGGGCCGCCCGGAGTTCATCGGGATGCCGTTCTTCTACTGGTACCAGTTGGCCTGGGTCCCGATCAGCGTGATCATCACGGTCTTCGTCTATCGGGCGACGACGGGAAGCAGGTCGTGATGAACGACGTCAAGTGGGTCGAGCTCAGCGTCTTCGTCTTCCTGTTCGCCGTCGTCAGCGTCCTGGGCTTCGTTGCCTCCAAGTGGCGGCGCGCGGAGTCGCTGGATCACCTCGACGAGTGGGGCCTGGGCGGGCGCAACTTCGGCCCCTGGATCAGCTGGTTCCTGATCGGCGGCGACCTCTACACGGCGTACACGTTCGTCGCCGTGCCCGGGCTCCTGTTCGGCGTGGGCGCGCTCGGGTTCTTCGCGGTGCCCTACACGATCATCATCTTTCCGATGGCGTTCGTCGTCGCGCCGCGCCTGTGGTCGGTGGCGCACCGCCACGGCTACGTCACCCCGGCCGACTTCGTCCGCGGCCGCCACGGCTCGTCGACGCTGGCGCTGGCGATCGCGATCACCGGCATCGCGGCGACGATGCCGTACATCGCGCTGCAACTCGTGGGCATCGGCGCGGTGCTGCAGACGATGGGGGTCCACGGCCATTTGCCGCTGGTCATCGCCTTCGTGATCCTCGCCGCCTACACCTATCAGTCCGGGTTGCGCGCCCCCGCGCTGATCGCCTTCGTCAAGGACGGGCTGATCTACCTCGTCGTCCTCGTCGCCGTCATTTACATCCCGATCAAGCTCCACGGCTTCGACGACATCTTCGCCGCGGCGGACAAGAAGTTCAAGGCCAGCCCGCCGCCGAACGACGGGATCCTGCTCGCCGACCCGCAGGTCCTGGGCTACTCGTCGCTGGCCTTCGGGTCGGCCCTCGCCCTGTTCCTGTACCCGCACTCGATCACGGGCCTGCTGGCGACGCGCAGCCGCGACACGATCCGGCGCAACATGGCGGCGCTGCCGGCCTACAGCTTCCTGCTCGGCCTGCTCGCGCTGCTGGGCCTGATGGCGATCGCGGCGGGCGTCAAGCCGCTGACCGGAGCCAACGGCAAGCCGGACTCCAACACGGTGGTCCCGCTGCTGTTCGACCAGATGTTCCCGGACTGGTTCGCGGGCGTCGCCTTCGCCGCGATCGGCATCGGCGCGCTCGTGCCGGCGGCGATCATGTCCATCGCCGCCGCGAACCTGTGGACACGCAACATCTACAAGGAGTACCTGCGCCCGAACGCGACGCCCGCCGAGGAGGCGCGGAGCAGCAAGATCGCCTCGCTCGTCGTGAAGGCGGGCGCGGTCGCCGTCATCCTCACGCTCGACCCGCAGTTCTCGATCGACCTGCAGCTCATCGGCGGCGTCATCATCGTGCAGACGCTGCCGGCGATCGTCATCGGCCTCTACAGCCGAGCGGCGCACGCCTGGGGCCTGCTCGCCGGCTGGGCGGTCGGCCTCGGCGCGGGCCTGTACATGCTTTACGACACGCCGAATCTGATCACGGGCAAGACCCACTTCGGCGGAGCCCAGTACGCGCTATCGAAGTTCGGGATCGACACCAAGGTGACGCTGTATACGGGCCTGATCGCGATCGCGGTGAACCTGATCGTCACCTTCCTGGTGACGGTGGTGGTCCGGTTGATGGGGCGTGGCGACCTGCCCGACCAGACCTCGCCCGAGGACTACGGCGTCGAAGCCGGCGATCCCGATGTCAAGCGGCTCCCGATCGAGGAGGAGCCCGCGCCGGCTTGACACGGGCCGCCACGTCGTTTTCGCCCCGTGTACGACACCCTCGCCGATGTCTACGACTGGCTGGTGCCCGAGCCGCTGCTCGAGCCCGAGGGGAGCGTCGCCGCGTTCGAGATGGTCGACGGCGAGCTGCCCGCGGGCGCGCGCGTGCTCGACTGCGCGGTGCGGCGCCGGCCAGCTCGCGGTCGGCCTGGCGCCACGTGGGAGCGGCCCCGTCGGGCTCGAGCCGGCGACGAGCACCCACGACCCGGAGGCCGAGCGCTATCTCGTCACGGCGCGCCGTCGCGGAACCCGGTCAGCCGGGGCTGCCGGTGCGGAGGCGCCAGTGCTCCGGGATGTCGGCGTGCTCGAGGAAGACGCAGCAGCATCCCGATCTTGCGGCGCTCGGCCATGGCGCGGTCTACCCGGTGACGTCGCGCGCGAACAGCTCGAACGCCTCGAGATAGCTCGCGAGGTGCTCGTCGGTGTGGGCGACCGAAAGCGTCCACTCCTCGTCCTGGCCCGGCGTCATGAAGATGCCGTGGTTCATGTGGTAGAGCCACGCCAGGTCGGTCAGCTCGTGGTGGATCTTCGTGACGTAGTCGCGGTACTCGCGGATCGGCTCGGAGGAGAAGATCACGCAGCCCTTGGAGCCCATGCCGACCGTGTGGGCGGGCAGGCCGTACTCGCCGATGATGCGCTCGCAGCCCTCCATCAGGCGCTCGTTGAGGCCGTGCAGGTGCGCGTAGGCCTCCGGGGTGAGCACCTCGAGCAGCGTCGCCTCGGCGGCCGCCATCACGAGCGGGTTGCCGTTGAAGGTGCCCTGCTGGCGCACCGCGCCGGACTCGACCAGCGCGGCGACCTCGTCGCTCATGCCGATCGCGCCGCCGGGCAGCCCGCCGCAGATCGCCTTCGCGAGGCAGACAATGTCGGGGGTGACGCCGAACAGCTCGGTCGCGCCGCCGGCGGCGATGGCCGCGCCGGTCTTGACCTCGTCGAAGATCAATGGGATGCCGTGCTGCGTGCACAGCTCGCGCAGGCGCTCGAGGTAGCCCTCGACCGGGCGCACGATGTTGATGTTCATCATCGCGGGCTCGAGGATCAGCCCGGCGACCCTGCCCTCGAGCTCGACCAGGGCGCGCTCGACCGCCTCGGCGTCGTTGAACGGCACCGGTCGCGTGCCCTCCGCGGTGCCCGCGGCGTAGCCGAGGCCGTAGGGGATCGCGCTCGGGTGGTCGCGGTCGCCCATCTGGTCGGGCGGCGGCTTGACCGAGACCATCACGGCGTCGTGGTGGCCGTGGTAGGAGCCCTCGATCTTGATGATCACGTCGCGGCCGGTGAGCCCGCGCGCCAGGTGCACGGCGTCCATCGTCGACTCGGTGCCGGAGTTGGTGAAGCGCCAGTGGTGGAGGCCCCAGCGGCGGCGCAGCTCCTCGGCAACGGTGATCGAGCCCTCGGTCGGCGCCGCGAAGTGGGTGCCGAGGTCCATCCGCGCCTTCACGGCGGCCGAGATCACGGGGTTCGCGTGCCCGACGCACATCACGCCGAAGCCGTTGTGGAAGTCGAGGTACTCGTTGCCGTCGACGTCCCACACCTGGGCGCCGACGCCGCGCTCGATGTAGGTCGGCCAGGGCTCGTTGCGCTGGAACGAGGAGGGGACGCCGCCGGGCATGACCTGGCGCGCCCGCTCGAAGTACTCGCCGGAGCGCTGCGTGCGTTCCAGCAGCCGCGCCTTCTCACGCTCGGTGAGGGTGGCGAGGTTGGAGGAGGGGGTGCGAGGCGAAGCCGGTGACGAGGCTCTGGCCGAGGCGGTGGTCATGACGGCGATTGTACGGGCCGTCGAAGCGGATGCGCCAATCCGGCAGGTCAGGCTTCCCGCAGCGCCGCCCGGCGGACCTTGCCGCTGGCGGTCTTGGGCAGCTCGTCGGCGAAGTCGACGATGCGCGGGTACTTGTAGGGCGCGGTGCGCGCCTTGACGTGCTCCTGCAAGTCGCGGGCGAGGTCGTCGGAGGGCGCGTGGCCGTCGCGCAGGACGACGACGGCGCGTACGATGCTGCCGCGCTCCTCGTCGGGGGCGGCGACGACCGCGGCCTCGGCCACGGCGGTGTGGGCGATGAGCGCGGACTCGACCTCGAACGGGCCGATCCGGTAGCCGGCGGAGATGATCACGTCGTCGAGGCGGCCCTCGAAGTAGAGGTAGCCGTCGTCGTCGCGGCTGACGCGGTCGCCGGTCCGCCATGGGCCGGTGGGCGCGGCGTCGCCGCCGAGGTAGCGCACGAAGAAGGTCGGCACGGTGGCGGGGTCGGCGACGAGCTCGCCGTCGTCGACGTCGAGCGAGACGCCGGGGAGCGCGCGCCCCATCGAGCCCGGGCGCGCCTCCTCGCCGAGTGGCATGCCGGTGAGCTGGCCGGTCTCGGTCTGGCCGTAGCCGTCACGGATCCACAGGCCGGTCGCCTCGTGCCAGGCGCGCAGCACCTCGGGGTTGAGCGCTTCGCCCGCCGCGACGAGCCCGCGCAGCGCGGCGATGCGCCGCAGCGTGGCGCGCTTGGCGATCACGCGGTACTCGGTGGGGGCCATGCAGAGCGTGTCGACCTGTTCGCGCTCGAGGATCTCGAGCCGCTCGTGGGGGTCGAAGCGTGCGTCGTGCAGCAGCGCTGCGGCGCCCCGTAGCCAGGGGGCGATGAAGACGTTGCGCGCGGACTTCGACCAGCCCGACGCGGCGGTGCACCACGACAGGCGCCCGGCGCGCGGCGCGAGCCAGTGCTCGGCCTGCACGCGCTGGCCGGTGAGGTAGCGCTGGCCGTGCAGCACCGCCTTCGGCTCCCCGGCGGTGCCGGAGGTGAAGGTCACCAGGCACGGGTCCTCGGGCTCGAGCTCGACCGGCGGATGCGGCGCGGCCGCCGTGAGCTCAGCGCCAGGGACGAGCAGGACGTCCGCGTCAGGCGCGGCCTCGCCCAGCACGCCGGCGTTGCGCTCGTCGCAGACGATCAGCCGCGGGCGCGCCACATCCAGCCGCGCCCGCAGGTCGGCGGCGCGCAGCTGCTCGGTGCACGGCAGCGCGACCGCGCCGATCCGGAAGCACGCCAGCATCGCCAGCACCCACTCCGGGCGGTTGCCGACGAGCGTCATCACGACGTCGCCGCGGCCCACCCCGCGCGCCGCCAGGGCGCCCGCCGCGCGCGCCGACGCCTCGGCGACCTCGCCGAAGCTCCACTCGCTGCGCGCCCCGTCGCGAGCGAGCGCGACGAGCGCGAGCGCGGACGGCGGCGCGCCGTCCACGACGTCCCGCGAGAAGTTCATCGGTCCGGAACCCTAGTCGGACGGGGGCGAGACCCGGGTTGGCGAGGGCCGTACATCCGCCTATGTTGGGGCGAAAGGCGGCGCGCTCTGTGCTATTCCGGACCTCAGGTCTGAACGTTAAGCGTCGATACACCACTGAAGATGTCCTCACCACCTGACCACCTTTCCCACCGGACGCTGTTCCCAGGCGGATTGCTGGCGCTCGTGGTGGCGCTCGGGGCACTGTTCGCGCTGGCCGTCGTCATCGCCGTGGGCCCCGACGGCCCGGCCCGCCTCTGGCTCGACGGCGGCGGCAGCACCCTCAACCTGCAGTCGCGCGCGGACGGGCAGGCCGGTGCCGCCGGCGGCCTCACGCTCGCGGGCAGCCCGGCCGGTTTGCTGACCGATGCGCCGACGGCCGGCGTCAAGGGCGCGGTCACCCTTGCCGCCACGCCGCCCACCGTCCGGCTGCGCGGCGCCACGCGCGTGCAGCGCCGATCCGCGCGCCTGCCCTCGGCGAACCGCCCGGGCCAGCCCGCGCCGCCCGGCAGGAAGCCGACATCGCCGACCACGCTCGTCTCGACGCCCACGGCGACGGCCCCCCGGCGGGTGGCCACACCCGCTCCCGGCTCCACCGTCGTGAAGACCCGAGGGCGCCCGAGCACCCCGGAGTCCAAGCCGGTCGCCGTGCGCAAGGAGCGCGTCAGCTCGGCCAGGCCGGCGGCTGATCCCGCGCCCGCGAGCACTCCGGCGCCGCAGGTGGCCAAGGCCCCTGCTCAGCCGAGCACGCAGCAGCAAACCACCGTCGGCCTCGACGAGGGCGTGCTCACGCGCGTCCCGCCGCCGCCCACCAGCACCGGCGGCTAGCCCGCGGCGGCCGCCTCTGGCCGCGTTGAGCGCCGGTATCCTCCGCGTCCCCGACGCCCACGCGAGGTACTGACACGTCATGGCACTGGCCACCCCGCAGTTCTCCGAGAAGACCGACGAGCAGAAGGCCATCACGGAGATGGTCCGCCAGTTCGTCGACGAGCAGATCCTCCCGAAGGCCGAGCACTACGACCACGAGGACGAGTTCCCCGAGCCGATCGTGGAGCAGATGAAGGAGCTCGGGCTGTTCGGGGTCACGATCCCGGAGGAGTACGGCGGGATGGGGCTCGACCTGACGACCTACGCGATGATCGTGGAGGAGCTCTCGCGCGGCTGGATCTCGATCTCCGGCGTGGTCAACACCCACTTCATCGGCTCCTACCTGCTGATGAAGTTCGGTACGGACGAGCAGAAGGAGCGGCTGCTGCCGCAGATGGCCACCGGCGAGATCCGCGCCGCCTTCAGCCTCTCGGAGCCCGAGCTGGGCTCCGACGTTCAGGCGATCAAGTCGACCGGCAAGAAGCTCGACGACGGCACCTACGAGCTCAACGGCCAGAAGATGTGGGTCACCAACGGCCTGCGCTCCGGCCTCGTGTTCGTGCTGATGAAGACCGACCGCGACGCCGACCCGCCGCACAAGGGCATGACCTGCTTCATCGTCGAGAAGGAGCCCGGGGCGTCCGAGAACCCCGGCCTGACCGTGCCGCCCCAGATCAAGAAGATGGGTTACAAGGGCGTCGAGTCGACCGAGCTCGTCTTCGACGGCTGCATCTGCCCCGCCGACATGATCCTCGGCGGCGAGGAGGCCGGCCTCGGCAAGGGCTTCGTGCAGATGATGGATGCGCTCGAGGTCGGCCGCGTCAACGTGGCCGCGCGCGGCGTCGGGATCGCCCAGCGCGCACTCGAGCTCGGCCTGCGCTACGCGCAGCAGCGCAAGACGTTCGGCAAGCCGATCGCGGAGCACCAGGCGATCCAGTTCAAGCTCGCCGACATGGCCACCAAGGTCGAGGCGGCGCGCCTGCTCACGCTCAAGGCCGCGCGCCTGAAGGACGCCGGCGAGCGCTCGGACCTCGAGGCCGGGATGGCGAAGCTGTTCGCCTCGGAGACCGGCAAGGAGGTCGTCGAGGACTCCTTCCGCATCCACGGCGGCTACGGCTACTCCAAGGAGTACGAGATCGAGCGCCTCTACCGTGACGCGCCGCTGCTGCTGATCGGCGAGGGGACGTCCGAGATCCAGCGCATGGTGATCGGCAAGAAGCTGCTGCAGCGCCACAAGCTCTGAGCCCAGACCTACACGGGTCATACGGCGAGCTCATTCTCGTCGCGGGCGCGCTGCTCGCAGCGGGCCTGCTGGCCTCGCTCGTCGCGGGCAAGCTGCGGGTGCCCGGCCTGCTGCTGTTCCTCGGGTTGGGGATGGCGATCGGGTCCGACGGCACGGGCTGGATCGAGTTCAGCAACTACGAGCTCGCGCGCACGATCGGGGTCGTCGCGCTCGCGCTGATCCTGTTCGAGGGCGGGCTGACGTCGGGCGTGATCGAGATCCGGCCCGTTCTCGCCACATCGGTCTCGCTGGCGCTGATCGCGACGCCGCTGTGCGCCCTGATCGCGGGCATGACGGCGGTCCTCCTGTTCGACTTCGACCTCAAGGAGGGCCTGCTCGTCGGCGCGGTGCTCGCCTCCACGGACGGCGCCGCGATCTTCGCGCTGCTGCGCAACTCGACGCTGCGCCGCCGCCTGGCGCGCACGCTCGAGGGCGAGTCCGGCCTCAACGACCCGGTCGCCGTCCTGCTGGTGATCGCCCTGATCGAGTCGATCACGCACCCGAGCTACGGCGTCGGCGACGTCGCGCTGCTGCTCGTCCAGCAGCTCGGCATCGGCCTGGTCGTCGGCCTCGCCGTCGGCTGGGCGGCCGTCCAGGGCTTCCGGCGGGCCCAGCTCGCCACTGCCGGGCTCTACCCGGTCGCGTCCCTGGCGACGGCGGCGCTGGCTTTCGGCGGCGCGGACGCGCTGCACGGATCGGGCTTCCTCTCGGTATACCTCGCCGGGCTGATGCTCGGCTCCGGCACGATCCCCGCCCAGCAGACGATCGCCTCCTTCCACCAGGGCATGGCGTGGGTCGCGCAGCTCGGCATGTTCCTCACGCTCGGCCTGCTCGTCTTCCCGCACCAGCTGCCCGGCATCGCGGTCGAGGGCACCGTGCTCGCGATCGTGGCGGCCGCCGTCGCGCGGCCGCTGGCGGTGATCCCGGCGACGCTGTTCGCGCGCTTCTCCTGGCCCGAGCGCGCCATCCTCGGCTGGGCCGGCCTGCGCGGGGCGGTGCCGGTCGTGCTCGCGACCTTCCCGGTGATCGCCGACGTCCCGCGGGCACGTGAGCTGTTCAACATCGTGTTCTTCGCCGTCGTCGTGTCGACGCTCGTGCAGGGCACGACATTCGAGGCGCTGGCGCGCCGCCTCGGGGTCACGACGAGTGAGCCCGCGCTGCCACGGCCGCTCGCCGAGGGCGGGACGATCCGGCGCCTCGGCGCGGAGATCCTCGAGTACCCGGTGGCGAGCGACGACGCGATCGTCGGCCATCGCGTGCGCGACCTGGGCCTCCCGCGCGACGCGGTGGTCAACGTGATCGTGCGCGAGGGCCAGGCGATCCCGCCGCGCGGGACGACGCGCCTGCGCGCGGGCGACCGGCTGCACGTGCTGATCCGCCAGGAGAGCGCGCGCGAGCTCTACGACATCCGCGACCGCTGGCACGCCGGCCCGATCGGCCGCCCGCCGCGCCCGCGCCCCTCACCGCACGGCCGCGAAGCGATCTTCTCCGCCGGCTCCTGGCGCGAGCAGGACGGCGACGCCGCCCGCCCGACCAGCGTCGGCGGCCGCGCGGTGATCGAGCAGCTGCGCATCCGGCGCGACGCCGCGGGCGGGCTGTGGGTGCTCGAGGACGGGCGCTACGCCGTCACGGGCCCGCTCTACGCCATGGGCTCGCGCGCGACGGTCTCCGACTGGGCGCGCCGGCGCATGCAGCGCGCCGACCCGGACGAGAAGGCGTGGCTGCAGACCGTGATCGGCGCGCTGGCGGCGGACCTGCCGGAGTGAGGGTGCGTACGAACGGCGGCTGGTGAGGAGGTGGGTTCGATGCCGTTCCGCCACGAGTGTCGTCTCGACCACGCCATCGGGGGTCGAGGTGACATTCGTCGCCACGTGCCGCGACGAATGTCATCTCGAACACGCCACGGGGGGTTGAGGTGACATTCGTCGCGGCGGGGCGGTTCGGACCCACCTCCTACCCAGCCGCCGTTGACGTTTCGCGCCCTTACAGCGGCGTCACGTACGCGCCGCCGATCCCGCCGTCGACCATGAACGTCGACGCGGTGATGTACGACGACTCGTCGGAGGCGAGGAAGAGCACGGCGTTGGCCATCTCCTCGGTCGTGCCGAACCGGCCCATGGGCACGTGGACGAGGCGCCGCACCGCGCGCTCCGGGTCCTTGGCGAACAGCTCGCGCAGCAGCGGCGTGTCGATCGGCCCGGGGGAGAGCGCGTTGACGCGCACGCCCGTGCGGGCGAACTCCACGCCCATCTCCCGCGTCATCGCCAGCACGCCGCCCTTGGAGGCGGTGTAGGAGATCTGCGAGGTCGCGGCGCCGAGGGTCGCCACGAACGAGGCTGTGTTGATCACCGAGCCGCGCTGGGGCCCGGGGTTCTCGAGCAGGTGGGGGATCCCGTACTTGCAGCACAGGAAGACCGACTTGAGGTTGACGTCCTGGACGCGCTGCCACGCCTCCAGTCCCGTCTCCAGGACGGAGGCGTCGTCGTTGGGCGAGATCCCCGCGTTGTTGAACAACACATGGATCGCGCCGAACTCCTCACGGATCT
>JBBQLH010000028.1:0-41491 GCA_038327685.1 Solirubrobacterales bacterium
TCGCCTACGGCTCGCTCCAGCGAACGGTCGAGGGCACCATTGCTCGTGCTCTCCAACATCCCAACAGACTCCAGTTCTCGCCCTCAAAGGTTCAGTAGTTCTCTGACGAGAACCGTCTCATCCGAGCTTGGCAGAGAGGGGTTCTCGCTTACCTCATCCCTCCACCGAGTGGCTGATCGCCGACGACCGAAAAGCGAGTTTGCCAGAACAGTCTGGGACGCCGACCTCGTGGACAGCCCACGAGTCCGCAAGTGAATGCTTCGCCAGAATCGGCAGTTCAGGACTGGGTATCGGATGTGAATGCTGTTTCCGCGTCGCACTGGAGATCGCTACCTTTCGTTGCGACAGGGGACGAGTCACGTTCCCTCCTCCACGACGATCGGTGCGCCCTCGATGACTCCTGCCACGAACCCTCACGCACGCCATGCGCTGATCACCGGCGGCGCCGGGTTCATCGGCTCCCACCTCGCCGACGCGCTCGTCGCCCAAGGGGACCGGGTGACCGTCTTGGACGATCTGAGCACGGGCAGCATCGACAACGTCGCCCACCTGCTCGATAACCCGAGCTTCGAGGTTGTTGATGGGTCCTCGACGAACGCGGATCTCGTCGACGGCCTCGTCGGCTCCACCGACGTGTGCTTCCACCTCGCGTCGGCCGTCGGGGTGCAGCTAATCGTGTCGAACCCGCTGGAGTCGCTGCTCAAGAACGTGCGCGGCACCGACAACGTGCTCTCGGCCGCGGAGCGGCACGGCCGCCGCCTCCTCTACACATCGACCTCCGAGGTCTATGGCAAGAACTCGAGCGGGGCGCTCAACGAGGAGTCCGACCGGATCCTCGGGTCGCCGTTCAAGTCCCGCTGGGCGTATGCGATCGCCAAGAGCTTCGGCGAATCGATGGCGTACGGTCTGAATCGCGACCGCAACGCGGAGATGATCACGGTGCGGCTGTTCAACACGGTCGGCCCGCGCCAGACGGGCTTATATGGAATGGTCGTCCCGCGCTTCGTCCGCCAGGCGCTCGAGGGCGAGGACCTCACCGTGTACGGCAACGGCACCCAGACGCGCTGCTTCGCGCACGTCCACGACACCGTCGCCGGCGTCCTCTCGCTGTTCGACGACGATCGCGCGGTCGGCGGCGTCTTCAACATCGGGAGCTCCGACGAGATCGCCATCGTGGAGCTGGCGCGGCGCGTGATCGAGCGCAGCGGCTCGAGCTCGCGCATCGAGCTCGTCCCGTACACCGAGGCGTACGACGAGGGCTTCGAGGAGCTCGGACGCCGCCAGCCGGACACGACGGCGATCCGCGAGCTGACCGGCTGGACGCTAACTCGCACCGTGGACGACGCGATCGACGACGTCATCCTCCACGAGCAGTCACGGATGGCGCTCCAGGGCGGGAGCTCGCCGCTTGCCCCCTGAGGCACGACTGCTGACGGGCCTCGCTCTCGCGGTCGCGACCGTCTACTGGGCGACGCCCGTCGCGATCCGGGTCGCGCATCGCCTCTCGTTCTACGACCGGCCGGTCGGATACAAAGGCCATGCCGCACCGACGCCGTATCTGGGCGGCGCGGCGGTCATCCTGGGCTTTCTCGCGGTCACGCTCGCCCTGACCGGCGACTGGCGCCGGACGGTCCCACTGACGGTCGGCGTGGTCGTGTTGTGGTTCGTCGGAACCGTCGACGATCGACGCAACGTCACCCCGCTGGGCCGGGTGGCCGTCGAGCTCGCTCTGGCGACGTTCCTGTGGCACAGCGACGTCGGCTGGAACCTGGGGCTCGGCTCCGCCGTCGATCTCTTCGTCACGGGGTTCTGGGTGGTCGCCGTCGTCAACGCCTTCAACCTCTTCGACAACATGGACGGTGCCGCCACGACGATGGCGGCCGTCGTCGCCGGGGGTGTGACGCTTCTCGGGATCGCGCAACGCGACACCTGGTTGGCCGTCGTCGCGGCCACGCTCTGCGGAGCGTGCCTGGGCTTCCTCCCCCACAACCTCTCGTCGCCGGCGCGCATCTTCCTCGGCGACGGCGGCAGCATGCCGATCGGCTTCGCCGTCGCTGCGCTGGCGATGATCGGCGTCTCAGATGCGAACGCGGCGTGGCAGTCCCTCGCGATGGGTCTGCTGTTCGTTGGCGTGCCGGCGCTGGACACGGCGCTCGTCGTGATCTCGCGCACGCGGCGTGGGCTCTCGATCCTGACCGGCGGCCGGGACCACCTCACCCACCGCGCCCGCCAGCGGCTGCGGACCGCGCGAGCGGTCGCGCTGTCGCTCGGAGGCGTGCAGGCCGTCATTTCAGCGCTCGCGGTCGTGGCCATCCGCGGCGGCTCGACGGCGGTCCTCGGGGCGGTCCTCGTCTACCTTGTCGGCGTCGGCGTGGCGATCGCCGTCCTCGACACGCGCCTCGCCCCGATGGGCCCGGGAGCGGCAACGCCCGGGCCGGCAGCGCCGCTCGAACCGCCGCGGCCGAGCCGCCTCGCCGCTCTTCCGCGGTCGCTTCCGCTCACGCTGCCGCTCGCGGTGGGGCTGGGCGTCAGCCCGTTCTTCTCCGGCTTCTACGACTCGCAGATCTGGGTTCCAGCCGGACTCGGGCTCGTGGTGCTCGTCACTGCCGGCATCATCGCCCGCCCGTTGCGCGTGGACCGGCCAGCCGTCCTCGCGCTCGTCGGGCTCGGCGGACTGGCGGTCTGGGCGCTCACCTCCTCCCTTTGGGCGGACTCGATCGAGCAGGCCATCGTGGAGGGCAACCGTTGGATCGTCGCCACGGCCCTCTTGGCGGCGGTGCTCCTGCTCGTCCGGAGCGACCGCTCCGCCACGTGGCTGGTGGGAGCGCTGGCTACGACGGCCCTGGTGGTGGCCGGCGACACGCTCGCGCGCATGCTCGGCTCCGACGGCGCCTCGCTGTTCATCGCAGGCCGGCTCGACGGGCCTCTCGGGTACATCAACGGCCAGGCCAGCTTCTATCTGCTCGCACTCTGGCCCTGCATCGCGCTTGCCGAACAACGACGCAGGCCTGTCCTGAGTGGCCTCGGGCTCGGTGCCGCAAGCCTGCTGGCGTCCCTGCTCGTGCTCTCGCAATCCCGCGGTATCGCGATTGCAGCACTCGTGTCTGGGATCCTCGTCTTGGCCGTGGTGCCGGGGCGTCTGCGGCGTGCATGGGTGCTCGTGGTCCTTGCCGGCTCGATCTTCCTCGCGCTGCCATGGCTGCTCGACGTCTACGAACTCGGCCAGGCGTCTTCGGTGCCCACCGACGTGTCTTCGGCGGCGGCGACCGCGACGCTCCTGGCGGCACTCGGCGCGGCCGTCGTGTGGGGCGTCGCCACTCTGGGAGCCAAGCGGTCGCGTGGCGCCGTGTCGCGCCTTCGCCCCGTGGCCGCCGGTGTCCTCATCGCTGGGGCGTTGGTGGGCCTCGGTGTCGCGGTCGCCGCCGGTGACCGGATCAGCCGGACGATCGACCAGCAATACACCGCCTTCGTCCGCCTGGGCATCGAGCCAAAGGGCTCCGGAATCGCGTCGGCGGACCCGACGACGCGTCTCGCATCCGGAGCCGGTACGCGCTACGACTACTGGCGTATCGCCTGGGGTGCCTTCCGTGAGCGCCCGGTCCTGGGGGTCGGCGCGGGCAACTACGACCGCCCCTACTTCGAGCGTCGCGGGACGACGGAGGATGTCCGCCAGCCTCACAGCGTCGAGTTGCAGGCACTGAGCGAGCTCGGGCTCGTCGGCGCGCTCATGCTGGCGATGTTCGTCGCCGCACTTGCGATCGGAACCGCACGCCTTGCCCGCGTGGCGCGCAGTTCGGCCTCAGCGCGGTTCCTCGCGGTCGCCGCCACCGGCAGTGTGGCCGCCTGGCTCGTCCACACCAGCGTCGACTGGATCCACTTGCTTCCGGGCGTGACCGGAGTTGCGCTTGCCTTCGCTGCCGTCCTCCTGATGCGGCGGCAACCTCCCGATACGGCCGAGATGGCGACGGCGGGCGCCCGGCGCTTGCATACGCGCTTCGCACCGGCGCTCATCGTCGCGGTGGCGCTCGCCGTCGCCGGCGTCAGCCTCAGCCGACAGGGCCTGTCCGAGCACTTCCGGCTGTCGGCTCAGAAGGCGCTTGCCGCGCGACCCGCCGATGCGCTGCGCAATGTCGATCGCTCGCTTCGGCTCGATCCGGAGGCCGTTTCCAGCTACTACGTCAAGGCGGCCGCATTGGCGCGGTTCAATCAGCCGGAGGCAGCGCGCCACGCCCTCCTGAGCGCGGCGGAGCGCGAACCGCACGACTTCGTGACGTGGGCCCTCCTCGGCGACCTCGGGGTCCGCATGGGCGATCTGGCCGCTGCGCGACGCGCATATGACCGAGCGATCAAACTCAATCCACGCGATCCCGCCCTGCGGGCAGCCCTCCGTGATGCGGCGGCGACCATCCGCCGCGGCAACTCGGGTGGCTAGGCTATTGGCGTGCGCTGGCGCACAACCTCCGCCGCCGTCATCGGCCTAGCGCTGCTTGCGCCGGCACCGGCTGCCGCCCAAAGTGGCGGCGTGTTCGTCGATCCGGACTCGCCGACGGGCAAGCAGTACCAGCTTCCGCTCGAGAGCGCCCGCCGTCAGGCCGATCCGAGCAGCGACGGGCGACTCGTAACTCCAGGTGCGCGGCCTGGTGGCACGGTCCCGGCAGCGCTTTTCGGCGCGGGCATCGCCAGGGCGAGCCGTGCGGGCAAGCGATCGAGCTCCGGCCGTTCCGGTGGCACGTCGAAGTCGGGCGAGCCGACCCGCGGGTCGAACGACTCGTCCTCCTCTCCCACGATTGACTCCAGCTCGAGGAACTCCGTTCAGGCTGCGGTGTCGAACCCCGGGGCGCCCTCGGGCGGCATCGGCTCGACGTTGCTGATCGCAGCCGGCGGAGGGCTGGTGCTGCTCATCGGCGCCCTGGCCGGCTTTGTAATCCGCCGCCGCTCGAGCGACTGAGTCTTAGTCGACCGTAAGCTCGATCGCGGCTCGGCCCGACCGCGCTATGCGGAGGACGTCGGCTTCGAGGGAGGCGGTGCAGCCGATACGGAGCACGCCCCATCCCCATGTCTGGCCGGGTTGCATACGTCGCCGCTGCACGAGAGTCTGCGCAACCTCCGCGGTTCCGAGGAACGGCGCATACCGGCCCTCCTCGACGGTCATGTCGGGCTTTCCGAGCGGGCGCACGCGCATGTGATCGACCTGCCCGTTCTGGAACTCGGCGCCTGGGGCGAGATGCAGGAAGCTTGCGGCCTCGTGCGGCTCGGTTGCGATCAACCTGTCGACGACGACGAGTCCGGCATCGGGAATCCAGGCGAACGTCCGGCGGTGGGTCAGCGGGTCGGACAGCCGCCGGTAGCCGTCGTGCTCAGCCGAGACGACGACGACCTCGTCCCGCCGGTCAAGGCGGAGCCGCTTCACCTCGGGCATGTGAGCGGCCCTGAAGGGGCCCCAGAACTCACGCTGGTCCGCCCCGTCCACCTCGACGGTGTTGTGGGCTCGAGTCGAGCGGAACCAGTCCCGGCCGGGGCCGGAGTAGCTCAGAACGCCGGGGTCGACGACCACGGGACGACCATCGGCCCACAGCACGAATGAGAGAACATCCGCATGGGCGTGAGGCGGGAGATGCTGTGGAGCGACCGGCGCAAGATCGAGCACGACCTGCAGGCCCTCGCCGCGAAGAGCCAGGTAACCGCTCTCGGCGAGGTCGACAAGGGCGCCCTCGAGCGGCCGGCCGACAGCAGGGCCTTCCCAGGCGTCGTTGAGGAGTGGGAGCCGGCCGTCGGGGCCGGTCACGGCGGCGAGCCACCGTTGCATTCGCGCGACCGTCTCGTCGAGCCATGGCTCAGCCGGGTGACCCGCCTGGCGAAGCAACGCCTGTACGTCCTCGAGATCTCCGACGATCGCACGGTGATAGGCCGTGCTCCGCTCCTCGTGTCCACCGTCGGCCAGCACCTGAGCGCCGAGCTGCCGGTTGAGCAGCCGGAGCGCCTTGTCCGTCGCACGGGAATCGTCGAGGCACACGCCCGCGAGGACGAGCGCCACCGCGCGCAGCACATGGTTGCCTCCGATGTCGTGCTCGACGCTCCGACGAAGGGCCCGCGCTTGAACCACCAGGCTGTCGCGCATTCTGCGTTGGAGTCGTTCGCCCCAGCCCTCCGCCGAGAGGGCAGCGCACCACGCCATTATCCGCCCGCTCATGGGAAATGGATGCCACGCCGGACGGCGCGGCGATGAGCGGGCGCGCAACCAGTCGTCAACCACATTACTCCAGAACCGGTCGCCGTCCGGAGTGCGGGGGCCGGCCGCGTAGGCGGCGAGCTCGGCAAACCCGTGGAGGTGGAACAGGAAGAGAAGGCCCGCCTCCCGCGAGTGCCAGAAGCGCGGCGTGGGGAAGGATCGCGACACGCCCACGGCCGTGAACACGTGGGTCGTGTGAGGAGCCGGCGTCGGACCGGACTGCGGTGCGGGGTCGACGGCCAGGCCTTTCGCCGCGGCTTTCCATCCCGTCGACTCACGGAAGGCCGGCGCGGCCAGCAGACTCGGCGGGATTAGGCGGCACGGTCGGTGAAGCAGTTGCGACGTCCGCATGTTCGCGGCGGCGTCCAGATACCAACCGAGCCGTTGGACGACCGAATGCGTCTCGCCCGACGAGCTCAACCTTTCTGGAATACCCCGAACGAGGGCTTGCGTCGGCCGCTCCGCTCGATTAGCCCTCGCTCGACTTGCAGCCCATCAGCGCGGATCGCGTCGTCGTAGAGACCGAGGTAGCCGAAGGTGTAGATGCGACGAAGCTGCCTCGTGATCTTCAAAGACCGACGGAGCCAGCCCGCTTGGGCGGCCTCGCTAAGGAAGAAGTTGAACTCGAAGTTCGTATGTCCAGTGGGCAGGGAGAATTCCGACATGAACACCCTCAATCGCCGATGTCCTGGTTTCGAACCGTGCCAGTACCTGTCCAGCCACCCGATGAACTCGTCTATGTCCGAGAGGTCAGAGAGTCCGCGCCCGAGCGGAGGCTGCGTCAACCCGGGAGTGCGAGCCGAGAACGGGTTGTGCCCGAACAGGTCCATGCGCGGTCGCTTCCCATTTGGAAGGCGCAGCGCCTGGATCCATCTCAGCGGCGAAACGGTTCCAACAGTGAACGTGTTGCCGCCGATAACGAGGTTTCGCCGGTTGACCCGCTTGAGCGAGACGTACGCGCTGTCCAACATGCGGGCATAGATGCGAGGACCCCGAAGACCGGCGCCTCGCAGCTTCCTCCCGCCATCGGGTTTGAGCGGCTGGAAGTTCTCCGACTTCGTCGGTTCACCCCAGATCATCCAATGCCGGACCTGCGGGTAGCGTCGAGACGCCGCCTCCAGGAAATCCGCGAAGTCCTGCGGGCGAATCGGCGCCCACTTCGGTGCCCGCCCGCCGTTCGCCCACGGCGGGCTGCCCATCACGAGCAAGGAGAGCTTGATTCCATAGGGAGCGCCTCCCTGGACTGCGCGGTCGACACTCGCGGGCCAGACGTACGCCGGATCGGCGGGGTCGCGAGGGTGCTGCGGGCGTTGCTGCGCGACCGCCGCCCAACTCAGGTGGGCCTGGTAGACGCCGACGCCGAGTTCTGCGTAGATCGGGAACTGCGAGACGCCGTTGACCTCCAGCGGACCCCACATCGACTTCTTGCGAGTGACGGCTGCAGACGCCGGCGCGGCCAGCGCGAACCCGAGCAGGAAGATCGTGAGGATGACGAGAGGCAGTCGGCGCATAGGCGAATCACGGTTAGGCCGCGGAGACAACACCAGAGTACGCACGATCGATGTGGCGACCCTCGAAAACCAAGCCGCCGCGACTTTCCTTGCGCACTATGATTTGTTCCTACACTGACCAGACGGAGAGCGAGGGTTGCGTCGGGCGGGACGCCTGGCTAGCGTGGCCCTCGCGCCCGTAGCGCCAAGGCCGGCGCGTACACCTTCTCATAGGGGAGACGGCATTGCCGCCTACTAAGGCACTGCTCGGATCCATCACGGCCCTCGTCCTGCTCGTCGCAGCGACCGTCGCGATGGCAGCAACGATCAACGGCGGTCCCGGTAACGACACGCTTGTCGGCACGCCGCAGAACGACGTCATCAACGGTTTCGGTGGCAACGACAGGATCCTCGGCCTCGGCGGCAACGACCGCATCGACGGCGGCAACGGCAACGACAGGATCGACGGTGACGGTGCGTGTCCCGCCAATCGAATGGGCGCGCCGTACTACTGCATTCCCGGCAATCCCGGGAAGGACAAGATCAAGGGCGGCCGCGGCAACGACCGCATCCATGGGAATGGACGCAACGACCGCATCGACGGCGGCAAAGGCAATGACAAGGTCTTCGGCGACAACGGCGACGACCGCGTCGCCGGCGGTGCCGGCAAGGACCGAGTCTCCGGCGGCAACGGCAAGGACCGTGTCTCCGGCGATAACGGCAACGACCGCGTCGCCGGTGGTGCCGGCAAGGACCGAGTCTCTGGCGGCAGCGGCAACGACTTCGTCTCCGGCGGCAGCGGTAAAGACAAGCTCTCGGGCGGCAACGGCAACGACCGGATCGCGGCCCGGGACGGGACCCGCGACACGATCAACTGCGGCCGTGGGTTCGACAGGGTCACCGCCGACCGCCAGGACCGGGTCTCGCGGGACTGCGAGCGCGTCAGTCGGCGATAGCACGACGGAGTTCCACGCAGCACGAAAAGGGGGCGCTTCCAGCGCCCCCTTTTGGGTGTTGCGAAGGGCCGAAGAGGTCGTTCCGATGACATTGGACTCGAAAACAATCTGTTAGCTTCGTAGCCCGCGCGCAGGGACGCCGCGCATAATTCACGCCCGCGCGGCGAGACAATCAGACGAGGGGTCGGTCGAATGAAGAAGTCCAAGTTGATCGTCGCGCTCGCTGCCGTCATGGCAATCGGCGTGGCATCGGTCGCATTTGCGGCAACCATCAACGGCGATGGCGGTCCGAACACGCTCGTCGGCACACCGCAGGGCGACACGATCAACGGCGGCGGCGGGGACGATCGGATCATCGGCCTCGGTGGCAACGACAAGATCGACGGTGGCAGCGACGATGACACCATCGACGGCGATGGGTCCTGTCCGGCCAGCGCGCCGTACTGCCAGCCGGGCAGCCCTGGCAACGACAACATCAGTGGTGGCAGTGGCCAGGACACCATCAACGGCAACGAGCGCAACGACCGCATCAGCGGACAGGGCGGCGACGACCGCCTGCGTGGCAACAGCGGCAACGACCGCATCTCGGGCGGCAGCGGGCTCGACATCGCGTCGGGCGGTTCAGGAAAGGACCGGATCACCGGCGGCGACGGCGACGACAAGCTGCGCGGCCAGGCCGGCAGGGACAAGATCACTGGCGGCAGCGGCGATGACATCGTCGAGGGCGGGTCGGGCAACGACACGATCCTCGTCCGCGACGGCGCTCGTGACCGCGTGCGCTGCGGCTCCGGCCGGGACTCTGTCAGCGCGGACCATCGCGACAAGATCGCCAGGGACTGCGAGCGCGTCAGGCGCCGCGGCTAGCTCCAACACGTACCTTTCTCCGACTGAAGGGCGTCCCGACGGGGGCGCCCTTCGTCGTTCTATGACCGCATCGTCCGTTCGAGTCCCTCGGCCAGCGGAAACTGCGCGCGCCAGCCGAGCGCCTCACGCGCCGCCCCAGGGTCGAGGACGGACCGCTTCACCTCGCCCGGCCGCTCGGGCTCGAAGCGAGCCTCGAGGCCGAGGCGTTCCAGCAGTTCGAGCAGGCTCGTCTCCTCGCCCGTGCCGATGTTGTACGGGCCGGGCGCGTCGCCCTCGGACGCTGCCGTGAACGCCGCGACCACGTCGCCCACGTAGACGAAGTCGCGCGTCTGGTGCCCGTCACCGAAGACGCGCACGGACTCGTGATTTGCCGCGGCGTGGCAGAAGATCGCGACCACGCCGCCCTCGCCGAGCGGATCCTGCCGCGGGCCGTAGACGTTGGCCAAGCGCAGCCCGCAGGTCGAGAGACCGTGCAGGCGGTGGTAGAGGGCGAGGTAGGTCTCCGCCGCAGCCTTCGACGCGCCGTAGGGGGAGATCGGGGCTGCGGGCGCGTCCTCGGGCGTCGGCAGACGGTCGCAATCCCCGTAGACCGCGCCGCCGGTCGAGGCGAGGAGGAAGCGCCGGGTGCCTGCAGCCCGGGCCGCCTCGAGCATCACGGCTGTCCCACCGATGTTGACGGCGACGTCGTAGGCGGGGTCCAGGACGGCGCGGCGGACGTCGGTCTGCGCCGCCAGGTGGAAGACGGCGCCGGGACGCTCATCGGCGAGCAGCGCCGCCATGGCCGCGCCGTCGGTCACGCTGGCCTCATGCAGGCGAGCGCCGTCGGCGAGTGCGCCGTCGAGGTTCTCGCGCCGGCCGGTGGAGAGGTTGTCGACGATCGCGACTTCGTCACCGCGCTCGAGCAGGGCGTCGACGAGGTTCGAGCCGATGAAGCCGGCCCCGCCCGTCACTAGAGCTCGCATCCACCGCAGGCTATCCGCGTTGGAAGACGCGGAAGGCCGATTTCCGGCGTCCGCTGCCGTCTATCAGGCCGAAGTCGACCTGGTCTCCCGCCGGCCTCGCGGGCTCGTCGTAGAGCCCTAGCCAGTTGAAAGCGTAGATTCGCGACCATCGACGCACGATGCGCAGCGCCGCCCGGAGCCACGCGGCCTGAACCTTGCGCGTGACCCAGAAATTGAACTCGTGGTTCGCGTGATCAGTCGGCACCAGCCACTCGCCGATCCAGATGCGCATCGGCTTCCCTCGCGGATTTGGTCCGTAGTAGCGGTCGAGCCACCGCGAGAGATCGTCGAGGTCGGAGAAGTCGGCATAGCCTCGGACTATGGCTCTATCCAGCAGCCGTGGGCGACGGGCTGTGAAGGGGTTATGGCCGTAGAGGTCCATCCTGGGACGCCGCCCGTTCGCCAGGCGCATGTAACGAATCCAGTTCAGCGGTGAGATGTCCCCGCCGGTGAACGAGTTCCCGCCGATGACCGTGTTGCGCCGCGAAACGCGCTTCAAAGCGGCATACGCACCGTCGAGCAATCGTGCGTAGAAACGAACACTTCGCCGAGCCTGCAGGGTCAGCGGCGCGCTCGGATGGGTCGGCGGGATCGGCGAGAAGTTCGGGGCGCGCGTCGGCTCGCCCCAGATGATCCAGAACCGCACGCTCGGGTACCGCCGCGCAGCCGCCGCGACGAAGTCGGCGTAGTCAGCGGGCTCGTTCGGAACCCAGTTGGGCGTCCGCCCACCGTTCGCCCAGGGCGGCGTGCCGCTCACGCGGACCGCCACGCGCATGTGGTGACGGCGTGCCTGAGCGACCACATCGTTCAGATCGGCTGGCCATCGGTAGGCGCGGTCGTGAGGGTCTTGGGCGTGGACCGGACGACGACGGGCGACGGCGTTCCAGTTCAACGCCGCGTTGTAGATCGTGGCACCCAGTTCCTCAAAGACGGGGAACTGTGAGGTCCCGTTCACGCGGACGGGTCCCCAGATGCCCTTCTTGGGGTCGGTTCGCGCTGACGCCGCAGGGGCGGTCAGGAGCACGATGCAAAACGCGAGCAGCAAACGGCGTGCGATCTCGTAGAGAACACCTTCAGCGCCCGAAAGTTGGTTTGTTGCGATACGTCGCTGCAAGCTGGCGCGCCACCACCCCCGGCGCCGTGCGCTCCCGCACCACCGCCAGCCCCCGCTCACCCGCCGCAGCGTCGCCCCACAGGCGCTGCAACCGCCCTGTCAGCGCGCCGACTTCGCCCGAGGCGAACAGGCCCTCCTCGGGGACGAGCTCCGCGAGGCCGCCGCTGCGGGAGGCCACGACCGGCACGCCCGCGGCCATCGCCTCGAGCGCGGCCAGGGGCAGGATCTCCGCGTAGCGCGAGGGGACGACGGCGACAGCGGCGTCGCGGCGCAGCTCGGCGAGCTCCTCGGGCCCGACGCGGCCGATGAAGCGCACGTCGGCACCCGCCGCGAGCTCCCGCAGCTCGGCCTCCGCCGGCCCGTCGCCTGCGACGACCAGCGGCAGCCCGGCCGCGCGGCATGCAACCACGGCGTCGGCCACGCCCTTCTCGTGGCTCAGGCGCCCCGCGTAGAGAACATGCCGCCCTGCGGCGGCTTGCGAGCCGTCCGCAAACGAGCGCTGGACGGACCACAGCACCCGCGCGCGCTCGTCGACCGGTGCGCCGAGCTGCCGTAACCGCCGCAGCGCAAAGGCGCTCGGCACGAGGAAGCGATCGACCTGCGCTGCGAGCTGCCGCTGCCACAGCGCAAGTGACGCCGCGTACGCGGCGGACTCGGCCACCGAGGCCCCGCGGCAGTTCAGTGCCACCCCGGGGAGCGTGTTCGACCCGTGGCAGCGCGTGCAGTCCTCGCCGCGCGTGAAGCACGTACCCACGGCGCAGACGAATCGGTAGTTGTGGAGATGCAAGACGACGCGGGCGCCGGCCTCGCGAGCGGCCGCGAGGGCGCGCCAGCCGAGCGTCGGATGGATGTTGTGGGCGTGGACGACGCGTGCGCCCGTGCGGCGCACGGCCTCCCCCACCTCCTCAGGTCCGAGCCCGCCGCGCAGCAGGCCAGCCGCCGCACGACCCTGGGAGAGCGCGGCGGAGTCGCGCTCGAGAAGCTCGACGTCCTCGCCGAGGTGCTCGCGGATCAGCCAGGCGAGGTCCTCGACCGCGCGTTCCTCGCCCCCGGGGAATCGGTAGCGATTGTGCAGCAGAAGAATCACGGGGGGCGGAACGTTATGAGGGAGACCTCTCAAAAGAGTCCAGTGTGTCCGGGCCTGGGGTCGGAAGCGTCGATATCCGACAGCGACAAGAGGCTCATAACATGGCGGAATTGGCTGTGCTTCGGTACGCGCGCCCTTGGCGGGACGTCGCGATCATCACCGCGGCGCTGCTCGGGTTCGCGGTGCCGCCCGCCCTCGGGGCGACCGTGACAGAGGCACCCACGATCTCGGGCGATCCCACGCCAGGATCGGAGCTGGCCGCTTCGCGGGGCGATTGGACGCCGGCCAGCGCGACGGCGACGTACGACTGGTTGCGCTGCAACACATCCGGAACCGGCTGCAACCCGGTCCGCGGCTCCTGCGAGCGCCGCTACACGGTCAGGGACGCCGACCTCGGGCACCGGCTGCGCGTCAGGCTCACGGCCACTGAGCCCGGCCAGCCGCATGCGTTCGGCATCTCGGAGCCCACCGAAGTCGTCATCAACAAGACGTACTCCATCCCGACTCCCGGCGACTCCGGTCGGACCTGCGTCGATGTGACGGCGACGGGACCGGGCCAGGGCACGTTCACCTCCGGTAGCCAGAGCGGACCCGGCACCACCCCCGCGCCGACCACCGCCCTCAGCTTCATCGACCCCTTCCCACTCGTCCGCATCTCCGGGCACTTCCGCGGCAAGCGCACGAAGCTCACGCGTGTGTTGATCAACGCGCCCCATGGTTCCCGCATCCGCGTGGCCTGCACGGGCCGTGGCTGCCCCTACAAGCGCAAGGCCACCGCGGTGACGCTCATCCGCGTGCGCTCGCTGCAGCGCTCCTATCTGCCGAAAGCGACGATCGAGATCCGCGTGACGCAGCCGCGGAAGATCGGCAAGTACACGCGCGTGCAGACACGGAAGGGCAAGGCGCCGCTGCGCATCGACCGCTGCCTGATGCCGGGGAAGGGCCGGCCGGTGAAATGCCCGACGGCCTGAGCCTCCGCACGACCGTGGTGATGGTCGCGGTCGCGTTCGGCCTCACGTTCGCCGTGCAGGCGCTGCTGGGCGGAGGCTCGCCCGCCGCCAGGCCGGCGGCGAAGCAGAGCGTCGCCCGGTTGGTGGCCGACACACCGGGCGCGGCGCCCGACCTGCGGCTGGTCGCGGCTGCGACCGTCCCGGCGCTGCGTGAGCCGAAGCAGCCGCCCAAGCGCAAAGTGCGCGCCCGGAAGCCGAAGCGCTCCGTGCGGAGGTTCGTGAAGGTCGCGCCCAGGCCCACGCCGGCACCGATCATGCCCGCCGCCACCGTGGAGCCCACGCCGACCCCCACGCCGCGCTACGTCCCGCCCGCTCCGCGGTACATCACGCCGGCGCCGAGGCCGCAGCCGACCCTGCCGAAGTCCACGCCCGTCCCGACCTCCGCGCCGCCATCGGGTGCGTTCGACACGTCCGGGGATCCATGAGCGTGTCGAGCGCCCCTGCTGCTGGGCGGCGGGCCCGTAAGGGGAGCCTTCCTCTCGCCGCAGTCTCCGTCCTGGTCGTCCTCGCAGCCGTCGCCGGCGTGTTTCTCGGCGGATCCTTCAACGGCGGCGGCGCGCCCGCTGTGTCCCCGGCGCCGCCACCCCAGCCGATCACCCACCACGGCCTGCGCCTTCAGCTCCCGAGGGGCTGGACACGCGCCGACGTCGTGACCGCTCCCGGCTTCGTTCGACCGGTTGGCTTGCGCAACGCAGACGCTGGCCTGAGAGCGAGCGTGGAGCGCCTGCCCGCAACGTCGGCGACCCTGCTCCCTGCCGCCTTCCTGCAGCCGCTCAAGGCCGCGCCGGATCGCCCCGAGCTCGTCACGCTGGCCGGAGGTCGCCAGGCATGGCGCTACCGCTTCCCGGGCCACGACGGCTCCATGACCTTCCTCTACGCCGCGCCGACCACCAGCGGCATCGCCACCGTGGCCTGCACGAGCCCGATCGACAGCAGCGTCCCGCACGCCTGTCAGGCGCTCGCCGCCGCGGTGAGCGTGCCGGGCTCGCGCCGGTTCGAGCCGAGCACGAGCGCCGCCTTCTTCAGCCGGCTCCCCGCCGCGGTCGCCAACCTGGACGCCGCCCGCACCAAGGGCATCGGGGACCTCCGAGGAGCCACGCGCGCGACCGGCCAGGCGCTGGCCGCCGACGAGCTGGCCCGCGCGCACAAGTCCGCCGGCGCCGCGCTCGCCCCGCTGGCCACTACGGGCGACAGTCTGCCGAGCGCCGCCGTCAGCGCCCTAACGGCAGCTGCCACCGCGTATACGAAGCTCGCGAACGCCGCGCGCGCCCGTTCCCCCAGGCCGTATGCCGACGCCAGTCGCGCGGTGTCCGGCGCGGACGCCGATCTACTTCGGACGATGACGAAGGCCGCAGCGGCCACGAGCGCCGCGACCCTCACCGCCTCCCGAGCCGCGAGTACACCGGCCGCCCCGGGGACCGCGACGACCGCACAGCCTGCGGCGACGGCAAAGCCCGAAGCGACGGCAAAGCCCGAAGCGACGGCGAAGCCCGAGGCGACGGCGAAGCCCGAAGCGACGGCGAAGCCCGGAGCGACCGCGAAGCCTGCCGCGACCGCGACGCCCGCCGCGCCGACGAACAGCGCGGCGAAGCCCTCCGCAACGAAGCCGCTGACCGACGTCAAGCCCGTCGCCACCGCCGCGCATGGCATAGACCGATCGCTCGTCCTTCTCGCGCTGTTCGGCGTGTTCGCGATCCTCGTCGGCTTTGTGGTCGAGGTCGTGCGCGTCCTGCGCCCACCGCGACCGGGGACGGAGTAGCGGCGAGCAGCAAGCCTAAGCTGGTGCGCCGGTGCCTCCGGCTGCCTCCATCCTCATCCCGACCCGCCGCCGGCGCGACTACCTCGCCGTCGCGCTCGCGTCCGTCGCGCCCCAGGCGGCCGAGCACGGCGCCGAGATGATCGTCGTCGAGGACGACCCGGCCGACCCCGAGACGCAGGAGCTGGCCGCTCAGCACGGCGCCCGCTACGAGGCCCACGGCGAGACGCGCGGGCTCAACGCGACGCGCAACACCGCGATCGGGCTGGCGCGGGCCGAGCTGCTGTGCTTCCTCGACGACGACGCGGAGGCGTGGCCGGAGTGGCTCGGCGCCCTGCTCGCCGCGGCCGAGGCGCAGCCGGACCACGACGCGTTCGGCGGGCCTATCCGGGCGCGGCTCGAAGGCACGAACCTGCACGCCTGCGGGCGCGAGCCGCCTCCGGTAACCACGCTCGACCTCGGGCCCGACGACCGCGACGCCGAGTTCGTGTGGGGTGCGAACCTCACGCTGCGCCTGCGGGCGCTGGAGCGCGCGGGTAGGTTCGACCCCGGTCTGGACCTCTACGGGGACGAGGAGGACTGGCAGCGGCGTCTCAAGGCCGCCGGCGGGCGGATCCGGTACGTCGCCGCCGCCGGGGTCGATCACCGCCGGACGGGCGCCGATGCGCGTATCGGCGGCCTTTCGCGCGCCGCCTACGGCCGCGGCCGCAACTCGCGCCGCTACGACGCGCGCAAGGGGGTCGCGCCGCCGGTCGCGGGCGAGTTGCGGACGCTGGCCGGCTGCCTGTGGCACATCGTGGCCCGCCGCTGTGGCAACGGGATCGTGCTGACCGCGCTCACCCTTGGCCGCCTGCGCGAGGCGCTGCGGCCCAAGCGCGTGCCCGCGAGCACGCGCGACCCGGATTACCTCAGCGGGCGCTCGGGCACGCTCGGGCGTCGCGGGCTGGTGGCTGGGCGGCTGCGCGACCTGCGAGCGGACGTCGGGACCTCGCGGACCCGGAGGCGGCTCGCCAGGGTCGCCCGGAGCGAGCCCAAGCGGCGCGTGCTGGTGCTCTCGATCGTGCGGCCGCAGCACGCCCGCGCGGTGGCGGAGGTGGGGCGGGAGCTCGGCGCGTCGCACCACGACGCGCTGCTGCGCATCGTCCCGGCGGCCGAGGGTGCCGGCAAATGGGCCAACCTCAACTCCGCGCTGCTCGCCCATCCGCCGCGGGGCTTCGATTGGCTGCTGATCGTCGACGACGACGTGGAGCTGCCGAACGACTTTCTCGACGTCTTCATCTCACTCGCCGAGCACCACGGCTTCCGCCTCGCCCAGCCCGCGCACGCGTTCGCCTCGCACGCGGCCTGGGAGGTCACGCGGCGGCGCCCGGGGCTGACCGCGCGGCGCACGCGCTTCGTCGAGATCGGGCCGGTGACGGCGATCCGCGCCGACGCCTTCGACGCGCTGCTTCCGTTCCCCGACCTGCAGATGGGCTGGGGGCTCGATGCCCACTGGGGCGCGTTGGCCGTACAGCGGGGCTGGAAGCTCGGCGTGATCGACGCGGTGCCCGTTCGCCACACGCGCCCGGTGGCCGTCTCCTACCCGCGTGACATGGCGATAGCCGAGGCCGACCGCTTCCTCGCCGACCGGCCATACGTCACCCGGGACCAGGCGGCAGACGTGCTCGAGGAGTACCGCGACTAGCGGGGGGGACGGGCGCCGTGCCTTAGGGGTACGATTGCTGACGGATGGACCAGCGCACCACCCATCGTCCCCGGCACGCAGTGGGCCCTCGCGTCCTCAAGCTGCTGAGCCCCTGGTTCCGGTACTCGGACGAACGTCGCGCCTTCGTGCTCCGGCTCACCAGCCGCCACGGCCCGGTTCTCGTGCAGAAGGAGCAGTCGCGGCGCTGACGTAGGCTGACCGCGTGCGCGTGGTCGTCGTCGCCGAGTACTACCCGCGCGCCGCCGACCCGGTGCTCGGCGTCTGGGCGCACCGGCAGGCGCTCGCCGCGCGCGACGCCGGCGCCGAGGTGCGCGTGCTCGTGCTGCATCGCCCCGTGCCGTCGAAGGCGGCGCTCCGCGCGCGCGACCCGCAGAAGCTCCTGGAGCCGCTCCGCCAGCCGCTCCACAGCACGCTCGACGGCATCGAGGTGACCTACGTGCCGTTCGTCGCGCCGCCGCGCCCGCGCTCGTACGGCAGCTGGGGCGCGTGGGCGGCCCCGAGCCTCGCCCTTGCGCTGCGACGAATGAAGCGCAGCTTCCCCTTCGACCTCATCCATGCCCACTACGCCGCGCCGGCCGGCGACGCCGTCCGGCGTGCGCGCCCCGGGGTGCCGGTGGTCGTCTCCGTCCACGGTGGCGATGTGCTCTCGGTCGTCCGCCGCGCGAAAGGGCAAGCGGCCGTGACCCGAGCTCTCGCCGACGCGCGGCTCGTGCTCGCGAACTCCGCCGGCACGGAGTTGCGCGCGAGAGAGCTCGGAGCGACAGAGACGCGCGTCGTGCACCTCGGCACCGACGTCCCGCCCGAGCCCGCGCCCGAGCCGAAGCTGCCGACGATCGCCACCGTCGGCCATCTCGTCGCGCGCAAGCGCCACGCCGACGTGCTGCGGGCGCTGTGGCTGCTGCGCGACTCACATCCCGACCTGCGCTGGGTCGTGGCCGGCGACGGGCCTGAGCGCCCAGGGATCGAGCAGCTGACGAGCGAGCTCAAACTCGGCGGCCGGGTGACGCTGCGCGGGCAACTCCCGCCGGACGAGGCGCGCGCCACAGCCCACGCCGCGACCGTGTTCGCGCTGCCGAGCGTCGACGAGGCGTTCGGGGTCGCGTATATCGAGGCGATGGCGGCCGGGGTGCCGGCAATCGGCTGCCGGGGCGAGGCCGGGCCGGAGGAGATCGCCGCGAGTGGGCCGGGGATCCGGCTCGTCGCGCCCGGCGACCCCGAGGGGCTGGCGGCGGAGCTGCGCGCGCTGCTCGACGACGCCGCCTGGCGGCGCGAGCTCGGCGACGGCGCCCGGGCGACGGTGCAGCGCGCCTTCACCTGGGCGGCCTGCGGGCGCGCGACGGTGGCCGCCTACGAGGAGGCGCTGCGGTGAGCCGGCCCGTCCTGTTCGTCACCAACCACGCGCCGCCGTTCCGGATCGGTGCGTTCGCGAAGCTGCATCAGCGCGAGGACGTGACCTTCGCGCTCGTCGGCGGCGACGTCCGTCACGGCGGTGGGGCCGGAGAGGACGCCGGTGCGTTCCCGGTGCTGCGGGTGCGGGAGCGCGACGTCCATGCGCTCGCCGCCTCGGGCGACTACCGCGCCGTGGTGGCGGGCCTCTCGGGCCGGCTCGCGCTGCCCTCGGCCTACGCCGGTGCGCGCCGGGCGCGCGTGCCGTTCGTGCTGTGGGCGACGATCTGGGCGCACCCGCGGACGGCCGCGCATGCGCTCTCGTACCTGCCGCTGCGCCACCTCTACCGCCACGCCGACGCGATCGTCACCTACGGCCCGCACGTCTCGGCCTACGTGCGCTCGAAGGGGGCGATGCAGACCGTTGTCGAGGCTCCGCAGTCGGTCGACAACACGTATTGGATCGGACAATCGGCGGCAATTCGGCGCGCCGTGTTCCAGGCCGCGTTTGTGGGGCGAATCGCGCGGGAAAAGGGATCTCAAGTGCTCATTCAGGCCTGGAGGACATCAGGCCTGCCGGCACTCAGCGCCGCGCTGGTTCTGGTCGGCGACGGTCCGATCCGAGCCCGGGCCGTCGCCACCGGCGCGGTCCTTGCCGAAGGGCCCCGGAGCCCGGCCGAAGTACGCAACTTCTACGCAGGAAGCGACGTTGTGGTCGTACCGTCGGTCCCCACCCGCGACTTTCGCGAGCCGTGGGGGCTGGTGGTCAACGAAGCCTTCAACCAGGGAGTTCCCGTGATCGCCACCGATGCCGTCGGCGCCGTCGCCGGCGGGCTGGTCCGCCACGAGCGCACCGGGCTCGTCGTCCCCGCCGGGGACGTCGGCGCGCTCGCCGCGGCGCTGCGGCGGATGCACGACGAGCCGGCCCTGCGGATGCGTCTCGGGGCGGCCGCGCGGGAGGCGGTCAAGGCCTACACGCACGACGCGTGGGCGGCCGGCGTGTCAAGTGCTCTTGCCGCCGTGGGAGCGTCCCGTTGCTAGCGTGGAAGCCAATGGTTCGTCTGCTGACCCTCAGCGGGCTGATCCTGCTGCTCGCTGCCCCCACGGCGAGCGCAGGCGTCCGCGAGAAGATCCTGCGCGAGTGCCAGGACGGCCGCATCACCGGCAACTACACGCCGGGGCAGCTCCGCGACGCGCGCAAGAACATCCCGACCGACATCGACGAGTACTCCGACTGCCGCGACGTGCTCGCGCGCGCCGCGCTGACCGGCCGCTCGACCGGGAACGGCGGCGGTGGCGGCGGCGGGACCGCGGCGCCCGGCGGCGTGCTGCCCGGCGGGGGTGACGGCAACCGTGTCGTCGCCAGCGGCAAAACGGAGGAGAAGGACCTCGTCGACGCGCTCAAGAGCGCGCCCGGGGGCGCGGACGTCGCGGGCGAGCACCTCGTCCCCGGCGCCTCGGGCCTCGCGACCGACGCCGCGCGCCACGGACTGCCCGCCTCGCTGCTGACCGCGCTCATCCTGATCGGCCTCTGCGCGCTGGCCGCCGCTGCCCCGGCCGTGCGCCGACGTGTCATCGCTCGCCGGCAGTCTTAGCGCCCGGCCGCGCCCGCGCGTCGGCGTGATCGCGCTGGCGCGCGCGAGCGCCGACGCCTGGTTCACGGTCGCGGTCGGCGTCGCGCTGGCGGCCGTCGCGTTCGCTGCCGACGGCGGCCTGCGCATCGAGCGCACGACGTGGACCGAGGTCGGCCTGATCCTCGGCGGCGGGGTGCTCGTGGCGTGGGCCCTGCTGACGGGCCGGGCAGCCGGGCGCCTGCACGGCGGTATGGCGCTGCTCGCGTTCGCCGCGCTCGCGGTCTTCACCGCGCTCTCGATCACCTGGTCGGTCGCCCCCGGCGACTCCTGGCTCGAGGCCAACCGCACGTTCGCCTACGTCGCGACCTTCGCGGGCGGGATCGCGCTCGTGCGGCTCGCGCCCGGGCGCTGGGCGGCGGTGCTCAACGGCGTCTCGCTCGCCTGCCTGCTCGTCTGCGGGTGGGCGCTGCTGACGAAGATCTTCCCCGGCGCCCTCGCGGCCGACGAGACCTACGCGCGGCTGCGCGAGCCCTTCGGCTATTGGAACGCGGTCGGCCTGATGGCCGCGCTCGGAGTCCCGCCGCTGCTGTGGCTGGCCGCGCGCCGCTCCGGCCATCCGGCCGCCAACGCGCTCGCCTGGCCGGCCCTCGGGCTGATGTTCACCACGATCATGCTCTCCTACTCGCGCGGCTCGCTGCTGGCCCTGCTGCTCGGGCTCGCCCTGTGGTTCGCCGTTGTGCCGCTGCGGCTGCGCGGCGCGCTGCCGCTGGTGGCCGCCGCGGTGGTCGTGGCGCCTGTGGTCGCGTGGGCGTTCGCACGTGACGCGCTGACCACCGACCGCGTGCCGCTCGCCGCTCGCGTCGACGCCGGCCACGAGCTCGGGACGCTGCTGCTGCTGATCTCCTGCCTGCTGCTGGTGGCCGGACTGGCCGTCAACTTCGCGACGGCGTCACGATGGGCCTCTCCGCACACGCGACGGCTCGTGGGCCGGGGGCTGATCGGCGTGCTGGCGCTCGTCCCCGTCGCGCTGCTGCTCGCGCTGGCGAGCGCGCCGGGCGGCGTCAACGGCCAGGTCTCCGATGCCTGGAAGAAGCTGACCGACCCGAAGGCGGCGACGCCGACCAACACGCCCGACCGCCTGCGCGCGACCTCGTCGGTGCGCGCGCGCTACTGGCGCGAGTCGTGGACGATCTACCAGAACTCGCCCACGGTCGGCGCCGGGGCGGGCGCCTACGCGACGGCGCGCACGCGCTACCGCGACGGCACCCAGACCGTGCGCCACGCGCACGGCTACGGGGTGCAGACGCTCGCCGACCTCGGCCGCGTCGGCGTCGCGATCTCGCTGGTGGCGACCGTGCTCTGGATCCTCGCGGCGATGACCGCCACCGGGCTGCGCCGGCGCGACCGCGGCAAGCCCTTCGACCCCGAGCGGATCGGGCTGCTGACGATGGCGGTCGTGGTCGTCGTGTTCGGGGCGCACTCCCTGATCGACTGGACGTGGTTCGTGCCCGGCAACGCGTGCGTCGCGCTGCTGTGCGCAGCATGGGTCGCGGGCCGCGGGCCGCTCTCCTCGCGCGCCGACACGCCGCCGCGCGTGCGGTTCTCGTGGCGGCGCCCGCCGCGCGTGGCCGGCGCCGCCGCGGTGGCGGTGCTCGGGCTCGCGGTCGTGACAAGCTGGGCGGCGCTGCAGCCGGTGCGCTCCGCGCGCGCCGCCGACGCGGCGCTCGACCTCGCGCAACTGGGCAAGTACGACGCGGCGGCGGCGAAGGCGCACCGCGCGGCTGCACTCGACCCGCTCTCGGTCGACCCGCTGTTCCAGCTCGCGTTCATCGACGACGCCCGCGGCGACAAGCAGGGCGCCAAGCGAGCGCTCGAGGACGCCACGCGGCTGCAGCCGGCCAACGTCGAGACGTGGCGGCGGCTCGGGCGCTACCGGCTGTCCGTGCTGGGCGACGCGCGCGGCGCGGTCGACGCGTTCAAGTTCGCCTTCTACCTCGACCCGGCGTCGGATCGCGGGCCCTCGGACTACCTCGAGGCCTTGCGCGCGCTCAAGGCCAAGGGCTAGACGAGCCGCGCCTTGCGGGCGCGCGCGACCAGGGTCTCACGCAACCCCGGCAGCCCGCCGATGCTGGTCACGTGGACGTCCTCGAACGCGAATTCGTCGAGCACCCGCAGGAGCGAGCGGCGGCTGTAGAAGCGCACGTGCTGGCCGAGCGGATCGAAATGACGGTCGAAGCGGGCGAGCGCGATCAGCCCGCGCCGCGGCAGGTCGTGCGACGGCGTGGTGACGAGCAGGCGCCCGCCCGTGCGCAGCACGCGCCGGGCCTCGGAGAGCAGCCCGGCGGTGTCGGGCACGTGCTCGAGCACCTCCGAGCACCAGACGAGATCGACGCTCGCGTCCTCGAGCGGGATCGCGCCTTCCGGGCCGAGCGCGTGCAGCTCGGCGCCCGGGACGTTGCGGCGCGCGCGCTCGAGCGCGGCCTCGGCGATCTCGACGCCAACCGGGTTGACGCCCGCGTCCTGCAGCGCGGCGACGAAGCGGCCTGCGCCGCAGCCGAGGTCGAGCACGCGCTCGCCCGGCCGCGCCTCGGCGAGCAGCAGCGCGCGCCGGCGCTCCCACGCCCACGGTCTGGGGTCCTCGGGCAGCTCGGCCCACACGTCCTCGTAGAAGGCCCTCATCCGCGCGTGAGGCTAGAGATCGCGGGTACCGGGCCATGATGCGAGTCTGCTTCGACTCCCGCCCGGCCGCTGACCGGCGCGGGATCGGGCGTTACGCGCGCTGCCTGCTCGAGAGCCTGCGGCTCGAGGCGGGCCGCCGTGGCGGCGAGGTCGTCGAGGGTCGCCATCCGCGCCGCCAGGACGACCTCTTCCACTCGCCGTGGATGGCCGGAGCGCTGCTGCGCCCGCGCGTGCCGACGGTCGTCACCGTCCATGACCTCGTCCATCAGAAGCGACCGGGGGAGCACCTGCGGGCGGGCCTGCGCGGCGGCATGCGCGGCCTCGCGCTGGCACGGGCGACGCGGGTGATCGTCCCGACGCACGCGGTCGCCGTCGACGCGGAGGAGATCCTCGGCGTGGAGCCCGACCGCATCGACGTGATCGCCGAGGCGGCCGCGAGCGCGTTCAGCCCGCGTCCGGCGGAGGAGGTCGCCGCCGTGCGCGAGCGCTACGAGGTGCCGGAGGACTACCTGCTGTGGGTCGGCCACCTCGGCCATCCCGACCCCCACCGCCGCGTGACCGCGCTCGTCGAGGCGCCGCGCGAGCTCCCGCTCGTGCTCGTCGGCGCGGCCGGTGCCTGGGCGCGCGAGTTGACCGGCGTGCTCCTCACCGGCGAGGTCGACGACGACGAGCTGGCGGCGCTCTACACCGGCGCCCACGCGCTCGTCCTCCCCTCCGAGGACGAGGGCTTCGGCCTCCCCGCGGTGGAGGCGCTCGCGTGCGGGACGCCGGTGGTCGCCTCCGACGGCCCGTCGCTGCGCGAGGTGCTCGACGGGCGGGCGACCTTCGTCGATGCCGGCAACGTCGCCGGCCTGGTCGCCGCCGCCCAGGCGGCGCAGCGCCCCGCGCCCGCGCCGCCCGCATGGACGTGGGACGACGCGGCGACGGCGACCTGGGACGCCTACGAACGGGCGCTGGGCTGACGCGGATACGGTTGCACCCATGCAGCTCCGGCTGATCCGCCACGCGACGCTGCTCGTCGAGCTCGCGGGGCGGTGCCTGCTCGTCGATCCGATGCTCGATCCGGCCGGCGCGCGGCCGCCCGTGGCCAACACCGCGAACGACCGCCGCAACCCGCTGGTCGAGCTGCCCACCGCGGCCGAGGCGGTCGCGCGCCGGGCCGACGCCCTGCTCGTCACGCACCTGCACGCCGACCACCTCGACGAGACGGCGGTGCGGCTGCTGGCCGGCACGACGCCGGTGCTCGCCCAGCCCGAGGACGCGCTCGCGCTGCGCGAGTCCGGCTTCACCGACGTGCGCCCGATCGAGGACGCGCTCGAGTGGCGCGGCGTGCACGTGGCGCGCACGCCGGCGCGGCACGGCACGGGCGAGATCGGCGCGGCGATGGCGCCGGCGTCCGGCTTCGTGCTGCGTGCGGCCGGCGAGCCGTCGGTCTACCTCGCCGGCGACACCGTCTGGTGCGAGGAGGTGCGGGCGGCGCTCGACGTGCAGCGCCCCGACGTCGTCGTCGTCAATGCCGGCGGCGCGCGCTTCAACCGGGGCGACCCGATCGTGATGACCGCGGACGACGTCGTCGCCCTCACCCGCCACATGCCGGGCGCGCCCGTCGTCGCCGTCCACCTCGACGCGATCAACCACTGCGTCGAGACCCGCGAGGCGCTGCGGGCGAGGCTGCGCGCCGAGGGCCTCGAGGACCGCGTCAGCGTCCCCGAGGACGGCGACGTGGCCGTGCTCGCGAGCACCGCGCCCTGAGGCGCGCTCAGGCGTGGAGCCCGGCGAGCCTGGCCTGGGCGGGCGCGAGCCGCCACGCCGCCACCACGATCAGCGCGAACGCGAGCCCGTGCACCGCGGCGAGTTGCGGCGTGCTCCCCAGCCGGTCGCCGAACACCACGAAGGCTCCCAGGATCGAGCTCACGTTCGTGGCCGCGGTCATGACGGCGATCACCGCGAGCGGGCGGTCGCCCTGCAGCCCGCGCTGGAAGGCGAAGAACGCGCCGACGGTCGCGACCAGGCCCGCCGCCAGCCATGGTGAGGTGAGCGTGGCGGTCCCGCGCAGGCCCGTCACCGCCTTCAGCGCCAGGTCGGCGGCACCGTAGAGCAGGCCGCCGGCGACGCCGAGCGCGAGCGGGCGGTGAGCGCCGGTCGCCCGCAGGGCGAGCACGGCCGCGCCCAGCGCGAGGGCGCCCATCCAGGCGGCCAGCGCCGGTCTGTCGGGCGCCCCCGCGCCGCCGTCGCCGGAAAGCCCGATCGACAGCATCGCGAGCGCCGCGGCCATCAGCACGAGCGCCTGGGTCTCGTCGCGCGCGAGCCGCCGGCGCAGGCCGACCGCGGCCATCGGAGCCGCGAGCACGAGCCCGCTGGCGACGCACGCCTGCACGAGTGAGAGCGGCGCCTCCCGCATGGCCGCGATGTGCACCAGCCAGCCCGCCATGCCGGCGAGCGAGCCCAGCAGCCACAGCGGCGAGCGCAGCAGCGAGGCGAGCGTCCGCAGGGGTCGGCGGATGTCGATCGCGATCGCGCCGGACGAGCCGACGTGTTGCATCAGGTAGCCGCCGTTGAGGCCGATGGCCGCGCCGAAGGCGAGCAGCATGCCGAGGACCGTCGAGCTCACCGGCGACCGCCTCCCGCCGGCAGCGCCGCGCCGACCGCGACGAGCGCAGCGGCGATCCATGTGGCCGCCCGTTGCGGCTGCGCGGCAAGGTGGCGCTGCAGCGACTCCGAGGCCGTGACCGCGTCGGCCGCAGCGCCGAGCGCGAGCAGGAGCACGAGCGTCGTCCCGAGCCCCAGCGCCGCACGCACCACGCGGCGCGGGTAGCCGGCAGCGCGCAGCAGGAGGCCGGTCACGAGCCCGGCGGGCAGCCACGCGGCGACGAGCCGGGCCAGCGGCTGCGCCGCCCCGCCGGCCAGGCGCTGCAGCGGCAGCGCCTCGCGCACGCCGGGACCTGCTTCCAACGAGCCGGCGTGACGCAGCAGGTAGAGCCAGCCGATGCCCGCCGCCGTACCCCCCATGGCGGCGCCGAACAGGGCGACGGGGCGCGCGCTCATCGCCAGACCAGCGGCGTCGGCGACGGCAGCCACGAGCCGCTGACGGCCGGCTGGCGCGGCGGCTTGATGTAGCGCTCCGCCTGCAGCACGCGCAGCGCGGCCAGGGGCAGGCGCGTGCGCGCCGTGTAGACGAGGTGCCGCGAGCGCCACTCCGGGCCGAACTTCGCCGCGAAGGCGGCGAGCCGCTCGAGCTGGAAGTGACCGTGCAGTCGCTGCAGCCCCCAGCGTGCGACGCGATGGCTGCGCCGCTCGAGCGTCTCGGCGGCCATCAGGTGGCCGAAACCGGCGAAGTTCAGCGACACCTCGGTGCAATCCCGGTCGCGCGCGTAGGCGAGCGCGGCGGCCACGAGCGCGTCGGAGATGCCGTTGGGGCGGTCGTCGAGCCGGCGCATCGCGTCGAGCGAGAGCCCGCGCCGGTAGGACACGTAGCGCTGGAACGCCCGCAGCTCACCGGAGGGGGCGCGCGCGATCGCGTAGACGTCGCTCGCGTCCTCCGGCGCGCCCCACAGGCGGTCGCCCGCCATCGCGAAGCCGTAACGGGAGCGGTGCGTCTTCCGCCATGCCCGCTCGACCGCGCTCAGCTCCTCCGTGACGCGCGCGTCGAGCTGCGCGCCGGTCAGGACCTCGATCGTCCAACCTTCGCGGCGCACCCGGTTGACCGCCTTGCGCACGGTCTTGACCCGGCAGCCCTCGAGCGTGAACTCCCGCGGGTCCACGATCGCCTCGAGCCCCACCTGCATCGTGCGCAGCCCGAGCGCCGCGTAGGCGCCGAGGTGCCGGTCCGCCGCGCCGAGCAGCACGACATCCCACCCGTTGCCGTAGGCGAAGGCGAGGAACGACGCCATGATCGGCCCCGCGCTGCCCTCCGGACCGACCGGATCCCCGGCCACGACCGCGGTCTCGCGCAGCACGCGGTAGGCGACCGCGCCGCCGTGCGCGAAGTGGAACGCCTTGTCGGCACGCAGCGCGAACGGCGCGATCGAGTCCTCACCGTGCGCCGCGATCAGCGCCGCCGCGCGGCGGTGCTCGTCCTCGTCGTGGCCGTCACGCGGGCGCGAGGGCGCGAGCAGCGCCCACAGCAGCAGGATCACGGCGCCGATCGCGCCGCCGACGAGCACGTGCACGCCGGTGAGCGCGGTGCCGCCGAACGCCGGAACGGCCCAGACGACGGCCTCGGCGGCGCGCAGGGCGGCCGCGCCCAGCTGGGGCGAGCGGCCCGAGACGAGCATCACGCTGAGCGCCACGGCGTAGGCGGCCGCGAGCGCGACGAGCGCCATCAGCCCGCCGACCAGGACGCCGGACGAGCGCGCGCCCGCGAGCGCGCGGTGGAGGCCGAATGCGACCGCGAGCCCGAGCAGCGCCTCCTCGTAGTCGAGGCCCTTGGCCGCGTGGACGGTCGCGAGCAGGACGAGCAGGACCACGGCCGCGCGGGCCGAGGAGCGGCGCCCGTGGCGCACGCCGAATGCGAGCCCCACGACGGCGAGCCCGCCGATCACGCCGATCGCGTGCGCGACGGCCTGGGCGGCGCCCGGCTCGAGCGCCTCCAGCAGCCGCTGGCGCGCCGGGGCGTTGGGGGAGAGCGAGGAGGCGAGCGTGGCCAGGCCCGCGAGCGCCGTCGCGAGCGCGGCCAGATTCCGCGTCCCGGATGCGCGAGTGGGCGGATGCCACACCACGATGGCCGAGGTCTAACCCCCGATTCTGAAGCAAACATGAGCGGCGGGTTGCGCTCAGCCGGCGCCGCGCGCGAGTGCGTCGAGCACGGCCTGAGCGATCACGTGGTAGCCGGCGGCGCGCGCGTGGTCGTCGCGGCCGATCGGCGGCCTGCTGCAGGCCCACGTCCAGCGGCAGATGCGCTGCACCGCCAGCGGGACCCGGCCGATGCCCGGCAGCGTCCGCGGCGTGCTGAGGTCCGTCGTCCCGAAGCGCACGCCCGCATCGGCGACCCGCACGCCGGCGGAGCGGTAGACGCGCGCCATCAGCGCGTTCAGCGAGCCGATGATCCCGACCGAGCGGCGGGCGACGGCCCGGCCCTTGCCGCCGTCGAGCCACAGCGCGAGGAACTGGTCGTAGTCGAGGATGCCGACCACGGCCGTGTGGGGCCCGGCGGCCGCCTTCAGCCGGCGCGCGATCACCGGCAGGTTGCGGCTGACGGTCGCCTCGCCGCGGCGGATGCAGGCCACGTCGACGGACGGCGGGGCGATGTGGATGCAGCGCTCGACGTCGTTGTCGCCGATGTTCACCGTGACGAGGACGGTCTCGGGATGCCCCGCGAGGAAGCGCTCGGCCTGCACCAGCTGGCCCGGCTCCCCGCGCGGCTGACAGCTCGCGCCGCCCGCCAGCAACGTGCGCGTGTCCGCACCGCCGCAGCTGAGGCGGTGCGTGCGCAGCCCCGGATAGACGCGCTTGAGCCGACGGCCGAGGATGTCTGCGTAGCCCGCGCCGGAGGGCCCGTCGACGCCGCGCTCGTCGGGCTGCGAGCCGGCCGCCAGGGAGTCGCCGATCGAGACGTAGCGGGACGGCCCGGAGCCGAGCGAGGCGGGCGCGGCGAGCGCGACCAGGAGGGTGGTGGCGGCGGCGAGCACGGCGGTGGCGAGGCGGATGGGCATGGGGCGAGCTCTTTAGCGGGAGCTAGGCCAGCGTACGTACCCTCGCGCCATGCCCGTCCGTCGCGGCATCGTCGCGCTCGTCGTGGTCGGTTGGCTCGCCGCCGGCCTCGGCGGCGCGTATCTCTATGTGCAGCGCTACGTCGACTACCGCGGCTTCCCCAAGCCGGCCACGCCCAACGGCGTGGCGAAGGGCACGGTGCGCGAGGTGCGCTTCCACTCGAGCGTCGTCTCGCGCGGGGCCCGCTACCTCGCCTACCTCCCGCCCGGCTACGCGCAGGAGGCCGCGCGCGGTCGCCGCTTCCCCGTGCTCTACCTGCTGCACGGGGTGCCGGGCACCTTCACCGTCTTCACCAACGTCGCTCAGGCCCATGTCGCCGCCAACGTCCTGATCGCCCGTCACAGGATGCCGCCGATGATCCTCGTCATGCCCGCCGGGCTGCAGGGCACGCTGCAGGGCGACACGGAGTGGGCCAACACCCGCGCCGGGCGCTGGGAGGACTTCGTCCTCGACGTCGTCCGCGACGTCGACCACCGCTTCGCGACGCGCGCCGACCGCCGCCACCGCGGCATCGTCGGCGATTCCGAGGGCGCCTACGGGGCGGTCAACATCGCGCTGCACCACCTCGACGCGTTCAGCGTCGTCGAGAGCTGGGGCGGCTACTTCACCCAGACGCCGACCGGGGTCTTCCACGGCGCCTCGGCTGCGCAGCTGCGCGCCAACAGCCCGGCCGACTACGTCGCGTCGCTCGCGCCTCAGATCCACCGCCTCGGCCTGCGCGCGTGGCTCTACCAGGGCCGCACGGACACGGCCGACCCAGCGACCTTGCGGAGCTTCGCCGCGCAGCTGCACGGCGCCGGCGCGACCGTCAGGCTCGGCTTCTTCCCCGGCGGGCACGACTGGGGCCTCTACCGCGCGAGGACGCCGCAGATGCTGGCCGCCGCGGGGCGCTGGTTCTCGCACGCGCCCGGCCGGGCGGGGTTCAGCGCGACGGGCCGCTCGCTCTCGGTCGCGCAGTTGCAGCGAATCCAGGCCCACCGGCGTCGCAAGTGCCTCGCGCTGCGCCCCGGGCAGCGCATGGCGCCGGCGTGCCGGCGCTACCGCGCGCGCCACCGCTAGGTCACGGCTCGCAGCGCCGCCGCGGTCAGAGCCGCCACGAGCAGCACCACGAGCACGCTCGCCCGCAGCGCCACCGCGACGAGGGCGGCGGCGACCCCCGCGGCGCGGGCGTCGAGGACGAGCTCGCGGCCGGAGGCGAAGGTCTGGACGACGACGAGCGCGCTCAGCAGCGCCGCCGGCAGGAGGATGATCAGGCGCTCGGCCGCTCGCGGCAGGTCGCGCCCGCCGAGCGCCACCGGGCCGACGGCCTTGATCGTGAAGCAGACGACGGTCAGCACGCCGATCGCGATCCAGACGTCGGTCATCACGAGCGCGCCACCAGCCGGCCCGCCAGCACCCCGGCGCAGGCGCAGATGACGGGAATGCCGGGCGGGGTGAGCGGGATCAGCGCCAGGGCGATCAGGCCACCGGCCGCCGCCGTGACGCGCGCGGCGCGGTCGTTGAGCTCCCCCACCACCAATACGAGGAAGAAGGCGGGGAACAGCGCGTCGAGCCCGAACGCCTCGGGGTCGGCGATCGCGTCGCCGAGCAGGACGCCGCCCACCGTCCCGAGCATCCAGCCGGCGTACTGCGGCGCGGTCGACCCGATCAGGCGGCGCGGGCCGTAGCGAGCCTCGCCGACCTTCCCGAGCGCGAGCGAGGCGTCGACGACCGCCTGCCCCTCGATGGACCGCCGCAGCCTCCCGCCGCGCATCGACGGCCCGATCGCGACCCCGATGGCGAGGAAGCGGCTGGCGACCAGCGTGGCGGCGACGATCGCCGCCACGACGCTGCCGCCCCCGCCGAGCACGGAAAGCGTCGCGAACTGCGCCGCGCCCGAGAACACGATCGCCGACATCACGACGGGCGCGAGCACGCCCCAGCCGACCGTCGACGCCGACACGCCGAACGAGGCCCCGATCAGGATCGTCGGGATCACGAGCGGCAGAGCCGCCCGCACTCCGGCGGTGTAGCTGTCCGCTGGCTCGGTCAGCGCCTAAAACGCGCCGCGCCGCGAGAACACCGCGGGCACCGTCTTGACCAGGATCGTCAGGTCGAGCGCGACCGACCAGCGCTCGAGGTAGAGGAAGTCGAGGCGGACGAGGTCGTCGAAGTCGAGCTCGGAGCGCCCCGAGACCTGCCACAGGCCGGTGATGCCGGGCAGCACGAGGTAGCGCTTCTTGTGCCACTCCTCGAGCTGGTCGAAGTCGCGCTGCGGCAGCGGCCGCGGGCCGACGAGCGACATCTGGCCGAGCAGCACGTTGAGCAGCTGCGGCAGCTCGTCGAGCGAGAAGCGGCGCAGCAAGCGCCCGACGCTCGTCATCCGCGGATCGTCGCGGATCTTGAACAGCGGGCCCGTGGCCTCGTTGAGCGACTCGATGTCGGCCTGCTGCTGGTCGGCGCCCGAGCGCATGGTGCGGAACTTGAAGCACGAGAACGGCTCGCCGCCGATGCCGGGGCGGCGCGAGCGGTAGAGGACCGGGCCGCGCGAGGAGATGAAGACGGCGATCGAGATCAGCAGCAGCAGCGGGCTGAGCAGTAGCACGAGGCCGAGCGAGCCGACGAAGTCGAACGTGCGCTTGATGACGTAGTCGAAGCCGTCGAAGACCGGCGGGCGCAGCTCGAACAGCGGCACCGAGGTACCCGGCACGAACTCCGCGCGGTGGACGAGGATCTCCATCGTGGAGGGCGCGATGCGCACCGTCACGCCGCGCTGGTGGCACTGGTCGACGAGCTCGACCGCCTGATCCTGCGGGAAGTCGGGGTCGGCGATGATGACCTCTTGCACGCGCTGGCTGTCGAGCACCGCGGCGAGGTCCTCGATCCGGCCGAGCGAGCGCAGCCCGTTGTCCGGGCGCGGCGTCAGCGAGATGAAGCCGACCATCTCGACCGGCGCGTGGACCTCGTCGATGAGCGCGTGCGCGACGTCCTCGATGTGGTGCCCGGAGCCGACCAGCAGCGCGCGGCGGCGGTAGCCGGCGGCGCGCAGGAGCATCCCGGTGACCTTCTCGTAGGCCCAGCGGATCGAGCCGACGTAGACGATCGCGAAGAACAGCGTGCCGTAGAAGATGTAGTAGCTGGAGTAGTGCTCGCCGTTGACGACGGCGAAGATCAGCGACACCACGGTCACCTGGAACAGCGAGGTGACGATCTTCGGCAGGCCCGGGCGCTGGGCGCGCTCGGCGTAGACGCCCGAGCGGGCGAACAGCAGCGCGGTCACCAGGTAGGCGAACGCGATCAGGCTCTTGGCCTCCACGTAGGACGCGTGCCAGGCCCAGACGTCGAAGCGGATCTGCGCCTTGATGATCAGCGCAGTGAAGATGGCCGCGAACACGCCGGCGAAGTCGAGCGCCAGCAGCGTGACGATGCGCACGACGTTGCGCAGGGTCTCCGCGCGGAGCAGGAACGAGAGCAGCGGGGGGCGTTTGCGCCGGACGTCCACGGGGGTCAGCGGGTACGCCTCGTCCATCACGGAGTGCCCGTTCGACGGCGTGCGGGTGCTGGGTTGTGTCTCGGTGGTCGTGTTCGCCACTATGTTCGCTCCCACGCCGTAACGCGGGACCTTCTCGTATGTACCGGGGATTCCTCTAGCGGAGGCCGGCGCCGGTCAACGTCTCGACGCCCGACTCCTCGAGCGTGCGACGCAACCCTTCCTGCAGTTCGACCTGCGGCTCCCACCCGAGAACCTCGCGGGCGAGCGAGATGTCGGGCTGGCGGACCTGCGGGTCGTCCGTCGGGAGGGCCTCGTGCACGATCTCCGAACGCGACGTGGTGACCTCGATGACGGCCTGGGCGAGCTCGAGCAGCGTGAACTCGTTCGGATTGCCGACATTCACCGGCTGGTGGTAGCCGGACTCGGCGAGGCGGATGATGCCGTCGATCAGGTCACTGACGAAGCAGAAGGAGCGGGTCTGGGACCCGTCTCCGAAGACGGTGATCGGCCGGTCCTGCAGCGCCTGGCGCAGGAACGTCGGGATGGCGCGGCCGTCGTGCGGGCGCATCCGCGGGCCGTAGGTGTTGAAGATGCGGACGATCGCGGTGTCCACGCCCTGCTGGCGGTGGTACGCCATCGTGAGCGCCTCGGCGTAGCGCTTGGCCTCGTCGTAGACGCCGCGCGGCCCGATCGGGTTGACGTGGCCCCAGTAGCTCTCGGGCTGCGGGTGGACCTGCGGATCGCCGTAGACCTCGGACGTCGATGCGGTCAGGAAGCGGGCGCGGTGCAGCTTGGCGAGGCCGAGCGCGTTGTGGGTGCCGTAGGAGCCGACCTTGAGCGTGTGCAGCGGCAGCCGCAGGTAGTCGATCGGCGACGCGGGCGAGGCGAAGTGGTAGACGAAGTCGACCGGCTCCTCGACGAAGAACGGCTCGATGATGTCCTTGTGCAGGAGCTCGAACTCGGGCACGCGGATGTGCTCGATGTTGGCGAGGGAACCGGTCTCCACGTTGTCGACGCAGATCACCCGGTGACCGCGACGCAGGAGCTCATCACAAAGGTGAGAGCCGAGAAAACCCGCCCCACCCGTGACCAGGCAGGTGGACATGGCGGCCCAGCATAGCGTGAGAGGGCATCTCGGAAACCCGTCCGCCATCGACGTGCAGGCGCCGCGCGGCGCCGATCGCGTCCAGGAACCAGCGGTCGTGCGACACCGCGACGATCGTGCTCGGCGAGGCCGCGAGCGCCTGCTCGAGCACCTCGAGCGTGTCGAAGTCGAGATGGTTGGTCGGCTCGTCGAGCAGCAGCAGGTCGGCCTCGGAGGCGACGATCGCGGCGATCGCGGCGCGGGCGCGCTGGCCGGGGCTGAGGCGCTCGAGCGGGCGGCGGATCGCGTCCGCGCCGAGGCCGAAGCGCGCGAGCAGCGTGCGCGCCCTCGACTCGTCGATGCCGGCCGCGGCCTGGCGGCGGAACCACGGCAGCAGCGGACCGGTAGCGGCGACGTCCTGCGGGCGCTGCGGGAGCAGGCGGACGCTCGCGGCGACGTCGACCTCGCCGCGGGTGGGCGCGAGCGTGGCGAGCAGCAGCGCGAGCAACGACGTCTTGCCGGCGCCGTTGGCGCCGGTGACCGCGACCCGCTCGCCACCGTGCAGCGTGAGATCGACGCCGCGGAGGACCGGCGTGGTGCCGCGGTCGGCATCGACGTCGCGCAGCCGCCCGACGCGGCGGCCGCGGTCGGCGGCGGCGTCGAGACGCAGCCGCGGCGCGGCGGCCTCGCGCGGCAGCTCGACCCAGGTCTCCGCCTCGAGCGCGCGCTCGAGGCGGTGCTCGCGGGCCTTGGCCTTCTTCGCGACCTTCTTCGCGTAGCGCTTCTGCTTGTCGGCGCCCATGCCGCTCGCACTCCGCTCCGTGTGGCGCGCGTAGCCGTGTGTCGCCGCGATGTCGGCCTCCAGGCGCCGGCGGCGCTTGTCCTGGGCCTCGACGAGCTGCTCGAGGCGCGCCCGCCGGCGGGCGCGCTCGGCGCGGTAGTCCGTGTAGCCCCCTCGTAGGTCTCGAGCGCGCCACCGGCGCCGAGCTCGTGGATGCGGTCGACGACGCCGTCGAGGAAGCGCCGGTCGTGCGAGACCACGAGCAGCGCGCCGTCGAAGGCGGCGAGGAAGCCCTCGAGCCACTCCAGGCCGTCGCCGTCGAGGTGGTTGGTCGGCTCGTCGAGCAGCAGCACCTGCGGGTCCTCGAGCAGCGTCGCCGCCAGCAGGGCGCGCGCCTGCTCGCCGCCGGAGAGCCGGTGAAGCGGGCGGTCGCCGGGCAGGTGGTCGATCGCGAGGCGTTGCCTGACCTCTTCGGCGCGCGCGTCGGCGGCCCACGCGTCGGTCGCGTCCGCGCGCTCGAGCGCGTGGGCGTAGCGGTCGAGGTCGAGGTCGAGGCCCGGCAGCTCAGGGTCGACGCCAAGCCCGGCTTCGAGCGCGCGCAGCAGGGCGAGCGCCTCGCCGGCCTCGCCCAGCGCGTGGCTGACGAGGGTGTCGAGGGTCGCGTCGCCGGCGGGCGCCTCCTGCGGGAGGTAGCCGACGCGTGCGCTCGTCGTGACCGAGCCGCGGTCGGGGTGCTCGCGCCCGGCCAGCAGGCGCAGCAGGGTCGACTTGCCGGCGCCGTTGGGGCCGGCGAGCCCGGCGCGCTCGCCGGGTGCGAGGGTCAGCGAGAGCCCGTCGAAGAGGGGCGCGCCGTCATAGCTTTTCGTCAGGTCGAGTGCTCGTAGCACTGGTGAAGCTCCAGGGTCCGGGACGGCCGGCGGCGAGAGCGGCGGGCCGAGGTGGTGGAAACAGGGACCTATCGCTTCACGGTCGGTGACGATACGCCCGCCAGAGCGGGCGCGCAGTACGGCTAACCCGAGCTCTTGCGGCGCAGCACGCGCTCGTCGCCGACCCGCAGCGTCACCCGCTCCGCGTCGAGCGCCTCGAGCAGGGCCTGGGCGTAGCGGCGCGAGGTCTGCAGCTCGTCGCGCAGTCCGGCCAGCGTGAGCGGGCCGTCGCGCTCGATCAGGGCGGTGACGCGCCCGGCGACGCCGGCGAGCGCGTCGCGGTGGATGTGCATGCCGCGGCCGAGGCGGGTGATGCGGCCGTGGGCGCGCAGCGCGGCGAGATCATCGGGCGGGAGCTCGGAGTCGCGCGGCGGCTCGTGGCCGGCCGCGCGCAGGCGCTCCTCGACGGCGAGGGCCGCGGGCGTGAGCGGTGGGAGCTCGGGCGCCGGGGACGGTGGGGCGGGCGGCGTCTCCGGCTCGGGCTCGCCCTTCTCGACGCGCGCGAGCCGCGCGAGCAGATCGCGGCTCGGGCCGTGGCGGGGCGGGTCGGGGTCGAGCACCACGCCGCCGCCGAGCGTGTCGGGCGGCGCGAGCGAGCGGATCACGAGGCGGTCGCCGCGCGCCGGCACGAGCGGCTGCTCGAGGCGCAGCTGGAAGTAGCGGCCGCCGAGCTCGGCGAGGCGCGCCGCGGTCTCGCGCGTGCCGTGGTGCACGGCGACGCGGGTGCCGCCATCGGGCCGGTGATCGGGCGTGGCCCATTGCAATGCGACGTCGACGCGGTAGCTGGGGGCGAGCGGCGCGGCTCCCGCCACGATGACGTCCCCGCGCGCGACCTCGCCGCGTGCCACCCCGGCCAGGTTGAGCGCGACGCGCTGGCCGGCCTCGGCGCGCTCGCGCGGCTCGTCGTGAACCTGGACGGAGCGCACGCGCGCGGGCGTGCCCGCGGGCAGGATCAGCACCTCGTCGCCGCGGGCGGCGGTGCCCGACCACAGGGTGCCGGTGACGACCGTGCCGGCGCCGCGGATCGTGAACGAGCGGTCGACGTGGAGCCGCAGCGGGCCGGCCCGCTCGGCGCGCGACACGCCGGCGGCCGCCCGCTCCAGCGCCGCGCGGAGGTCCTCGATGCCTGCGCCTGCCGGCGCGGCCACCGGGACGATTTCGGCGCCGGGCAGCAGCGCGGCGGCCTCGGCGGCCGCCCGCGCGGGGTCGGCGAGGTCGGCCTTGGTGATCGCGACGACGCCCGTGGCGACCCCGAGCGCGCGCAGCACCGCGGCGTGCTCGCGCGTCTGCGGCATCACGCCGTCGTCGGCGGCGACGACCATCAGGTACAGATCGATCCCCGTGGCGCCGGCCACCATCGTGCGCACGAAGCGCTCGTGGCCCGGTACGTCGACCACGGACAGCCGGCGCCCGGACGGCAGCGCGAGCGGCGCGTAGCCGAGCTCGATCGAGATCCCGCGTGCCTGCTCCTCGGGCAGCCGGTCGGTGTCCACGCCGGTGAGCACGCGCACGAGGACCGTCTTGCCGTGGTCGATGTGGCCGGCGGTCCCGAGCGTCAGGGGTCTCACGGCTCCACTTGTATCGCGCGGCGTCACCAGGTACCTTGTGGTACATGGAACCGGGTGCCGCCAGCAACGCCCTCTCGCAGCTTCGCCGCGGCGCGCTCGAGTACTGCGTGCTCGCGCTGCTGCAACAGCAGGAGCGCTACGGGTTCGAGCTGGTCCGCAGCCTGTCGGAGGTCGACGGGCTCGTCACGAGCGAGGGCACGATCTATCCGCTGCTGACGCGGCTGCGCAAGGACGAGCTCGTGACGACGTTCTGGCAGGAGTCCGCCTCCGGCCCGCCCCGCCGCTACTACCGCCTGACGGATTCCGGCGGCGCGGCCCTGGCGGCCTTCAGCGAGGAATGGTCCCGGTTCCGCGACGGTGTCGACGCACTGCTCACACACGGAGGAAGGCATGACCACGATGCGGCGTGACCCGCTGGTCGACGACTACCTGCGCCGGCTGGAGGCGGCCGCGGCCGGTCTGCCGCGCGAGCGGCGGGCGGAGCTGGTCGGCGAGATCGAGGAGCACCTCGAGGCCGCGCTGGCCGAGGCGGGCACGGACGACGAGGCCGCGGTGCGCAACGTCCTCGAGCGGCTCGGCTCGCCCGAGGAGATCGCCGCGGCGGCCGGACCGCCCGCCGCGCCGGAGCGCGGGCGGCTCGAGCTCGCCGCGCTGATCGTGCTGTCGGTGAGCTTCGTCCTCCCGGTGATCGGCTACCTGATCGGCGCGCGGCTGGTCCTGGCCTCGCGGGTGTGGGACGGCCGTGACAAGTTCCTCGCGCTGATCATCCCCCCGGTCGTCGTGCTGGGCGGCGCGGTCGTCGTGATGATCGGCTCGGCAAGCGTCGCCGAGGGCGACACGTTCAACTCCGGGCTGGGCCCGGTGGAGATCGCGGTGTTGCTGGCCAATGTCTTCTCCGGTCTCGCGGCCGCCGCATACCTGTCGGCGCGATTGCGGCGGACCGCGGCAGGGTGACGGCTAGCGTGCCGGGGCGATGGAGCCCGCCTCGGCCGCAGCGACCTTCCGTACCTTCGGCCACGTGGCGGGGAGCGACTCGCCCCTCTACGCGCAGCTGTGCGAGCTGATCGCGGACTCGCCGGAGCTGCTCGCAGTCGCGGGGAGGGCGACCGAGACGACGGCGAACATCTTCCTCGCCGCGGTCCACGACGAACTGCTGCGCAATCCGGATCATGCGCTGGCCACCTACTACCCGACCGTCGGCGGCACCGGGCCGGGGCCCGGGCTCGCCGAGGCGCTCGCGGCCTTCTGCGACGAGCGCTCCGACCCGCTTGCGGCCACGCTCGCCACGCGGCGGACACAGACCAACGAGGTCGCGCGCTGCGCCGCCCTGCTCCCCGCCTTCGCGGCGGTGGGCGACGAGCGGCCGCTGGCGCTGATCGAGATCGGGGCGAGCGCGGGGCTCAACCTCCTCTGGGACCACTACGCCTATGACTACGGAGGACGGACCGCGGGCGCGCCAGGGTCGCGCCTGTCGATCGCCTGCGAGCTGCGGGGACCCCACGTCCCGCCCCTCGATCCGCCATCGGTCGGCTGCCGCGTCGGCGTCGACCTCTCGCCCATCGACGCCTCCGACCGCGCCGACGCCCGCTGGCTGCACGCATGCGTCTGGCCCGACCAGCCCGCCCGCCACGCCCGGCTCGAGGCGGCATTGGCGATCGCGCGGGATCACCCCGTCGAGGTGCGCCGCGGCGACGCGCTCGCCGAGTTGCCGGGCCTGATCGCAGAGGCGCCAGAGGACGCGCTCGTGTGCGTCTTCCACACCGCCGCGCTGATCTACTTCACGCGCGAGCAGGTCGACGCGCTTGCCACGCTGCTCGAGGCGGTCGAGCGCGACGTCGCCTGGATCGGCGGCGAGGCGCGCGGCGTGCTCGCCGAGGACCGAGACGAGGACGGCGCGCCGCCGCACTTCGCGCTCATGGCCGGCCGCCCCGGCGCGCTCGTCAAGCGCGGGCGGATGGGCCACCACGGCGGCTGGCTGGAGTGGCTGGGCTACTAGCGGCCGGGGCCGATGAACTCCTCGGTGAGAAACCGCTTTGCGTTGCCGGCCTTGAAGCTGTCGAACCCGGAGAAGATCCACCGGCCGTCGCGCCGGCGCAGCGTCCAGTACTCGTCGACTCCGATCCTCCGCGGCCCGGGTACTCCGGCAGCGAGTGGCGCTTGCCGTCCGGGTCCTCGAGGTATTGGCCCAGGGAACCGCGCACACGCAGGCAGACCCAGTCGTCGTCGTCGCCGGGCCGGTCCATCACGCCGATGGAGTCGACCCGTGGGCCCTTGATCACGTCGCGCGGTAGCGGCGGCCGTCGCGCTCGTAGCCGTCGAGCTTTCCTTCCCAGTAGTCCAGCACGTTGTCGTCGCAGATGCGCGCGAGGCGCCACCGATCGCCGGCCGCCAGCGCTTCGTAGACCTCTCGGTAGAGCGAGACCGCCGCGGCGCGGACAGGCTCGCGCCCGAAGACGGGATCGTCGCCCGCTGCCGCCTCGGCGGCCGCGACGCGCCGGCGCAGCTTGCGCGCTTCCGGAAACGTCACCAGCGCGTCGAGGATGCCGCCGGCGATCACGAGACCGAGCACGGTCGCAGTCACCTGCAGCCAGAGAGGCAGACCGAGGTCGCTGCTGCTGTACGTCGCCACGGCGCGGGCCTAGGGATAGCTGCGCTGCCAGCGCCCGGCGGCGTCGCCGATCACGTAGCGCGCGTGCTTGAAGTACGCGGCCCAGGTCACCGTGCCGCTGAACACGCTCGGCACGAGGTACTGCAGGGTCGACACCGGGACGTGGAGCTTGGCGGCGCCCTGGCGGGCGAGGCGCTCCGGAGCGCCGGGACGCAGGCGCGCGAACGGGATCGTGCTGGAGGAGTCGAAGCCCGGGCCCGAGTCGGGGCCGAAGCGCTCAAGGGCCCCGCCGGGCTGCACCTGCACGTGACGCAGGCGCCCGCCGCGCGTGAGCAGCGTCGCGTCGATCCGCTCGGGAGCGAGGCGCAGGTCGGTGAGCCGGAGCTCGCCGCCGCGCAGCTTTCGCAGCGCTGCGGCGAAGTTCGCCCTGCGCGCGAGCGAGCGCGGCCCGAGACCGCGCGGCGGCGCCGTCGGCTTCGCCTGCTTCTCCGTGGGGGCGCGAAGAACGCCCGACGTCCCGCCGGAGTCCGTCCCGACGGAGCCGACGAGCAACACGCCGCCGGCGACCACGAGCCCCGCCATCGCGAAGACCAGGGCGAGCGCGACCAGGCAACCGCGCCTGGCGGTCGAGCGGCGGACGACGAGGCCTGACGGCGGGCCGGCCGCCGAGCGGGCGGCCTCGGCCTGCGCCATCGCGTTGCGGAGCTGCGCCGCCAGCGCCTGGCGTGCGGGCGCGTCGGGTGGCGCGGGCGCCTCCGGCCCGCGGACGTCGCCGGCGCGCGGTGGCTCCGGACGGGGGACGGCCGCGCGCGGTGGCTCCGCTGGACGCCGCGTCGCATACGGCGTGCCGCCCAGCCCCTCGAGCGTGTCCTCGCCGATCTCCCGCCCGAATGCGTCGTACTTGGGCACGCACCGATCCCACAGCAGCAGGAGCGCCCCGTCAACGTCGGGTGTCAGGCGAGCGCCGCGCGCACCGCGCCCGCGACCGGCTCGATCTCGTCCTCGGCCAGCGTGCGCGGGTCGAGGAGGAATCGGCCGTCCTGGATGCGCCCGGCCACGGGTGGGTCCGCGGCGCGCAGGCGGGCGGCGAGCTCGTCGGGCGGCCCGGCGACCGCGACGACCGGGCCGGGGAGCTCGAGAAGCGGCAGCGCGCCGCCCCCGACCTTCGCGGTCGCCGCGATGATCTCCGCCGCCGCGCCGATGCCCTCGGCGAGCCGGCGCGCGCGCTCGGCCAGGACGGTCTCGTCCACGGTCAGCATCGCCAGCACCGGGATCTCGCGCCACGCTCGCGCGGGATCGCGGTAGAGCGCGAGCGTCGCCTCGAGCGCGGCGAGCGACAGCTTGTCGAGGCGCAGCGCGCGGGCGAGCGGGTGCGCGCGGGCGGCGGCGATCGCATCCGCGCGGCCGACGAGCAGCCCCGCCTGCGGGCCGCCGAGCAGCTTGTCGCCCGAGAAGCAGACGAGCGCGGCGCCCGCCGCGACCGAGCGGCGCACGGCCGGCTCGTCGGCCAGCGCCGGCAGGTCGTCGGCGAGGTTGCCCGAGCCGACGTCGTCGATCACCGGCGCCCCGAGCTCGCACAGCTCCTCGATCTCGACCTCCTGCACGAACCCGAGCTGGCGGAAGTTCGACGGGTGTGCGCGCAGGACGGCGCCGGTCGACGGCCCGATCGCGTGCTCGTAGTCGGCGCGGCGCGTGCGGTTGGTGGTCCCGACCTCGACCAGCCGCGCGCCCGCCTGCGCCACGACCTCGGGAATGCGGAAGCCGCCGCCGATCTCGACGAGCTGCCCGCGCGAGACGACGATGTCGCGCCCCGGCCCGGCGAGCGCGGCCGCCGCCAGCAGCACCGCGGCGGCGCAGTTGTTGACGGCCATCGCCGCCTCGGCGCCGGTAAGCTCGCACAGCAGCCCGGCGACGTGGTCGTGGCGCGAACCGCGCGCCCCCCGCTCGACGTCCCACTCGAGGTTCGAGTAGCCCCGGGCGGCCTGCGCGACCGCCGCCTGCGCGTCCACCGCCAGCGGCGCGCGGCCGAGGTTCGTGTGGACGATCACGCCGGTGGCGTTGAGCACCCGCCGCAGCGAGCGCTGCTCGAGCCGCGCGACACGGGCGTGGGCGCGAGCGAGCAGGTCGACCTCGCCGGTCGCGCCGGCGCGCAGCTCCTCGCGCCGCTCGTCGATGACCGCCCGAGCGGCGGCGACCGCGAGCGGTTGGGCCGCGTCGAGCTCGGCGGCCAGCCGATCGACCGAGGGGAGGGCGCGAAGGGCGTCCATGGGGCGAAGGCTACGCGTGGTGTGCCGTTTGTGGCTCGGATCTGTGCCGAGTGTGTGGAGGGCGCCTTTGGACTGCGGCTGGTGAGGGTCAATGTCATTGTCCTCGGCGGCGGCGAGCTGACTCGTGGTTAGGGTGTCGGCCGGTTGGCCTGACCTTCAACCTGTTGTGTCGCTCGTCGCCGTCCGAGGATCGCCGGCGTGACCTGATAGGAGCGTGGCATCCGC
>JBBQLH010000029.1:0-41327 GCA_038327685.1 Solirubrobacterales bacterium
AGGTCGGCCAGCAGGCGGTCCCCCAGTGGGACGGCCAGCAGGCGCTGACGATCTTCGAGCAGCTGCTGCAGAAGAGCAGCAACAAGATCGACGGCGTGCTCGCCGCCAACGACACGATCGCCAACTCGACGATCGCCGCGCTCAAGGCCCGCAAGCTGCCCTACATCCCGACCACGGGTCTCGATGCGACGGCCGGCGCGGTCCAGCACCTGCTCGCGGGCGAGCAGTCGATGACGGTGTACTTCTCGATCAAGGACCAGGCGACGAAGGCGGCCAACCTCGCCGTCCAGCTCGACCGCGGCGAGAAGCCGACCGGCGTCACGGCCACGGCCGACACCGGCACCACGAAGGTGCCGACGATCTTCCTCAAGCCGCAGACGATCCGGAAGGACAACATCGCCGACACCGTGATCGCCGACGACTTCGTGTCCTGGAAGGAGGTCTGCGTCGGTCGCTACGCCAAGCTCTGCCCGGCGAACCGCTGATGGGCGCCGAGCCGGAGTTCTCGTTCGACCTGGCGCCGTTCCTGCCGTTCCGCGACCGTGTCGCCTGCGAGCGCGCCCGGCGCATCCGCCGCGAGGAGCTGACCGAGCATCCGAACCCGGACTTCCGGATCGCGCTCGTCGATGACGCCTCCGAGTTCTACCGCCGTTTCGCCGAGGACCTCGTCGGGAGGATCCGCGCCGCTCGCGACGAGGGGCGGCGGTTCGTGGCGATCGTGCCGGTCGGGCCGATGCCGCAGTACGAGATCGCCGCCCGCATGATCAACCACGAGCGGCTGTCGCTCGCGCACGTGCACACGTTCAACATGGACGAGTACGCCGATCAGGACGGCGTGACCGCGCCGCCGTCGTGGCCGGGCTCGTTCCAGCGCGCGATGTGGGAGCGGTTCTTCGCGCTCGTCGATCCCGAGCTGCGCCCGCCCGAGCACCAGATCCACTTCCCCACCAGCGAGGCGATCGCCGATTACAGCGCGCGGATCGAGGACCTCGGCGGCGCCGACGTCTGTTACGGAGGCATCGGCTGGAGCGGGCACATCGCGTTCTGGGAGCCGCACCTCGGCCTGGAGTTCGAGGACGACCTCGGCGGATACCGCCGCGCCGGCGCGCGACTGGTGGAGCTGCACCCGATGACCGTGATGCAGAACGCCCTGCACTCCTTCGGCGGCGACTGGTCCTCGGTGCCGCCGAAGGCCAACACGATCGGGCCGCGCGAGATCCTGGGCGCCCGACACCGTTCGTTCTGGCTCGACGGCGACCTCGGCGGAGGCGTCTCCTGGCAACGCTTCATCGCCCGCCTCGTGGCGCACGGGCCGGTCAGCGAGCTCGTGCCCGGCTCACTGCTCCAGGAGGCGCGCAGCGATTACACGATCCTCGGCAGCGTGGCCGACGACGTCGCGATCCACATGAGTTAGCTGACGAACGTCAACGGCGGCTGGGTACGAGCCGCCGAGGCGACGAATGTCGTCTCGACCCCCCAGGAGGTGGTCGAGACGACACTCGTGGGCGCCGGGCGGTTCGAACCCGCGTGCTCACCAGCCGCCGTTGACGTTCGCTCGCGCTCAGGCGCGGCGCCACCACCGCCGCCGGCCCGGCCCCGCGTCGACGCCGTGCTCGCGCGCGCCGTCCGTCTCGATCCAGCGCGCGAACGCGGCGCGGTCGTGCAGGCGGCCCAGGCGGACATGGGGCGACGTTACTCGCATCCGCACCACGGTCGGCGTCGCGATATAACCGCGGCGATGACCTACCTGCCTGCCGCCGATCGCTACGAACCGATGCCCTATCGCCGCTGCGGGCGGTCCGGCCTCCAGCTCCCCGCGATCTCGCTCGGTCTCTGGAACAACTTCGGCGACCAGAGCCCGCTCGAGACGCAGCGGGCGATCCTCCGTCGCGCCTTCGACCTCGGTGTCACCCACATCGACCTCGCCAACAACTACGGGCCGCCGCCCGGTGCCGCGGAGCGCAACTTCGGCCGCATCCTGCGCGAGGACCTCGCGCCCTACCGCGACGAGCTGATCATCTCCACCAAGGCGGGCTACGACATGTGGCCCGGGCCGTACGGCGAGTGGGGCTCGCGCAAGTACCTGCTCGCGAGCCTCGACCAGAGCCTCCAGCGCATGGGGCTCGACTACGTCGACATCTTCTACTCGCACCGGCTCGACCCCGACACCCCGCTCGAGGAGACGCTCGGCGCCGTAGACACCGCCGTCCGGCAGGGCAAGGCGCTGTACGCCGGCATCTCCTCCTACTCCGGCCCCCGCACGACCGAGGCGGTCCGGATCTTCCGCGAGCTCGGGACGCCGCTGCTGATCCACCAGCCCTCCTATTCGCTGCTGAACCGCTGGGTCGAGGAGGACCTGCTCGACGTGCTGGGGGAGGAGGGCGTCGGCTGCATCGTCTTCTCGCCGCTCGGCCAGGGCATGCTGACCAACAAGTACCTCGACGGCGTGCCCGAGCAGTCGCGCGCCGCCGAGGGCACGTTCCTCTCCCGGGACTTCCTCTCCGACGAGAACCTCGCGCGCGTGCGCGCGCTCAACGAGATCGCCGGCCGCCGCGGCCAGTCGCTCGCGCAGATGGCGATCGCTTGGGTGCTGCGCGACGCGCGCGTGACCTCCGCGCTGATCGGCGCCCGCACGGTCGAGCAACTCGAGGACAGCCTCGGCGCGCTCGACAACCTCGACTTCATGGGGGACGAGCTCGCGGAGATCGACCGGCACGCGGTCGACGCCGGCATCAACCTGTGGGCACGGTCGAGCGCCTCCTGAACCGCGCGGCGGTCCTGTACGCGCCGCGCGACGTCCGCATCGAGGAGCGTCCGACGCCCGACCCGGGCCCGCTCGAGGTGGTGGTGGAGGTGGCGGTCGTCGGCGTCTGCGGCTCCGACGTCCACTGGTACGAGGACGGCCGCATCGGCACGCGGGTCGTGCGCGCGCCGCTCGTGCTCGGCCATGAGAGCGCCGGCCGCGTCGTTGCGATCGGAGCCCGGGTCACGCGCCACGCGGTCGGCGACCGGGTCACGCTCGAGCCCGGCCTGCCGTGCGGGCGCTGCCGCGAGTGCCGCAGTGGGCGCTACAACCTCTGCCGCGCGGTCGCCTTCTTCGGCAGCCCTCCCACCGACGGTGCGTTCACCCGTTACGTCGCCCAGCACGAGGACTTCGCGCACGCGCTGCCGGACGCGCTGAGCGACGAGGCGGGCGCGCTGATGGAGCCGCTGTCGGTCGCGCTGTGGGCGTGCGAGAAGGCCGGCGTCGCCGCCGCCGACCGCGTTCTGATCACCGGCGCCGGACCGATCGGGCTGCTGAGCGTGCAGGCCGCGCGCGCCCGCGGCGCGACCGAGGTGATCGTCACCGACGTCAACGAGCGCCGCCTCGCGCTCGCCCGCGCGACCGGCGCCACGCGCACCGTGCGCGCCGGCGAGCCGCTCGCGCTCGAGGCCACTGCCCTCATCGAATGCTCGGGCCATCCGCAGGCGCTGCGCGACGGGATCGCGGCGCTGCGGCCGGGCGGCACCGCCGTCGCGGTCGGCATGTCGGCGGGCGCTGATGCGAGCGTGCCACTCAGCCTGCTCCAGACCCGCGAGCTCTGGCTCACCGGCACCTTCCGCTACGCGGGGACCTACCCGACGGCGATCGCGCTCGCGGCCGCGGGCACCGTCGACCTCGAGGCGATCGTGACCGGCCACTTCGCGCTCGAGGATGCCGACGCCGCGCTGCGCGCCGGCCGCGAGGATCCCGACAGCGTGAAGGTGATGGTCAGGCCGTAGCGAGCTCGGAGAGCCGCGGCGGCGTGGCGCCGGCGCGCTCGACCGTGCGGCCCGCCACGAGCGCCGCGTAGCGCGTCGCCTCGAGCACCGCGTCCGTGCGCGTGAGGTCGCTCGCGCCGAGGCCCTCGCGCCGCCACCAGGCCAGGAAGCCGCCCCCGAACGCGTCGCCCGCGCCGATCGTGTCGACGACCTCGACGGCGAGCGCGGGCACGTCGGTCTCGCCGTCGCGCGTGACGACCGTGACCCCGTCGCCGCCGCGGGTGAGGAGCACGACGGCCGGCCCGGCGTCGAGCAGGCCGCGCGCCGCGTCGACCTCGCTGCGGTCCGGCACCAGCCAGGCGAGGTCGTCGTCCGATGCCTTGACGACATGGCAGCGGGGGACGAGCCGCTCGAGCCGCGCCCGGTAGCCGGCCTCGTCGCCGATGACCGTCGGCCGGATGTTGAGGTCGACCATCGCGAGCGCGTCCGCGGCCCGCGCGACGACCGCCTCGAGCGCGTCGGCCATCGGCTCGAAGACGAGCCCGAGCGTGCCGACGTGGACCATCTCCACGCGCTCGGGCAACACGCTGAGCGCCTGCTCCAGGGTGAGCCCGGGCGCCGAGGTGCCGTCGACGTAGAAGCGGTAGCTGGCGGCGCCGTCCTCGTCGACCTCGGCGAGCGCGAGCGTCGTCGGGTCGTCCGTCGCGACCACCGCATCGAGGCTCACGCCGTCGGCCCGCAGCTGCTCGCGCAGGCGCGCGCCGAAGCGGTCGGAGGAGATCCGGCCGAGGTAGGCGACCGGCTGCTCGAGCCGCCCGAGCGTGCGCGCGCAGTTGAACGGCCCGCCGCCAAGGTGGCCGGCCAGCTCGTCGTCGTCGCCGACGACGAGGTCGACGAGCGCCTCGCCCCCGACGACGATGACGCCCGGCTCCGGCTGAGCCCCGCCGCTCCCGCGGCGGGGCTCGACCGTGATCACTCGTCCTGCTTGGCGCCCGGCTCCGCGCTCGCGGCGCCGTCGCCCCCGCCGTCATCTTCCTCCAGGTGCTCGATGTCGTGGACGACCGCGCCGGTCATGACGCCCACCACGTCGTGCATGGAGGTCTCCTTCGGGTCCACGACCGCGACGCGCTTCCCGAGGCGGTGGATGTGGATGCGATCGGCGATCTCGAACACATGCGGCATGTTGTGGCTGATCAGGATCACGGGCAGCCCCTTGTCGCGCACGCGCTTGATCAGCTCGAGCACCTGAGCCGACTCCTTCACGCCGAGCGCGGCGGTGGGCTCGTCCATGATCACGAGCTTGCGCGCCCACGCGGCGGCCCTGGCGACGGCGACGCCCTGGCGCTGGCCGCCCGACAGGGTCTCCACCGGCTGGCTCATCGAGCGGATGCCGATCTGCAGCGCCTTCATCTGCTTGTCGGCCTCGGCCTTCATGGCCTTGTGGTCGATCATGCGGAAGACGCTCCCGAGCGGGCCCGCGCGCTTCTTCTCGCGACCGAGGAACAGGTTCGTCGCGATGTCCAGCGCGGGCGCCACGGCGAGGTCCTGATAGACGGTCTCGATCCCGGCGCGGCGCGCCTCGAGCGGGGACTTGAAGTGCACTTCCTCCCCGTCGAGGCTGACCGTCCCGGAATCGGGGATCGTCGCGCCGGAGAGCACCTTGATCAGGCTCGACTTGCCGGCTCCGTTGTCTCCGATCACGGCAAGGATCTCGCCGGGATAGAGGTCGAAGTCGGCACCGTCGATCGCGGTCACGTTGCCGTAGGACTTGTGGATGCCGCGCGCCGACAGGATCGGCGAGCGCTCTTCGGTGGTGCTCATCCGCGCTTCCTCGCGATCTGGTCGACGGACACGGCGACAATGACCAGGATGCCCGTGATGAGGATCTGGTAGGTCGACGCCACGCCCATGAGGACGAGGCCGTTGCGCACCACGCCGATGATCAGCGCCCCGATCAGGGTGCCGATGATCGTGCCGCGGCCGCCGAACAGGCTCGTGCCGCCGAGCACCACCGCCGTGATGGCGTCGAGGTTGTCCGTGATTCCCGCGTTCGGATCGCCGACGTTGGTCCGCGCGATCAGCAGCAGCGCCGCGATGCCGTAGATGATGCCGGCGACGACGTAGACCATCAGCAGCTGCTTGCGCACCGGGATGCCCATCAGGCGCGTGGCCTCGGGGTTGTCACCCAGCGCGTAGACGCGCCGGCCCCACGTGGTCTGGGTTAACACGAACCAGATGAACGCGAATAACGCGAGCGTCACCAGCGACCCGTAGGTCACCGCCGTGCCCCCGAGCTTGAACGACTCGCCCAGCTTCGTCATCACGCTGGGGAGCTGCGAGATCGTCTCGTCCTTGGAGTAGATGTGGGTGAGCGCGGAGCAGATGCTGAACGTGCCGAGCGTCACGATGAACGGCGGCAGCGAGAGCCCCACGACGAGGCCGCCGTTGACGAACCCGATGAGCGCGCACGTCGCGACGCCCAGCAGGATCGCGAGCACCGGCGGTACGTTGGACGAGACGGCCAGCTTGGTCATCACGATCGAGCCCAGCGCCATCATGGTGCCGCAGGACAGGTCGATGCCCGCCGTGAGGATGATCAGTGTCTGGCCGATGGCCAGCGTCCCGACCACCATCACCTGCTGGATGATCAGCGAGAAGTTCGTCGGATCCAGGAACCGATCCGACTGCGTGGTGAAGAAGATGCAGGCCAGGACGAGCGCGATCAGCGGGCCGAGCTGCGCGACGCGATCACCCGACACCTTCGGGATCGCCCGCCCGCCCCCGCTCCCGCCCTCGGGCTGCGCGGCCTGGCCGCCCTCGGCGCCGCCTCCGGCGGTCTGTGCTTGTGGCTGAGTCATGTCTGTGGGTCCTCTCTGTCGGGACGAGCGAAGGCGGCCGGCCGCGGCAGTGGCCGGCCGCCGGATCGCTTTAGCCCCAGCAGTTCGCCGTGCCGAAGGCGGCGTCCTTGGAGGTGACGCCCTTGATGGGGGATGCGGTGATCAGATTGACCCCCGTGTCGGTGTAGCCCGAGGGCTTCGCCCCGCCGCGCGCAGCCGCCGCGCCCTTCTCCACGCCCAGCGCCGCCATCTTCAGCGGGTACTGCTGCGACGTCGCGTCGATGATGCCCGGCTTGATGCCGTTCTTGATCGCGTTGCAGCCGCCGTCGACGGACACGAGGATGAAGTCCTTCGGGTTCTTGCCGGCCGCCTTCAGGGCCGTCGCGCCACCGAAGCCCGAGGGCTCGTTGATCGAGTAGATGACGTTGATCCCCTTGTCCTTCTGCAGCAGGGTCTCCATCGCCGCCTGGCCCTTGGCCTGATCGCCGAGGGTGGGCGCGGCGCCGACGATCTGCGGATCGCCGTCCTTGATGCCGAAGCCCTTCAGGAACCCGTTGTGGCGCAGCACACCGACGGAGATGCCGGGAGCGAGGTCGAGCATGGCGATCTTCGGGGTGATCCCCATCGCCTTGACCTTCGCCTTGGCGTACTCGCCGATCAGCTGGCCGGCCTTGAGGTTGTCGGTCGCGAACAGCGCGTCGGCCGCACTCTGCGGCTCGGTCGGCGTGTCGAGCGTGATCACCGTGACGCCCGCGGCCCGCGCCTTCTTGATCGCCGGGACAATGGCCTTCGAGTCGGCGGGGACGTCCAGGATGACCTTGGCGCCCTGCGTCGTCATGTTCTCCATCGCCGTGACCTGGCTGGCGTTGTCCGTGTCGGTCTTGCCGGAGGCGGTGAGCAGCTTGACGTTGTCCTTCTTGGCCTGCGCCTGCGCGCCTTCCTTCATCTTCACGAAGAAGGGGTTCGACTCGGTCTTGGTGATGAGGCCGATGGTGACCTCCTTCTTGGCGCTGGAGCTGCCACCACCACCACCGCTGCCGCCGCTGTCACTCCCGCAGGCGACGACGCCCGCCGCCAGTGCCGCGGCGGCGGCAAGCGCGGTGATCCGCGTCGAGCGCCGTCCAAAGCGCGTTCCTTCCCTCATCCTGAACCCCTCTCCTCTATTGCCCTCTGTCCAGCGCCCTCGGTCGCTAGACAACGTTTTCAGCGAGTGCCACGCTACCGCTGCAAAATCTCGTAGTCAAGCCCTTGAGATCGTTTTCTTGAAGACGTAACATCGGCGACCATGCACTCGGTGCCCGTGGAGCCCCGGCGTACCCGCCGCCCGACGATGCGCGAAGTCGCGGCGGTCGCCGGCGTGAGCCTCAGCACCGTGTCGCGAGTCATCAACGGCGGCGCCGGCGTGCGCGACGACCTCGTCGAGCGCGTGCGCGACGCGGTCGAGCTGCTGGGCTACCGCCACAACCTCACGGCCAGCACCCTGCGCCGCGCCGACCGCCAGTCGGCCAGCATCGGGCTGATCTTCGAGGACGTCTCGAACCCGTTCTTCGGCGCCGTGCACCGGGGCGTGGAGGACGTCGCCCGCGAGCGCGGGATCCTCACGCTCGTCGGCAGCTCCGACGAGGAGCCCGAGCGCGAGCGCGAGCTCGCGGCGGCGTTCAGCGCGCGCGGCGTCGACGGCCTCATCGTCGCCAGCGCGGTGCGCGACAGCTCCTACCTGCTGCGGGATCGCGCAGCCGGCATCGCGCTCGTCTTCGTCGACCGCCCGCCCGCCTTCATCGACGCGGACGCGGTGATCACCGACAACGTCGGCGGGGCGCGCGCGGCGGTCGCGCACCTGATCGCGAAGGGCCACCACCGGATCGGCTTCCTCGGTGACAGGCCGGACGTCTTCACCGCCGCGGAGCGCCTGCGGGGTTACCGGGAGACGCTCGCGCAGCACGGCCTCGCTGAGGATCTCGAGTTGATCCGGCATCCGCAGTTCCGTGGAGTCGATGCGTATCAGACCACATGTGAGCTGCTCCACGGCACGAATCCGCCCACGGCGCTCTTCGCGGCCCAGAACCTGATCGCGATCGGGGCGGTCCGCGCCGTCCACGCGCTCGGCCTGCAGCACACGGTGGCAATGGTCAGCTTCGACGACATCCCGCTCGCCGACGCCCTCCAGCCCGGCATCACGGTGATCGCACAGGACCCGCACGCGCTCGGGCGCACGGCGGCCGAGATGCTGTTCGCGCGGCTCGACGGCGACCACGGGCCGACGCGGCGCGTCGTGCTGCCCACCGAGCTGATCGAGCGCGGTTCCGGCGAGCTCGCGCCGCGCGCGGGCTGACGTCTCGGGCACGCCGAGCGGATGATGTGCGGACGGGATGGCTCCTCCTCCTCAGGCGCTCATGAATCCTTGTGCAAAGGATTGCAGAACGGCGCGGACCCTATGAGCCTTGCAAACGTTTGTCAAGCCGAGGTACGCTGCCGCGATGGCCGTCCGCCGCAGCGCCACGCCGACGCTCGCCGACGTGGCGGCCGAGGCCGGCGTCTCGCAGGCGACGGCATCGCGCGCGCTCGCCGACAGCCCGCTCGTCAACGAGAACACGCGGCGGCGCGTGTGGGAGGTCTCGGAGCGACTGCGCTTCCAGCCCAACCGCCTCGCGCGCTCGCTGCGCCGCGGGGCGACGATGGCGGTCGGCCTCGTCGTGCCGGACGTCGGCGCGTCGTTCTACGCCAGCGCGCTGAAGAGCGCCCAGGACGTCCTCGAGGCGGCGGGCTACCACGTGCTGGTGCTCAACAGCGGCCGCGCCGCGGCGCGCGAGCGCGAGGCGCTGCGCACGCTGCGCGCGCACCAGGTCGACGGGCTGCTGGTCGCGACGTCCGGGGGCTATGAGGACATCGGGGTGCCCGCCGTCTTCTTCGACAACGTCCCGGCGCAGCGGGGCGCGGGCGCCGTGGCGATGGACAACGACGGCGGCGTGCGGCTGCTGGTGGACCATCTCGTGGACGTCCACGGCCACGAGCGGATCGCCTACATGGGCCCGCCGGAGGCGGTCGGCACGGGCGCCGACGACGTGCTGCAGGGCGCGGGGCGGGAGCGGCTCGAGGCCTTCCGCGCGGCCGTCGGGCGCGCCGGGCTCCCGCTCCCGCCGGAGTACGTGCGCACGAGCGAGCCGGCCAGCTTCGAGGAGGACGCGCGCGTCGCGGCGCGCGAGCTGATGGCGCTCGCGCAGCCGCCGACGGCGATGGTCGGCGGGTCCGACACCCTCGCCACCGGCCTGCTGCGCGGGCTTCGCGAGCGCGGGCGCCGCGTCCCGGAGGACGTCGCGCTCGTCTCGTTCGACGAGCCGGTGTCGGCGGATCTGCTCGACCCTCCGATGACGTGCCTGGACCGCCACGACCGCGATCTGGGGCGGATGGCGGCGGAGGCGCTGCTGCGCGCGCTGGCGGGCGACGAGGGACCGCCGGGGACCGTGCGCGTGCCGGCCGCGCTGAGCGTGCGGCGGTCGTGCGGGTGTGACTTGACAGAAGGCGGGGTCTGATGCAAACCTTTTCATGGGTTGCAATCGATTGCATGAGGGCATGAGGAGAGGGATGGAGCGGCAGATCGGGATCGGGGTCATCGGCATGGGCTGGATGGGTCGCGTGCACAGCGCGTCCTACCGCCGCGTGCTCGAGCACTTCCCGGACCTCGGGGTGCGTCCCCGACTGCTCATGGCCGCCGACGTCAGCGAGGATCGCCGCCTCCACGCCGAGCGCATCGGCTTCGAGGAGACGACCGACGACTGGCGCGCGATCGTCGAGGATCCCCGGGTCGAGGTCGTCGACGTCACGCTGCCCAACGCGATGCACCGCGAGGTCGCCCTGGCGGCGCTCGAGGCCGGCAAGCACGTGTGGGTCGAGAAGCCGGTCGGGCGCGGCGTCGAGGACACGGCCGCCGTGGCCGAGGCCGCGAAGCGCGCGGGCGTCGTGACCGGGGTCGGCTTCTGCTACCGCTTCGCGCCCGCCGTCCAGCACGCCCGCGCGCTGATCGAGGCGGGCGAGATCGGCGACGTCAACCACTACCGCGGCGTCTTCCTCGCCGACTACGCCAACCGCGCCGACGCGGCCGCCTCGTGGCGGTTCTCGCGTGCGGAGGCGGGCTCGGGCGCGCTCGGGGACCTGATGGCCCACGTCGTCGACATGACGCACTACCTCGTCGGCCCGATCGAGCGCCTGAGCGGCCGCACGGCGACCATGTTCCCGCGGCGGCCGCGCCTGCCGGTGGGGGAGGGCACGCACTTCAGCCGCGTGGCGACCGACGATCTCGTCGACGTGGACAACGAGGACTGGGCGGCCGCGCTGTTCGAGTTCGGGGGCGGCACGGTCGGCTCGCTGGAGGCGAGCCGGGTGATCGTCGGGCCCCGGGTGCAGATGCGCTTCGAGGTCCACGGCACCAAGGGCGCGCTGACGTGGGAGCTCGAGCGGATGAACGAGCTCGAGCGCTTCCACCTCTCTGACGACGGCGGTGACGACGGCTACACGACGATCCTCGCCGGCGCCCGGCACCCCGACTTCGCGGCCTTCCAGCCCGGCGCCGGCGTGCCGATGGGCTACGACGACCTGCGCGTGCTCGAGGCGCGCAACTTCCTCGCCAACGTGCGCGACGGCGAGCAGCGGGAGCCGGGCGTCGAGGAGATGCTCGCCTGCGCCCGCGTGCTCGAGGCGATCGAGCGCTCCGCCGAGAGCGGCGCGTGGGAGGCGGCGCGATGAGCCCTGTTCGCGTCGCCAACGCCCCCCTCAGCTACGGCGCCTTCGAGATGACGGTGGGGACCGACTTCGCGGTGCCCGAGCCCGAGCAGGTGCTCGAGGCGGTCGCGGGCGCGGGCTACGCCGGCATCGACCTCGGCCCGCCCGGCTACCTCGGCGAGGGCGACGTGCTGCGCGCGCGCCTCGAGACGAACGCGCTCGAGGTGGTCGGCGGCTTCGTGCCGATGCGCTTCAGCGAGGCGGAGGGCTTCGAGGAGGACACGGCGGGGCTGGCGCACACGCTTGACCTCTTCGACGCCGCCGGCGCGGCGCTCGCGCGGCCCGTGCTCTGCGACGCCGGCGGCCCGGAGCGGGTCGCCAACCCCGGCCGCGGTGGCGAGGACGCCTCGCTGCGGCTGGGCGACGCGCGCTGGCGCACGCTCGCCGGCAACGTCGAGCGCGCCGCCGAGGCCGCGCGCGAGCGCGGCTACGAGCCCGTCTTCCACCACCACACCTCCACCTACGTCGAGGGGATCCCGGAGATCGAGCGGCTGCTCGAGGACACCGAGGTCCCGCTGCTGCTCGACTCGGGGCACCTCGCGGTCGCGGGCGGCGATGCCGTCACCGCGCTGCGCGACTGGGGCGCGCGCGTCGGCGCCGTGCACATCAAGGACGTGCGGCTCGGCGTGCTCGAGACGGTCAAGGCGGAGCGTGCCGACACGCTCACCGCCTGGCGGCGCGGCCTGTTCTGCGCGCTGGGCGAGGGCGACGTCGACCTCGCCGGCTTCTGCGCCGCGCTGTCGGAGCGCGGCTACGACGGCTGGGTCGTCGTCGAGCAGGATCGCGTGCTCGAGCACGGCGACTCCTTCGCCGGCGCGCGCGAGGAGCAGGTCCGCAATCGCGAGTGGCTCCGCGAGCACGCGGGGTGGTGAGCGTGGCGTTCGACGTCATCACCATGGGCCGCATCAGCGTCGACGTCTACCCGCTGCAGATCGGCGTGTCGCTGCGCGAGGTCGAGTCGTTCGGCAAGTACCTCGGAGGCAGCCCGAGCAACGTCGCGGTCGCCGCCGCGCAGTACGGGCGCGACACCGCGGTGATCACGCGCACGGGGGAGGATCCGTTCGGCGAGTTCCTGCACGACGCACTGCGCGGCTTCGGGGTCGACGACCGCTACGTCAGCGCGGTGCCGGGGCTGAACACGCCGATCGCGTTCTGCGAGATCTTCCCGCCCGACGACTTCCCGCTCTACTTCTACCGCGAGCCCAAGGCACCCGACATGGAGATCAAGCCGGACGAGCTCGACTACGACGCGATCCGCGCGGCGCGCGTGTTCTGGGTCACCGTCACCGGGCTGTCGGACGAGCCGAGCCGCAGCGCGACGCTGGCCGCCCTCGAGGCGCGCGCGAAGTCCGGCATCACGGTGCTCGACCTCGACTACCGGCCGATGTTCTGGTCCTCGCGCGAGGAGGCCCGCGAGTGGGTCGGGCGCGCGCTCGAGCACGTCACGGTCGCGGTCGGCAACCTCGACGAGACCGAGACCGCGGTCGGCGAGCGCGAGCCACGCGCGGCGGCGCGGGCGCTGCGCGACCGCGGCGTCGAGCTCGCGATCGTCAAGCAGGGCCCGCGCGGCGTGCTCGCCGACGACGGCACGACCGCGGTCGAGGTGCCGCCCGTGCCGGTCGAGGTCGTCAACGGCCTCGGCGCGGGCGACGCCTTCGGCGGCGCGCTCTGCCACGGGCTGCTGTCGGACTGGGACCTCGAACGAAGGATGCGCTTCTGCAACGCCGCCGGGGCGCTCGTCGCCTCGCGGCTGGCGTGCGCGGATGCGATGCCAAACGAGTCCGAGGTGGAGGAGCTCCTTGTACGACCTTGAGATCACACCGGAGGATGCGGGCTGGGGGTTCTGCGGCCTGCGGGTGCTGCCGCTCGCGCCCGGCGACAGGCATTCGCTCGCGACCGGCGAGGACGAGCTGATCGTGCTCCCGCTCGAGGGCGGCTGCAACGTGGCGGTGGACGGCGAGACGTTCGCGCTCACCGGCCGCGCCGGCGTCTTCGACGGCCCGACCGACTTCGTCTACGCCCCGCGCGAGTCGCACGTCGAGATCGCCTCCGAGGGCGGCGGGCGCTTCGCGCTGCCCTCCTCGCGCGCGCCGCAGCGGCTCGAGCCGCGCCGCGTGGCCGCGGACGACATCGCGATCGAGCTGCGCGGCGCCGGCCAGATGAGCCGCGAGGTCCACAACTTCTGCTCCCCCGAGGCGTTCGCCGCCGACCGCCTGATCGCCGTCGAGGTGATCACCCCGAGCGGCAACTGGTCCTCCTATCCGCCGCACAAGCACGACGAGGAGGTCCCCGGCGTCGAGACCGCGCTCGAGGAGATCTACTACTTCGAGGTCGCCGACGGCGGGTTCGCCTACCAGCGCGCCTACGGGCCCGGGATCGACATCCTCGAGGAGGTCCGCAGCGGCGACACGGTCCTGCTGCCGAGCGGCTACCACGGCCCCTCGATGGCCGCGCCGGGCTACCACCTCTACTACCTGAACGTGATGGCCGGCCCCGGCGAGCGGGCGTGGCGCTTCACCGACGATCCGGCCCACGCGTGGATCCGCGACACCTGGGCCGGCCAGGAGGTCGACCCGCGGCTGCCGATGACCTCGGCGGGGAGGCAATCATGAGGCTCACGGTCGCCCAGGCGCTGGTGCGGTTCCTGGCCAACCAGCACACCGAGCGCGACGGCGTCGAGCAGCGGCTGATCGCGGGCTGCTTCGGCATCTTCGGCCACGGCAACGTCGCCGGCGTCGGGCAGGCGCTGCTCGAGCAGAGCGACGACATGCCCTACGTGCTCGCCCGTAACGAGCAGGCGATGGTCCACGCCGCCGCGGGCTACGCGCGCCAGCGCAACCGCCTCTCCACCTACGCCTGCACCGCGTCGGTCGGCCCCGGGTCGACGAACATGATCACGGGCGCGGCGCTCGCCACCATCAACCGCTTGCCGGTGCTGCTGCTCCCCGGCGACATCTTCGCCACGCGCGTCGCCAGCCCCGTGCTCCAGGAGCTGGAGGACCCGACCTCGCTCGACGTCTCGGTCAACGACTGCTTCAAGCCGGTCTCGCGCTTCTGGGACCGCATCAACCGCCCCGAGCAACTGCTCTCGAGCGCCCTCGCCGCCATGCGCGTGCTGACCGACCCGGCCGCGACCGGCGCGGTCACGCTCTCGCTGCCCCAGGACGTCCAGGCCGAGGCGTTCGACTGGCCCGAGGCGTTCTTCGCCCGCCGCGTCTGGCACGTGGCGCGTCCGCCCGCCGAGCCCGAGCGGCTCGCCGAGGCGGCCGAGCTGCTGCGCTCCGCCCGGCGCCCGCTGATCGTCGCCGGCGGCGGGACGATCTACGCGGAGGCGACCGACGCGCTGCGCGAGCTCGCCGGGGCGACGGGCGTGCCGGTGGCCGAGACGCAGGCGGGCAAGGGCTCGCTGCCCTACGACCACCCGCAGTCGGTCGGCGCGATCGGCGCCACCGGCACCACCGCGGCCAACGCGATCGCCCGCGAGGCCGACGTCGTCCTCGGCGTCGGCACGCGCTGGAGCGACTTCACGACCGCGTCGCGCTCCCTGTTCTCCGAGGACGCCCGCTTCGTCAACCTCAACGTCGCCACCGTCGACGCGTTCAAGCACGCGGGCCTGCCGCTGGTGGCGGACGCGCGCACCGGCCTCGAGGCGTTCATCTCCGCGCTCGAGGGCTGGAGCGCCGACGCCGACCACACCGAGCGCGCGCGCGGCCTCGCCGCCGAGTGGAACGCGACGGTCGAGCGCGCGTACACGCTCGGCCACGCGCCGCTGCCGGCGCAGAGCGAGGTGCTCGGCGTCGTCAACCGCGTCAGCGGGCCGCGCGACGTCGTGGTGTGCGCGGCGGGCAGCATGCCGGGCGACCTGCACAAGCTGTGGCGCACGCGCGATTCGAAGGGCTACCACGTCGAGTACGGGTTCTCGTGCATGGGCTACGAGATCGCCGGCGGCCTCGGTGTCAAGCTCGCCGCGCCCGACCGCGAGGTCTACGTCATGGTCGGCGACGGCTCGTTCCTGATGATGGCCCAGGAGATCGTCACCGCCGTCCAGGAGCAGATCAAGCTTACGATCGTGCTCGTCCAGAACCACGGCTTCGCCTCGATCGGAGCGCTCTCGGAGTCGCTCGGCTCGCAGCGCTTCGGCACGCGCTACCGCGGCCGCGACGGTGAGCACCTGCCGGTCGACCTCGCGGCGGTGGCGGCGGGCCTCGGCGCCGACGTGCACCGCGCGCGCACGATCGCCGAGTTCGAGACCGCATTGCGCGAGGCGGCCGCCTCGCCGCGCATCGCCGTCGTCGAGATCCAGACGGACCCGCTCGTCGGGGCGCCCGACTCCGAGGCGTGGTGGGACGTGCCCGTCGCCGAGGTGGCGGCGCTCGACTCCACGCGCGCCGCGCGCGAGACCTACGAGCAGAACAAGCAGACCCAGCAGCAGTACCTGAGCCCAAGAGAGAAGGTGACGCCGTGACCACGGTCGACCTCAAGACCATCCAGCACCGCATCGGGGGCGCCGAGACGCTCGGCGAGTCGATCCGGACCGCGCCGATCTGGAACCCCGCCACCGGCGAGCAGCAGGCGCAGGTCCTGCTCGGCGGGGCGGCCGATATCGATGCCGCGGTGCGCGCCGCGCGCGCGGCGTTCGAGACGTGGAAGGACGTGTCGGTCGTGCGCCGCATGCGCGTGATGTTCGCGTTCCGCAACCTCGTCGAGCGCCACGCGGACGACCTCGCGCGGATCGTCGCCTCCGAGCACGGCAAGGTCGTGGCCGACGCCAAGGGTGAGGTCATCCGCGGCATGGAGGTCGCCGAGTACGCCTGCGGGCTCCCGCAGATCTCCAAGGGCGAGTACTCCGACCAGGTCTCGACCGACGTCGACTCGTTCTCCTTCCGCCAGCCGCTCGGCGTGTGCGCGGGGATCACGCCGTTCAACTTCCCCGTGATGGTCCCGATGTGGATGCACCCGATGGCGATCGCGACCGGCAACACGTTCGTGCTCAAGCCGTCCGAGCGTGACCCGTCGGCGTCGAACTTCATCGCCGAGCTCTACGCCGAGGCCGGCCTGCCCGACGGCGTCTTCAACGTCGTGCACGGCGACAAGGAGGCCGTCGACGCCATCCTCGACCACCCGGGGATCGACGCGGTGTCCTTCGTCGGCTCGACGCCGATCGCGAGCTACGTCCACCAGCGGGCGAGCGCGACCGGCAAGCGCGTGCAGGCGCTCGGCGGCGCCAAGAACCACGCCGTGGTGATGCCCGACGCCGACCTCGACTTCGCGGCCGAGCACCTCACCGCCGCCGGCTTCGGCTCGGCCGGCCAGCGCTGCATGGCGATCGCGGTCGCCGTCGCGGTCGGGGACGCGGCCGAGCCGCTGATCGAGCGCCTGAAGGCCCAGGCGGAGGCGATCAAGGTCGGCCCGGGCCTCGAGCCCGACTCCGACATGGGCCCGGTCGTCACGCCGCAGGCGCGCGAGCGCATCCTCGGCTCGATCGACGGCGGCGAGGCGCAGGGCGCCGACGTCGTGGTCGACGGGCGCGCACTCGAGTTCGAGGGCGGCGGCTTCTTCGTCGGCCCGACACTGTTCGACCGCGTGCAGCCGGAGATGGACATCTATCGCGACGAGATCTTCGGGCCGGTGCTCGGCGTGGTGCGCGTGGAGACGCTGGACGAGGCGATCGAGCTCATCAACGCGAACTCGTACGCCAACGGCACGGCGATCTTCACGTCGAGCGGCCGGGCCGCGCGGCAGTTCCAGCGCGAGATCCACGTCGGGATGATCGGCATCAACGTCCCGATCCCGGTGCCGATGGCCTTCTACTCCTTCGGCGGCTGGAAGTCGTCGCTGTTCGGCGACACGCACATCCACGGCCCGGAGGGCGTCAAGTTCTACACGCGCGGGAAGGTGGTCACGACGCGCTGGCCGGAGGACGCGACGGATGGCGGCCACATGCACTTCCCGACGGCGGTGTGACGATGAGCGTCGGGATCGGCGTCATCGGCGCGGGGATGATGGGCGCCGACCACGTGCGGACGCTCACCGGCGGCGTGGCGGGCGCGCACGTCGCCGCGATCTCCGACGCCGATCCCGCACGCGCCGAGGCGGCCGCGCGCGAGGGCGAGGGTGCGCGGGCGATCGCGGACCCGCACGCGCTGATCGCCGACGCGGCGGTGGACGCCGTCGTCGTCGCGTCGTCCGACGCCACCCACGAGGAGTTCGTGGTCGGCTGCATCGCCGCGGGCAAGCCGGTGCTGTGCGAGAAGCCGCTCGCCACGTCGGCCGACGCCTGCCTGCGCGTCATCGAGGCCGAGCTCGCCGCCGGCCGCCGGCTCGTGCACCTTGGCTTCATGCGCCGCTTCGATCCCGCCTACGGCGTCGTCAAGGCGCGGCTCGACGGGGGCGGGCTGGGCGAGATCCTGCTGCTGCACTGCGCCCACCGCAACGCGTCGTCGCCGCCCGGCTTCACATCGGAGATGCTGATCACCAGCTCGGCCGTGCACGAGATCGACATCGCGCGGTGGCTGCTCGGCGAGGAGATCGTGGGCGCCACGGTGCGCGCGGCGCGGCCCACCAGCCAGGCCGCGAACGGCCTGCGCGACCCGCAGATCGTGCTGCTCGAGACCGAAGGCGGCGTGCTGATCGACGTCGAGGTGTTCGTCAACGCCGGCTACGGCTACGACATCCGCTGCGAGGTCGTGGGCGAGACGGGCACCGTGCATCTCGGCGAGCAGGTCGAGCCGGACTTCCGCGCGCGCTTCGCGACCGCCTACCAGCGGGAGCTCGAGGCGTGGGTGGGCGCGGTCGCGAACGGCCCCGGCCGGGGGCCGAGCGCGTGGGATGGATACGTGGCCAATGCGGTCGCGGACGCGTGCCTGGAGTCGCTCGCCTCGGGAGTGCGCGCGAGCGTGCGACTCGAGGAGCGCCCACCGCTCTACGCCTGACCTTTGAGGCCCCAGGAGATTGTCACAAGCGTGTTACAATCTCCCCCGGTTCGGTGTATGCCGTTCCGTAAGACGTACTCCTCCCAGGCGTCGTCTCTCACTCCCCAGGAAGGATCCAACCATGGCTCGAATCGTCGCTGCCATCTCTCGCGCGCTGCGCGAGGACACCACCGAGAAGGTCCACTTCCACGGCGGGCCCGACGGCCCCTACGTGTGCGAGAACCCGCGCTGCACGTCGCCCGGACTCTGAGATAGTCCAGGGCCATGACGGTCCTGGACTCATTCCGGCTCGACGGCAAGGTCGCCGTCGTCACCGGCGGCAACCGCGGGCTCGGCCAGGCGTTCGCGCGCGCCCTCGGCGAGGCCGGGGCGCGCGTGGCGATCGCCGCGCGCGACGAGGCGCGCTCCGAGAGCGTGGCCGGCGAGCTCGGCGCGCTCGCCGTCACGACGGATGTCACCGACGCCGCCAGCGTGCAGGCCATGCTCGAGACGGTGACCGCGGAGCTCGGGCCGGTCGACGTGTTGATCAACAACTCCGGTACCTGCTTCCACCGACCGGCGCTCGAGGTGCCCGAGGATGAGTGGCGTGCCGTGTGGGACGTCAACGTGGACGGCGTCTGGCGCTGCAGCCGCGCGGTCGGCGCCCAGATGGTCGAGCGCGGGACGGGCGCGATCGTGAACATCGGCTCGATCTCGGCCCAGATCGTCAACCGGCCACAGTGGCAGCCGGCCTACAACGCCTCCAAGGCGGCCGTGCACCAGCTCACGAAGTCGCTGGCGGCGGAGTGGGCGCCGTTCGGCGTGCGCGTCAACGCGCTCGCTCCCGGCTACGTCAAGACGGAGATGGCGCCCGTCGACGACCCGCGCTTCCGCCCCCGCTGGGTGGAGGACGCGGCGATGCAGCGTGCCGCGGTACCCGAGGAGCTCGGCCCCTCGATCGTCTACCTGGCGAGCGACGCCTCGAGCTTCATGACGGGCTCCGTGCTCGTCGTCGACGGCGGCTACACGCTGTTCTGAGCCGTCACTCGACGAAGTGCGGCGGCGGCGTGTGGATGCGGTCGCGGTAGTCCTCGAAGGTGGTCGGCGGGAAGACCTCGACGTAGCGGATCTGGCCGTCCTCCTCCGTCACGGCCAGTCCCTCCTCGGCCCGCACCAGCGCCCACGCGTGCTTGCCGGCGCGCGAGCGCAGCCGCGGCGGATCCGCGCCCAGCAACGCCTCGACGTCGTCGGCGGCGAGGTCGGGATCGGGGAGGTGGGCGACCGCGAGCCGCCCGTCGCGGAAGAAGAAGATCGCCGGGTGGGCGCCCGGGGCGTGCAGCATCTCCAGCCCGTCCATGCGGCCGTAGCGGGCGTCCGCCTGCCCCTCGATCCCGCCGAGGCGCTCGCGCAGGTCGGGCAGCGAGACGTCGCGCAGCGCGGCGAGCTCGCGGACGGCGTCGCTCACGGCGGGGCGGCGGGCAGGCCGGCGAACCACGTCTGCTCGAAGAACGGCCCGAGGTTCTGGAGGATCCAGCGGTAGCGGATCGGGCAGTCCGTCTTGAGCTTGGCGGGATCCTCGAAGAGGTACTTGATCGCGTCGGCCACGTCCTCGCCGGCGTTGGTGGCGCCGTACGGCGTGATCGGCGGCTCCTTGCCGGCGGCCTTCATGGCGTCCCAGGTCTTCTTGCTCGTGTCCGCCTGATACGGGGTGACGTTGCGGCTCGTCCACACGCCCGTCGCCACCGCGTACTTCTGGATCGTCTTCTCGCCCCCCTTGGCCTTGACGTCCTCGATGAGCGCGTGCGCGAGCTCGTGGGCGAAGGTGCCGCGGAACTGCTGCATGCCCGTCGGGAACTGCGAGGCGGTCGCGCCCGCGTCATACATGCCGACGGTCTTGGACTGCGCGAAGCTCTCGCCGCGCGTGTCGGGGTCGCGCACCGCGACGCCCTTGTCGTCGTGGTCGACGCCGTACCTGGCGCGCCCGAAGTACTTCAGCGGCTGCGCCCCGTGGGCCTTCGGGCGGTTCTTGCCGAGCACCGGCGCGTAGCGCTGCAGAATCGTCTCGATCGCGTTGAGCTCCTGCAGCGAGAAGACCTCGGGCTCCTGCATCTCGACGAACTTCTTGAGCGACTTCGTGCCGTAGGTCTTCTTGTTGGCCTTGATCAGCTCCATGCTGTCGAGCCGGATGTCGTACTTGTCCGCGATGCGCTCGGCGATGACGAGCTTGCGCCGCTCGTGCCCGAGCGTGTAGCGCTTGACGAGGATCAACTGGTCGACGCGATCGCCGAGACCGGTCTCCCACGGGTTCAGCAGGCCGTCGATCGCCGTCTCCGTGGCCTCGATGGTCTTGCGCTGCGCCTTCAGGTCGTGCCCGGTCAGCAGCCGCGTGAGCTTGGTGAGGTGGGCTCTGACCTGCTTGAGCTTCGGCACCGCCTTCGCGTCGACGCCCTTGGGGTCCCAGAGCGTCGGGTGGGCCAGCAGCTTCGTCCAGTCCGCGAGCCGATCACAGGTGAACTCGGCGGCGATCTCGATGCCGGCCATCAGCCGGTCGATGAGGTCGTCGAGGAAGTCCTGCTTCGCGACGCCCTTGGCCTTGAGCTTCGCGGCCGCCCGCCGGTCGGTCTCGGCCTCCGTGGCGCGGACCTGGCTCATCCCCTCGAGGTAGTCGTGGAGCTTCGTCTGCTTCTTGCCCGCGCCGCGCTCCGCCGTGATCTCCTCGCCGCGTGCGTGCGCCTCCGCCTGGGTGTAGCGCGCGATCGAGCCGACCAGCCCGCAGACCGCTCGGTTGCCGGCGCTGCGCTGGAGGGCGAGGACCGCCGCCGGCGCGGATGTCGGCGCGAGCGACGGCGACGGAATCGCGATCCGCGACTCCGTCGGCTGCAACACGCGCTCACGCGCCATGGGCTGACGCTATCCGAGTCGCCGGGCCCTGACAACGCGGTGGAGCTAGGGCGTGGCGGGCGTCGTGGCGATGTCGTCCAGCGGGCTCGCCGCGCGCAGGTGCGAGACCGCGACGAAGGCGGCGACGACCCGCGGGTCGAACTGGCTGCCGGCGCAATGCTCGAGCTCGGCGAGCGCGGGCTCGAACCCGAGCCCGGCGGAGTAGGGCCGGTCCGCGAGCATCGCGTCGAACGCGTCGCAGACGAAGATGATGCGGGCGCCGAGGGGGATGGCTTCGCCGGCGAGCCCGTCGGGGTAGCCGGCGCCGTCCCAGCGCTCGTGTGAGGAGCGCACGAGCTTCGCCACGTTCGTGAGCGCGTGCGCGCTCGCGACGATGCGCTCGCCGATCAGGGTGTGGCGCCGCATGAACGCCCATTCGCCGGCATGGAGCGGGCCGGGCTTGGAGAGGATCGCGTCCGGGATCGCGGCCTTGCCGATGTCGTGCAACTCGGCGCCGGCGCGCACCTCGCGCGCCCGCTCGTCATCGCAGCCCATGTGCCGGGCGACCGTCTCGGCGAGGTCGGCGACGCCGTTCGAGTGGTCGCCCACGTCCGGGTGGCGCTCGGCCAGCACGCGCAGGAGCGCGTGCGTCGCCTGCTCGCCCGCCGCCCCGTGCGCCGAGCGCTTGTGCTGGTACATGCGCTGGTCGGCGATGCGCAGGGCCTCGGCGGCGCTGGTCGCCTCGGCGGGGATCGCGGCGCGTCCCTGCGAGGCCGAGATGACGAAGCCGTCGCCGCGCTCGCTGAGGGCGGCGCCGGCGGCGCTGACCGCGCGCTCGCCGGCGTCAGCGCGGAGCAGCACGCAGAACTCGTCGCCGCCCATCCGGTAGGCGGTCCCCGCGGTGCCGACGGCGTCGCGCAGGCAGCCGCCCAGGCGCTGCAGCAGGGCGTCGCCCGCCGGATGGCCGAAGGCATCGTTGTAGCGCTTGAACCCGTTGAGGTCGAAGAGCAGGAGCAGCCCGTCATCGCCGCTCGCCGTGGCGGCCTCGAGATCGGTGCCCAGCGCGCGGCGGTTGCCCAGGTTGGTCAGAGCGTCGGTCGTCGCCTCCTGCGCCGTCGCCTCGAGCACGATGAGGTAGCTGCGGTAGGTCATGACGAAGCGCGCGATCACGCCCACCAGCGCGCCCGCGGCGAGCGCGAGCGAGACGACGGTGACCTCGGCCGTGGCCGAGTAGACGACCATCACGAGTGCGACGACGGCGAATCCCGCGGGCACCGCCAGCGCGCGCAGCCCGGGCGTCTGGCGGACGACGGCAGGCTCCGGCCGCATCCAGGCCGCGACGCCGAACAGCGCGAACGGCGCGACCCACCCCAGGTCGAGCAGGCCTCCGCCGCGATAGGTCTCCTGCAGGGTCTGGTAGGCGTAGACGGTGTCGGTCGCCGCCCAGTAGAGGAAGCAGACGGCCAACAGCGTGGTCGTGCGCCCCAGCCGCCAGCCGCCCGCGGCGGCCAGGTGCAGCACGAGCGCCGCAAGCATGAGGTCGGCCACGGGATACGCGAGCGATGCCAGCAGCGCGGGAGTCGAGGACGAACCGCCCGCAACGATCGCGTCGACGACGAATGCCGCCGAGATCGAGCCCAGCGCTCCGATCGCGATCAGGATGTCGAGGATCACGACGCCGTGTGCGCCGCCGGCCGCGCGGATGCGCAGGGCCAGCGCCGCGGTCATCGGCACATAGAACGCGAGCCAGAGCGCGTCGGCGGGCGAAGGGTACGGGGCGGTCGAGCTGCTGTACCACCCCGAGTAGACCTCGTTGCCGGCGACCTGGAAGAAGAAGCCGACCGCGATCAGCGACCACACGGCTCGTTCCACCTCGACGGTGATCGCGCGCCACGCGCACAGCAGCATGCCGATGACCGCGACCGCGTCGTAGACCCACTGCCCGAAGAAGTCGTCGAGCCGGGCGCCGCCCCAGTGGCCGGGCGCACGGATCGCGTAGGCGGCGGTCAGGGCCAGCGCGAGCGCGATGAGCGCGCGCACGGGCCATCGCCGGTGCAGTCCTTGCGAGCGGGCAGCGGCTGGAGCCATGCCCATTGATCGACAAGTGCCGACCTAAACGTGAGAGCTCCCGATTCGAAGCCGGGACGCGACCCGGGGCGGGTCAGGAATCGTCGTCCTTGTCGTTCTCCTGCTCCGCCTGCTCCTTCTCGGTCACGACGCCGGGGAAGCCGGCGGAGTCGGTGTAGATGCCGACGAAGACGACCTTGTCGCCGTCGTATTCCCACACCTGAACGGCGGGCGCGTCGAGATTGCCATTGCCCTTCACGCCCTCGCCGATGAACGCCCCGAGCGCGACGACGACGTTCTCCGCCGGGGACTCGAGGGAGCGGTCGGGGCGGAAGCCGAAGGACGTGTAGCTGCGCTCCGCGTCGCCCACGAACGCGTCGCGGACGGCGGCGCGACCCTGGTGGTTGCCGGCGCCGGGGAACCCGTCGCCCTTAGGGCCGGACCACTCGACGTCATCGGCGAAGGCGCTCAGGAAGCGGTCGATGTCGCCCTCGCCGAACGCCTTCAGCGCCTCGCTCATGCCCTTGGCGCGGCCGCCGGCCTTGGTTGCGAGGGGCGGGTCGCCGACGCCGGCGCTCTGCTTCGCCTGCTCGACGACGCTCTTCGCCCGCTGGCCCAACCCCGGGCTGTCCTCTGACATGCGCCCTCCTCCCTTTTCCGGTGCCGTGCCGGGGCGATTACCCCCGGCGCGGCCGGAACTATCCGCGAGCGGTCAGGCGGCCTGGCGCCGGCCGCGCCCGGTGCGCGAGCGCCGCTTCTCCTCGAGCGCCGCAAGGTCCGCGGCGGCGAGCAGCGCGTCCGGGGTCGTCCCGTCGGCAGGGAAGACGGCGGTGCCGATGCTGGCGCTCAGACCGCTGAGCCCGGCGGTCACCCCGGCGAGCGCCTCGCGCACCCGGCCGGTCAGGTGGTCGGCGCTCGCCTCGCCGGTCTGCGGCGCCAGCACGCAGAACTCGTCGCCGCCGAGGCGCACGACGGTGTCCTGCGCGCGCACGACCTCCACGAGCGCGGCGGCGGCCTCGCGCAGCAGCTCGTCACCGGCGTCGTGGCCGAAGCGGTCGTTGACCGCCTTGAAGCCGTCGAGGTCGAGCGCGAGCACGGCGAACAGCTCGCCGTGGCGCGTGTGGCGCGCGATCTCGTAGCCGAGGCGCTCGTCGAGCGCGCGGCGGTTGGCCAGCCCGGTCAGCGGGTCGCGCAGGGCGAAGCGGCGCATCGCGTCGCGCTCGTGCTCGAGCCGGCGGCGCAGCGCGAGCAGGATCCCGCCCGACGCGGGCACGACGACGGCGGCGGGCATCAGCGGCGGCGGGGCGGCGAGCGCGGCGAGCCCGACCACGAGCGCCGCGGCGGCGAGCCCGTGGCGCGGGTTCGGCTCCGCCGAGGCGAGGAGGAGCGCGCCCGGCAGGCAGATCCAGAAGCCGTCGCCGCCCCACGCCAGCGCGAACGCGCCGACGGGCGCGGCGACGAGCAGGGTGCGGAGGGTGCGTGCGGCCGGAGTCACCGGGCGCAAGCCTGAAGCCTCGCCCGGTCAGAATCCGGGCTATCCCCGCTCTGTGCGGACGTTCGCCAACGCGCTCTCGATGCAGGTGCGCACGATCTGCTCCGGCTCGACGGTGAAGAGGGTCGGGATGCCGGGGGCGAGGCTGCGGACGCCGACGCCGATACGCGCGAGGTGCATCAGCCCGAGCCCCTGGGTCCACAGCACGTTCGCCGTGTAGTCAGGGTCCTCGACGCTGAAGACGCCGGCCTCCGCCCCCGCGCGCACCGTCGCGGCCGAGACCTCGAGGCAGCGCGCCATCCCCTGCCCGAGGCGCAGCCAGACGGACTCCGAGACGATCTCCGCGAGCTCGCGCGCCGGGCGGTGCATGAGCGAGATGCAGGCGTCGAGGAACGCCGGGTAGCGCAGGCAGTAGCGCGCGTAAGCCTCGGTGAGGCGCTCGAGCGCGAGCACGGGATCGGCCTCGCCCGCGGTCGCCGCCTCGAGCGCGGCGCCGAGCTCGGCGAGGTAGTCCGTGACGGCCAGCACGAACAGCTCCTCCTGGGAGGAGAAATGGCGATAGATCAGCCCGCGGGCGATGCCCGCGGCGCGCGCGATCTCCTCCACCGGCGCGTGCTGCATGCCGCGCTCGTCGAACAGCGCGCGCGTCACCTTGACGAGCTCGCGCTCCCGCTCGCGGGCTCGCTGGGGTGGGGACGACCGGGCCGCCATGAACGAGAGTGTGACAGTCGTTCTCAATCCTGGCTAGGATGCCCGGTCCCGTGGCAGAGAAAGGCGCAGACCCGAAGGTCCCCAAGCTGCAGCGGCGGCTGCTGAACGCGATCCGCGCGTTCACCTCGCCGCTGCTCCCCGACGACTACCTCGAGCTGGTCAACCCGCTGTGGTCGACGCGCGAGCTGCGCGGCAAGATCGAGAGCATCGACGCCGAGACGCCCGACGCGGCGACCGTGCTGATCCGCCCTGGATACGAGTGGGAGGGCCACCAGGCCGGCCAGTACCTCCGTATCGGCCTCGACATCAACGGCCGCCGCCACTGGCGCGCGTACTCGCTGACCTCGGACCCGGGGCGCCCCGACGGCTTCATCTCGATCACGATCAAGAACGTCGACGAGGGCACCGTCTCGCCCTACCTCGTGCGGCGCGGGCGCCCGGGCAGCATCGTCTCGCTGGGCGGCGTGGAGGGCGAGTTCGTCCTCCCCGACCCGATCCCCGGGAAGCTGCTGTTCATCAGCGCCGGCAGCGGGATCACGCCGATCATGAGCATGCTGCGCAGCCTCGAGCACCAGGAGAAGCTCGACGACGTGCAGCTCATCCACTCCGCCCGCACGCCCGATGACGTGATCTTCGGCGAGCAGCTGAAGGCGATGCAGGAGCGCAACCCCGGGTTCCGCCTACACAAGCAGCTCACGGGCGAGATGGGGCGCTTCGAGCCCGCGGACCTCGAGCGCCTGTGCCCCGACTGGAACGAGCGCGAGGCGTTCATCTCCGGCCCGGCCGAGCTGCTCGACGCGCTCGACGAGCACTGGGACGCGCACGGCGACTGCGACCGCCTGCACATGGAGCGCTTCCAGCCCATCATCGGCGAGGCCGAGGAGGGCGAGGGCGGGACGATCAACTTCCTCAAGAGCGGCTGCCAGACGCACTCGGACGGCAGCAAGCCGATCCTGCTGGCCGGCGAGGACGCCGGCCTCACCCTCCCGTTCGGATGCCGGGAGGGCATCTGCCACACCTGTGTGGGCGAGCTGAAGTCGGGCGAGATCCGCGACCTGCGCACCGGGAAGGTCTCCGGCTCGCGCGGCGAGATGGTCCGCACGTGCATCAACGCGCCCGAGGGACCCGTCGAGATCGAACTCTGAACGACACCGAGCGAGGACACATGCCGACCGAGATCGAAAACCCGCTGCACCGACTGACGCCCGAGGAGATCGAGGCGATCGGGAAGGAGCTCGACGCGCTGCACGAGGAGGTCCACGACGACCTCGGTGACCGCGACGCCCGCTACATCCGCAGCATGATCGACCTCCACCGCCGGCTCGCGCTGCTCGGGCGCGTGCTGCTCGTCGGCTCGCGCTACCGCCCGCTGTGGGCGGCGGGGACGGCGACCCTCTCGCTGGCCAAGATCCTCGAGAACATGGAGATCGGCCACAACGTCATGCATGGCCAGTGGGACTGGATGAACGACCCGGTCATCAACTCGGCGGCGTGGGACTGGGACAGCGCCTCGACCCCCGAGGCGTGGAAGCACTCCCACAACTACGTGCACCACACGTTCACGAACATCCGCGGCAAGGACAAGGACCTCGGCTACGAGATCATGCGGATCGACCCGCACCAGAAGTGGCACCCGGTCTACCTCGGCCAGCCGTTCTGGAACATCATCCTGGCGGCGCTGTTCGAGTGGGGCGTCGCATTCCACGACCTCGACTTCGACGCGGTCCGCAGCGGCGAGAAGCCCAAGGAGGAGGTGCGCCGCCAGCTCAAGGGCATGGCCACCAAGGCGCGCACGCAGATCGTCAAGGACTACGTCGCGTTCCCGCTGCTCAGCTCGCTGCTGATGGCCTACGCCGACCGCAATCTGCACAAGCAGCCCGAACCCGACACAGGCCGGGTGCGGCGCGCTGTCGACACAGTGCGGCGGCGGCGCCCCCGGGTGCACTCCGAGCACCCCGCGCTGACCGTGCTCAAGCGGCTCACGGGCCCGACCTCCCGCTCGACGCTGACCGCGGACGCCACGGCGAACGTCATCCGCAACGTCTGGGCCTGCGCGATCATCTTCTGCGGGCACTTCCCCGACCAGACGTACACCTTCAGCATCGAGGAGACCGAGGACGAGACGACCGGGGGGCGCTACGTGCGCCAGCTGCTCGGCGCCGCCAACATCGAGGGCAGCGCCCTCTTCCACGTCATGAGCGGCAACCTCGGCTACCAGGTCGAGCACCACCTCTACCCGGACATGCCGAGCACCCGCTACGGCGAGATCGCCCCGCGTGTGCGCCAGATCTGCGAGCGCTACGAGCTGCCCTACAACACCGGCCCGTTCCTCAAGCAGCTGGGCATGGTGCAGCGCACGATCGTCAGGCTCGCGTTCCCGGGCGGCAAGGTGCGGCCGAAGCCGGGGCCCTACAAGGGCGAGAAGATCAAGGGCAGCGGCGAGCAGACGGACCGCATGGGCGCCGCGACCTAGCCGGGCTGCGGCGCCGCGTCGGGCAGTGGCGCCGACACGCCGCGGTGCAACTCGAGGAGGCCCATGACGGCCTCGGCGGTGCCGCGGCCCCAGCCGCACTCGGTCGCCACGCCGAAGTGAGGGACGTGGCGGCGCGCGGCCGCGATCCGGCGCAGCGCGCCCTCGTCGCGGTCGGAGGGGTGGACGAGGCCGAGGTAGAGCTCGGTCTCCGGCGCCAGGCGCAGCTCGCGCATCGGGGCGAACCAGCCGTCGTCGTCGCGCGACTCGGGCACCGGCATGTGGATCCAGTTCAGCGGCCGCTCGAGCCCGTCGCCGATCGCGTTGGCCACCGCCACGAGGTCCTTCGAGTCCTGCGGCTCGGAGAAGTGGCCATGCTCGTCGTCGCCGTAGCAGAGGTGGTAGCCAAGCTCGACCTCGGCGGGGACGTGCCGACCCAGCCGCAGCAGGCGCTCGAGGATGCCCGCGCGGACATCGCCGAACCAGACCGCGATCGCGCCGTCGAGCATCGCGAACTCGTAGCGCGCGTCCCACTGGATCGCGAGCTCCTCGGGCGGGATGGCGTCGAGGATGCGCTCGACCTCCCTCGCCATCTGCGTCTCGTAGACCGGCTCGAGATCGGCCTGGTGCTCGAGCGCCACGAACGCGCTCACGGGTGCGAGCGGCGTCGGCAGGGAGACGAGGAAGCGGCATCCGGCGGGGATCACGCCCTCGTCCTTCAGGCGCGCGAAGATCCGGTGCGAGGACATCGCCGCCGAGGCGTAGCCGAGCTCGTCGAAGCCCAGGCCGTCCGCCGCCACGCCCGAGCGCAGGCGCAGCTGCGGCAGCGCCCGGTAGGACGAGGACGCGCCGGGCACGCCCGGCTCGAACTGCGGGCGCGAGCTGAACACCGGGTACTGCCAGCCGATCCAGTCCGAGCGCGGGCCCGTCTCGCCGTCCGGGATCCGCCGCAGCCGGTCGCCGAGCACGGCCGCCACGCGGCGGAACACCTCCTCGGCGCTGCCCAGCGGGACGCTCCCCACCAGGTGCACACCGACCGGCCCGTCGAACATGGCCCCAGGGTGCCTCGCGCAACGGGGGAAGTCAAACCCCCCGGTTAGTCATCGCTCACCAGGGGCAGGAGAACCCTGTGAACGAGACCATCACCGATCTGACCGTGCGCTTCCCCTCGGATGACGACGCCGCCGCTTCGCAGGACACGGAGTGGTGCGAGGTCCTCGCCGACGGCGAGCGGCACATGATCCGCTTCCACGACTATCACGAGATCTATGACGTCCCCGGCCTCTACGAGCGCATCTTCCACGACCATCTGAAGTGCCAGTCGCCCGAAGTGGTGATCGGGCTGCTCGGGGAGCAGCTCGAGCGGGCGGGCGTCGAGCCAGCCGGCCTCTCGGTGCTCGACGTGGGCGCGGGCAACGGCCTCGTGGGCGAGGAGCTGCAGCGGCTCGGCGTCGCAGCGATCGTCGGGGTCGACATCATCCCGGAGGCCGCGCGGGCGGCCGAGCGCGATCGCCCCGGCGTCTATGACGACTACGTGATCTGCGACCTCACGCAACTCGACGGCGACGACCGCGCGCGCGTCGGCGCGGGCCCGCCGAGCTGCATGACCACCGTCGCCGCGCTGGGCTTCGACGACATCCCGCCGCGCGCGTTCGCCGAGGCCTACAACCTCGCCGAGGAGGGGGCCTGGGTCGCGTTCAACCTCAAGGCCGACTTCCTCGAGCGCGTCGACGAGTCGGGCTTCCGCGGCCTGATCCGGCGGATGGTCCGCGAGGACGCCTTCCAGCCGATGGCCGACCGCCGCTACGTCCATCGCCTGTCGATCGCGGGCGAGCCGCTCGAGTACGTCGCTCTCGTCGGCCGCAAGCGCGCCGACGTGCCCGAGGCATGGATGGCCGACGCCGGGTAATCGGGCGCCATGGCCGTCACCGAACAGCGAGAGCGCAACGCCGGGAAGGCGAAGAAGAAGGTCGACCAGCGCCGCGAGGAGGCCTCGGGCGCCGCCGGCTGGGTCGCGGAGCGAGCCGGCGAGTGGTCGCTGGAGGGCGTCGACGCCGGCGTCCCGATCGTGCCGATCGCGACCGTCGGCGGACCGGACTCGATGCCGGTGCTGGTCAGGGGCCGCGGCATCCCACGCGCGCTGCAGCTGGACGAGGTCGCGCGGCTGAAGATGTTCCCGATCGCGCTCAGCGCGCCCTGGGGCATCGGGCCGGCGATGCTGCCCGAGCTGCCGCTGCCGACGAAGATCCTCACCGCCTTCCAGGATCCCGTCGAGGTCGACCACGACCCGAGCGCGCCGGCGACAAGGCCTACGTCGACGAGAAGTACGAGGAGGTCCGGCGCAGCATCCAGGACGGCATGGACGCGCTCGCCCGGCGCCGGGTGTTCCCGATCTTCGGCTGAGAACGGGGAACTTGAGCGTTCCGGGCGGATCTAGAACCATCGTCCGGTTGCGATTGGGGAGCCCCCGAAGGGGCACACAAGAAGCATGATCACCTCCGCGTACACGCCGACGCAGCCCAAGCGCCAAGTCGATCCCCAGCGTGTTGCCGACGCCCTCCTGAGGCGTCTGCTCGCTGGTCGTGCGCCCGTCACGGCGCGCGCGCTGAAGCGCTCGTAGCCTGGGAAGCAGTACCGTCGCCGCGTGGCAGCCCGGCGCGCGATCTTCGTGGCACCCTTCGGGGAACTCGCAGACGCGCGCCGGCTTGCGCGGCTCGCCGAGGCGGCCGAGGCGGCCGGCTGGGATGGCTTCTTCCTCTGGGACCACCTCGTCTACGTCGACACGCGCGAGCTCGCCGACCCGTGGGTGGCGATGACGGCGATCGCGTGCGCGACCGAGCGCGTGCGGTTCGGCCCGCTCGTGACGCCGACGCCGCGGCGCCGCATCCAGAAGCTCGCGCGTGAGACCGTCACGCTCGACCGCCTGAGCGGCGGGCGGCTCGTGCTCGGCGTCGGGATCGGCGGCGACCGCCACGGCGAGTTCGAGCCGTTCGGCGATCCAGGCGATCCGCGCGAGCGGGCGCGGCTGCTCGACGAGGGCCTCGAGCGGCTGGTCGAGCTGTGGGACGGCGAGTTCGCCCCGCCGCCCGCGCAGCAACCGCGGATCCCGATCTGGGTGGGCGCCCGCTGGCCGAACCGCCGCCCCATGCGCCGCGCCGCGCGCTGGGACGGCATCTTCCCGATCGACCTCCCGGGCCCCGAGGCGCTGGCCGAGCTGGTGGCCATCGTGCATGAGATGCGCGGCGATGCGGGGGGCCCGTTCGACTTCGTCGTGACGAACCCGTCGGGCAGCGATCCGGGGCCGTGGGAGCAGGCGGGCGCGACCTGGTGCCTGAGCGGCTTCGGCGCTGCGCCAACCGAGGCTGAGGTGTGCGAGGCGATCGACGCGGGCCCGGGCGGCGCCGGGTAGGGTCGCGGGGCGATGGCGCGCTTCGGGAGAGGGCGAGCAGCGGGGAGCGTCGCGCCGCGGCGCGGCGGTCGTGTGGCCGCCTACGGCGCGCTCGGCGCCCTCTCGCGGCTGCTCGAGATCGTCGTCGCGGTCGTCGCGGGGATCATCGCGGTCGGCGTGCTGCTGGTCGTGCTCGAGGCCAACCGCTCGAACGACATCGTCAAGACGATCCACGACGCGGCGCAGTGGCTCGTCGGCCCGTTCAAGGACTTCTTCTCGCTCGACAACGCCAAGCTCCAGGTCGCGGTCAACTGGGGCCTGGCTCTGCTCGTCTACGTGGTCGTCGGGCGCGCGGTCGCGGGCCTCCTGCGCCGGCCCCGGCCGTAGCTCTCTCTAGGCGTTCGCAGTGGGGGCGGGCGAACGTCAACGGCGGCTGGGTGGGGCTCGGTCCGAAGTGCCCTGGCGGCCGCGATCCTGCTCAGGGGGCCGCATATCACGCCAGGGCAGGACGGTAGACCGGAGCCGCCCGGTACGCCCACTCCCTACCCGGCGCAGCTGACGTTCTCGAGCAGCTCCGCTGCCGGTCGCCCCGGATCGTCGAGCATCCCATCGAGCCGTTCCCCGGCCAGGTCGCGGACCTTCGCGCGCAGCTCCTGGACCCCCAGCGGATGCTCCGGCGACCCCCGCGCCGCGTCGACGCGCGCGAGCTCGTCGTCGCCGGCGAGCAGCGCGAACTCCGACTCGCCCAGCGCGTGGTCCGTGCGGACCTCGATTCGAGACGCGAGCTGCCGCGCGGCGTCGTCGACCGCGTCGAACGCGTCCACCCGCGGGCCGCCGTGCAGCAGCGTGTAGGCAGTGGTGTAGGGGATCGAGAACTTCGCCTGCAGCGGCGTCTCGACGTCGTCGTAGCCCGCCGCCTGGCGCGACACCGGGTGGGCGAGCACGACGAGAGCGCCGTCGGGGATCTCGCCGACGCGCTCCGCGCACTCGATCGCCCCGTGGGTCTGCAGGCAGCACGGCCACGCCTTGATCCAGTTGCGGTCGATCGCACGCGGGCCGTCCCCGGGCTCGGCCCATTCGCCGCCGTAGGCGTCACGCCACGCGGCGGCGACGCGGTTGCGCGGCACGGACGCGCCCGCCGCGGCGAGCTGTGCGGCGGCGACGCCGGAGGCCGCCGCGAGCCCGACCTGCAGCGACTTGCCGTCCGAGCCGAACGCGGCGCGCAGACCGCTCGCGCGCAGCGCGGCGAGCGCGACCGCGGCGTCTTCGGGCGCGCGCAGGAGCGCCGCCGCCGCGGTCGCCGCGCCGACGCCGCCGCAGACCGCGGTCGGGTGCCAGCCGCGGTCGTAGAGCGCCGGGTGGCCGGAGCGGGCGAGGGTGCCCATCGCCTCGAAGCCGCGCGCGTACGCGTCGAGCACGTCGCCGACCGTGGCCCCGGCCGCGGCGCCGACGGCGATCGCCGCCGGTGCGACCGGTGCGCTCAGATGGGCGATGCCGGGGAGGTAGGTGTCGTCGAAGTCGAGCACGTGCCCTGCGGTCCCGAGCGCGGCGACCCGCTCGAGCAGCCCGTCGCCGGCGCCGGCCGCCGCGCGCGCCGCGGGCTCCGACCGCCCTCGCGCCGCGCACGCCATCCAGTCGAGCAGCGCGGCGCGGTACGCGCTCGGAGCCGAGTCAGCCGGCGGCATGCGTCGCGGCGCGCTCGTCGTGGGCGTCCGCGAGTCCGCAGGCCTCCGCGATCAGCTCGTACGAGCGCCGGCGGGCGGCGTGGTCCCAGGTGATCGTCACGATGATCACCTCCTCCGCTCCGTAGCGCGAGGCGATCTCCTCGAGCCCGGCGCGTACCGTCGCCGGCGAGCCGATCACGCCGCGGCGGCCCGGCCCTGCGCCGGTGGGGTCGGCGTTCTGCTGGGCGAGAAAGCGCAGCGCCTTCTCGGGCGGGGGCACCGGGATCAGCCGGCCCTGGCGCAGCAGCGTCAGCGTCATGCGGCCGCTCGCCGCCAGTCGCTGCGCCTCCTCGTCGGTGTCCGCGCAGACCGCCCAGACGGCGACCGCTACGCGCGGCGTCGCGAGCCGCTCGGACGGCTCGAAGCCCTCGCGGTACTGCGCCGCGGCGGGCGCGCCGTCGGGGTTGATGAAGTCGGCGAACGCGTAGGGCAGGCCGAGCTGCCCGGCCCAGATCGCGCTCTGTGGCGAGGAACCGAGCAGCCACACCTGCGGCTGCTCGTCGCCGCCGGGCAGCGTGCGGCCGAGCCGTGCGAAGGGATGGTCCGCGGGGAACGCGCCGTCGTAGTGCGCGAGCAGTTCGGCCAATTGCTGCGGGAAGTCGTCGGGCCCGGCGGTGCGGCGGTCGCGCGGCAGCGCGTAGGTCGTCATCGGGTCGGTGCCGGCCGCGCGGCCGATGCCGAGGTCGATGCGGCCGGGGAAGAGCGCCGCGAGCACGCTGAAGGTCTCCGCGACCTTGAACGGCGAGTAGTGCGGGAGCATCACGCCGCCGCTGCCGACGCGGATGCGCGAGGTGGCGGCCGCCACGGGGCCGATCAGCGCCTCCGGGCTCGGGCCGGCCAGCGACGGCCCGCCGTGGTGCTCGGCGAGCCAGTACCGGTGGTAGCCGAGGCTGTCGGTCAGCCGTGCGAGGTCGAGCGTGTTGGCGAGCGCGTCGGCGCCGGTCGCGCCCTCCGGCACCGGGGACTGGTCGAGCACGCTGAGCCGCACGCACTTCAGGCTAGCCGGGCGTCAGCGCGCGCCCGTGAGCGCCTCCTCCTCGGCCACGAACCGCCCGCGGCCCGACCTCCGGATCGCGCCGCGCGCCATCGCGGTCCCGAGCGCGCGGCGGAAGCGGCCCGGGCCCCACAGCCGGCAGTTGACGCGGTCGCCGAGGGTCTTGCGGTCGAGGCCGTCGGACCCCGCATCGGCCAGCGCGCTGACGAGCGCGGCGATCTCCTCGTCGATGTCCTCGTCGGGCACGCGCGAGGAGGACTGCTGGACGGGCGAGTAGGACGAGCCGGACTCGCTCGGCCCGAAGCGGTGGCGCCGCGCCGCGGGCCGAGGCTCCTCGTCGCCCTCGGCGGCCTCCGCCGACAACGGCTTGGCGATGTCCTCGAGATCCCTGCGGGCGGCCTCGATGCCGATCAGCGCCTGGACGATGCCCGCGATGATCATCAGCGACGCGCCGAGGATGTAGCCCCAGAAGACGTCGGACTGCTTGCCCGTCGCGATCAGCTTGCCGAACAGCAGCGGGCCGGTGATCCCGCCGACCGCGGTCCCCACCGCGTAGAAGAACGCGATCGCCAGCGCGCGCGTCTCCATCGGGAAGATCTCGCTCACCGTCAGGTAGGCGGCGCTCGCCCCGGCGGAGGCGAAGAAGAAGATCACGCACCACGCCGCGGTCTGCGATTGGGCCGACCATACGTCCGCCTTGAACAGGAATGCGGTGACGATCAGGAGGATGCCCGAGAGGATGTAGGTGCCGGCGATCATCGGCTTGCGCCCGACGGAGTCGAACAGCCTCCCGAGGACCAGCGGCCCGAGGAAGTTGCCGATCGCGAACGGGATGATGTAGTAGCCCACGCTCGCGGGCTTGACGTGGTAGAAGGTCGTCAGGACGAGCGCGTAGGTGAAGAAGACGGCGTTGTAGAGGAACGCCTGGCCGATGAACAGCGACAGGCCGACGACGGTCCGCCGCGGGTAGGCGCCGAACACGGTCTTCGCGATCGTGAGGAAGCCGACTCGCTCCTGCTCGCGGACCTTGATCGACTTCTTGGCCTCCTTGAGCTCGGAGACGCCCGCGGACTCCTTGACCTGGCGCTCGATGTCGTCGACGAGCTCCTCGGCCTCGTCTCCCTTGCCGTGGATGAACATCCAGCGCGGGCTCTCCGGGACGTTGCGGCGCACGAGCAGGATCCCGACGCCGAGTACGGCGCCGAGGCCGAAGGCGAGCCGCCAGCCGAAGTCCTTCGCGAAGATCGACTCGTTGAGGAGCACGATCGAGAGGGCGGCGCCCATCGCCGTCCCGAGCCAGAAGGAGCCGTTGATGAGCAGGTCGACGGTGCCGCGGACGCGGGCGGGGATCAGCTCGTCGATGGCCGAGTTGATCGCGGCGTACTCGCCGCCGATGCCCGCGCCGGTGAAGAAGCGGCAGACCGCGAAGAAGAGGAACGAGCCCGAGAACGCGGTCCCCACGGTGGCCACGAGGTACACCGCGAGCGTGATGATGAAGAGCTTCTTGCGCCCGAGCCGGTCGGCCAGCCAGCCGAAGAAGAGCGCGCCCACGCACGCCCCTGCGACGTAGATCGCCGCGGCCTGCCCGATCTGGGCCGCGGAGATCGAGATGCCCGAGCCCTTCTCCGTCAGGCGCGAGGAGATCGTCCCGACGATCGTGACCTCGAGGCCGTCGAGGATCCAGACCGTCCCGAGGCCGATCAGCACCATCCAGTGCCAGCGGGCCCACGGCAGCCGGTCGAGCCGCGCCGGGATCTTCGTCTCGATGATGCGACCCTCGGCCATCGCTTCCGTGGACATGCGCTCCCCCTCCTGGATTGCCACCGCTGTCCTTCCCGCAGCGGCGGAGGGAAAACCCCGGCGGCTAGCGCACGCGCGTCAGTTGCGAGCTGGAGAGCACGCGCCCGGTGGCGTCCTTCGCCCGCGCGACGACGAAGCGCGGGACCCCCCGCACCGTGAGCTTCGTCTCGAAGCCCGTCCGCGGCCCGGACGCAGCCGAGCGCAGGCTGCCGGCGCTCGAGCCACCGAGGATCTCCCACGACGCGACCTCGGTCGCGCCGTTCCAGCTCGAGTAGACATCGGTGCCGGCGCCGGGCTCGTTCGCCGCCGCGACCTTCGGCCGCGTGCGCGGCAACCCCACCCAGGGCAGCCGGTAGGCGCGGTAGCTCTCGAAGCCGAGCGACAGCGAGGCGTTGAAGACGACGTTGCCCGCGGGACCGAACTCGCTCAGGTAGCGCTGCGAGCCCCAGCCGACCATCGCACCGCCGTTGGGGAGCGACTGCTGGTTGCCCTGGGTCGCGGTCAGCAGCTTGCGCGGGTGCGTGAGCGCGCCGGCCACCGCCGCCGTCTTCGCGCGCTCGTCGAGCCGCAGCGCGAGCGCCCGCGAGAACTTGCGGATGGGCGGGAACGCCTCGTTGTCGAACATCGTGATCGCCCCGTCGCTGCGCCGGTGTACGTCGTGCTGCCAGGCGAAGCGCGCGGCGGCCGGGACCTTGAAGGTGCTCTTCTTGCCGCCCAGGCGCCAGCGGATGTTGCCCGTCTCGCGGTCGATCTTGTAGACCGTCCACGCGTTGCGGGCGGACAGCAGGAAGTCGCCGTCGGTGTCGAGGTTGACCGAGTTGGCGTGCGCGTAGTCGAAGGGGGCGCGCGGGCTCGGGTTCGGCTTGGAGAAGGTCTCGGTGAGGGCGATCTTGCCGAGCGAGTGCCACTCGAACTCGACCAGGCCCGTATCGAGGTCGATCTCCTGGATGACCGAGTCGACGGCGAGGCCGTGGCGCGCGCCCTTGACCTTCCGCAGGTCGGTGCGCACCACCGGATAGGTGATCAGGATCGCGGTGCCCCTCGGGGTGAGGTTGAACTCATGCAGGTCGGGTCTGAAGCCGTTGGCCGTGCGGATCCGGCGGATGACGCGGTAGGCTTGGTCGAGCACGACCATCTCGCCGACCCCGATCCCCTGGCGCGAGGTGCCGCGCCAGAACGTGAGCACCGGCCTGCCCTTGTAGGTCTGCGTGCGGAAATCGGTCGCGGCCTGGACCCCCGGCAGAGGCTGGAACCAGATCGGCTGCCCGGTGTTGTCGGCGATCATCGGCCCGGCCTGCTTCTGGTCCTTCTTGGACTTCGGGGTGAGGAACAGGAGCCCCGGCGCGGTCGGCCCGGAGAGGCCCCCGACGTTGAGGAACGGCGGCGCGAGGTCGCGCCGCGAGCGGAACCGCCGCACGAGGCGCGCGTTGATGTTCTCGAGGATGAGGTTCTGGATCGTGACGCGCCTGGGGATGCGGGCGACCCGGAAGGAGAAGTCGCCCCTGCGCGACCCGTGGATCGGCAGATCGGTCCGCACGGTGACCCGCTCCCCACCGCGGAAGCGCCGCGGCATGACGAAGCTCGCGCCCTTGCCGTCCGAGTGAGCGCGCAGCCGGCCCTTGTGACGGCCGCTGCGGGAGCCCGTGACGCGGATCGTCCCGAGCCGGCTCCGGGGTGCCCCGCGCAGCGAGATCTGGGTCTGCGGGCCCGCGGAAATGGTGCCGGGCGAGGGATACGCGCTGATCGCCCCGGGGCCCTCGGCGTAGGGGCTCGTCTGCGCGAGCGCACCGGCGGGAAGGGCGAGGGCGCAGAGGAGGGCGGCGGGGACGGCGCGAAGGTGGCGAAGCGGCATGGTGGAAGGATCCACCAGAGGCCGGACCGCAGCTGGGCGGTTTATCGCAGCGGGCCCATCTCCTGGCGGCAGGTGTCGCCGGCGCAGTGGCGCAGGCGCTGCAGCTCGCGGTGGAGCGAGCGCCGGATCGTGCGGTAGCGCGGGTCGTGGTGCCGGGAGTGCGTCTCGCCCGGGTCGCGGGCGCGGTCGTAGAGCTCGCGCGCGCCGCCCTGCCACTCGACGTAGAGGTAGCGCGGCGTGCGGATCGCCCGGTAGCGCGGGACCTTGTGGGTACGCGGGGCGCCGTCGCGGTCGATGTCGCCCGGCACGAGGCCTTCGTGTAGGACGGGACGGCGCGTGTGCAGCCTGGGATCGCGCGCGAAGGGCAGGATCGAGCGGCCGTCGACCGGGATGTCCGCAGTCGCGCCGGCCGCGTCGAGCAGCGTCGGCGCGAGGTCGGTGTTGGCGACGAGCTCGTCCGAGACCGTGCCGGGCGCGATGCCGGGCCCGCGGATCAGCAGCGGCACGTGCGAGGACGGCTCGTAGGCGAGGTACTTGCCCTTGAGGATGCGATGCTCGCCCTGGAAGAAGCCGTTGTCGGAGGTGAAGAGCACATAGGCCGAGGCGAGCCGCCCGGTGCGCTCGAGCGCACCGAAGACGGCGGCGACGGCGTCGTCGACGGCGAGCAGCGACTCGCGGCGCGCACGGAAGTCGGCGCGCACGCGCGCCGCCGTCGAGGTGCTCGAGACGTGCAGGCGCCGGATGTAGGGCGGCTTGTCGGAGATGTCGCGCTCGCCCCGGAGCGAGCGCGGCTCGCGCAGGTGGCTGAAGTGCCCGACGTCCCGCGGCGCCGGGCGCAGGTAGGGCTGCGTCGTGCTGCCGGGCGTCTCGACCTCGCCGTGCGGGGCGACGAACATCAGCGACAGGAACAGCGGGACGCCGGGCGCCGTCGCGTCGATCGACGCGACGGCCTTCTCGCGCAGCACGTCGGTCTGGTAGAGCGCCGGATCCTCGACGTCGAAGTTCCCGTAGCGGTGCAGCGTGCCGTTCTCGAACATCTTGTAGCCGTACATCTGGTACGTGCTCTTGTCGACGGTGCCGTGCCAGTCGCTCCATCCCGGGGGGACGTTGGGCGCGTGCCGCAGGCCGTAGCCGTTGAGGTACTTGCCGATGTGCGAGGTGCGGTAGCCGGCGGCGCGCAACCAGACGGGCAGCGTGTGCTGCGCATCGAGCGCCTCGACGCCGCCGTGCGGGGGCGTGTTGTTGAGGACGCCGTTGTTGTGCCCGTATTGCCCGGTGAGGTACGTGGCCCGCGAGGGACAGCACAGCGGCGTCGATACGTAGTAGTGCGAGAACTTGGAGCCCGCGGCGCCGATCAGGCGGTTGGTCTGGGGCATCGCCACCATGTCCTGGTACGTCTGGTCGTCGGTCATGAGCACGACCACGCTCGGGCGCTCGAACGCTGCGGGCGCGCCCGCCGGGCGCAGGGAGGGCAGCGCGAAGGCAGCCGCCGCGACGGCGAGCGCGAGCAGGAGCAGGAATGGGCGGGAGCGGCGGAGGGACACGGCGCGCGGGGAGGGCGATCAGGGTAGACCGCGCCGCCGCCGTCTACCTGCGGGTGATCGAGATGTCGACCTTCCAGGGGGCGAGCCCGGCCGCGCGGGCCTCGAGGAGGAAGGCGTTCCTGCCCCGCTGGAGCGTGCGGGCGAGCGCACGGAAGGAGCCGTTGCCCGCCACGTCCACCGTCACCGCGGGGCCGCGGGCCGGTCGCAGCGTCACCGTGCTCCTCGCCGGCTGAACGCGTCCGGCGAAGGCGAGCGAGGAGCGCGTCGTCGACGCCGTGGCCGGCGCGCGATGGCCCGCCGTGGTCCCGGCGTCGGGCGGCGCGGGCGCGGGCCGGGCGAGGTCGAGCGTGCCGGTGACGGCGGTCACGCGCGACGCCGCGGGCTCGGGCTTCTCGCCGCAGCCGGCAAGCAGGGCCGCGGCCAGCGCGAGCACCGCGAGGCGCCGTCCCATCTCAGCCGACGCGCTCGAGCGTCTCGGGCCCGACCTCGGCGAGCGAGCCGCAGCCGGCGAGCGCCATCGTCAGGTCGAGCTCCGCGCGCAGGTTGTCGAGGACCTCCTTGACGCCCGCCTCGCCCGCGACGGCGAGGCCGTAGACGAAGGCGCGCCCGATCAGGACCGCGCTCGCGCCGAGCGCGAGCGCCTTGAAGGCGTCGGCGCCACCGCGCACGCCGCTGTCGAGCAGCAGCGGCACGCGCCCGTCGACGGCCGCCGCGACGGCGGGCAGCGCGTCGAGCGTGGCGATCGCGCCGTCGACCTGGCGGCCGCCGTGGTTGGAGACGACGATCCCGTCGACGCCCGCGTCGAGCGCCCGCCGGGCGTCGTCGGCGTGCAGGATCCCCTTGAGCACGATCGGCAGCTTCGTGCGCTCGCGCAGGAACGGGAGGTCGTCCCACGACAGCGAGGGGCGCGAGAAGATCTCCGTGAAGCGCTGGACCGCCGCGCGACCGTCGCCCGAGGCGAGGTTGCGCCAGAACGACCCGGGATGGGCGCGCGTGAGCGCCACGAGCGTGCGCAGCGCCGCGGGCGTCGGGGGCGGCTGCGGCGAGCCGTTGCCGCTCGGCCCGGCGGCCATCAGGCGGCGGAAGACGGGGTCGCTCGTGTACTGGGCGATGCCCTGGCCGCGCAGGAACGGCAGGAAGGCGGGCTCGAGGTCGCGCGGGCGCCAGCCGACGATCGTCGTGTCGAGCGTGAGCACGATCGCCTCGCAGCCGCACGCCTCGGCGCGGGCGACGAGGCTCTCGACGAGCTCGTCCGAGGTGCTCCAGTAGAGCTGGAACCAGCGCGGGCTCTCGCCCAGCGCCGCCGCGCACTCCTCCATCGGGCGCGAGGCCTGGTTGGAGAAGATCATCGGCACGCCGGTCCGGCGAGCGGCGCGGGCGACCGCGACGTCGGCCTCGCGGTGGGCGAGCTCGAGCACGCCGACGGGCGCGAGCAGGAACGGCGAGTCGAGGCGGCGGCCGAACAGCTCGACGCTCGCGTCCGGGCGCTCGACCCCGCGCAGCATCCGCGGGACGATGCGGTGGCGCGCGAACGCGCCACGGTTCTCGCGCACGGTGTCCTCGGTGCCGGCGCCGGCCTTGACATAGGCGAACGCGTCGGACCGCATCGCCTTGGCCGCGGCCGCCTCGAGGCGATCCGGGTCGAGCGGCACGCGCGGGCGCCGCCCGCCGACGCCCCCCAGATAGATCGCCGTCTGCCGCTCGCGCCCGATCATGGGGGCTGACCGTACCGATTTGACACGAGCCAGCCCCATGTCACGTCCGGTCGCGCTCCGCGACAGTTCTGCCATGGCCTCCTCCGACTCCCATCGCGAGCTCAACCACCGCTCGAACGACGGCATCGACGTCTGGCTCCTCTGGGATCCGGGCACCGACAGCGTCAGCGTCCGCGTCGCCGATGCCAAGGCCGGCGCCAACTTCGAGATCCCGGTCAAGGCGCGCCACCGCGCGATGGACGTGTTCAACCACCCGTTCGCGTACGCCGGCTGACCAGCGCTTGACTAGATGAGTAGTTCCACGCGTTCAGGCGACGTAGTCGACCTGGGCGCGTGGTGGGCGGCCGAGTTGATGATTGAGCGCGACCGCTGCGGCGAGCGCGAGGAAGCGGCTGGCGATGCGGGCCCTGAGGCCGCGCAGCGTG
>JBBQLH010000030.1:0-41006 GCA_038327685.1 Solirubrobacterales bacterium
GACGAGGACCTGCGCGCCGACCGCCAGCCCGAGTTCACCCAGCTCGATCTCGAGATGTCCTTCGTCGACGAGGAGGACGTCATCGAGGTCAACGAGGCGATGATGGCCCGCGTCTTCGAGGCGACCGGCTTTCCGGTCGGCCCGCCGCCGTGGCCGCGGATGACCTACGACGAGGCGATGGCGCGCTACGGCTCGGACCGTCCCGACATCCGCTTCGGCCTCGAGATCACCGACCTCGGCGAGGCGCTCGCGGCGACGGAGTTCAAGGTCTTCGGCGGCGCGCTGGGTTCGGGCGGAGTCGTGCGCGGGCTCAACGCCGGCGCGCGCGAGGTGCCGCGCAAGGACCTCGATGCGCTGACCGAGCACGTCAAGCGCTACGGCGCGGGTGGGCTCGTGTGGGCGTTCGTCCAGGAGGACGGCGCGTGGCGCTCGCCGATCGCGAAGTTCCTCTCCGCGGACGAGATGGCCGCCGTCACGCTGCGCCTCGGCGGGCATCCCGGCGACCTCCTGCTCGTCGTCGCCGACACGGAGAAGGTCGCGGCGACCGCGCTCGGCGAGCTGCGGCTCGAGCTGTCGCGGCGCTTCGACCTCGTCCGGCCCGAGCGCCACGAGGTGCTGTGGGTCGTCGACTTCCCGGCCTTCGAGTACAACGACGGCGAGCGCCGCTGGGACGCCGTCCACCATCCCTTCACCACGCCGACCGGCGACTTCGCCGACCCGGGGGCGATGCGCGCGCGGGCGTACGACATGATCCTCGACGGTGCAGAGATCGGCGGCGGGTCGATCCGTATCCATCGCCCCGAGGTCCAGCAGGAGGTCTTCCGCGTGCTCGGGATCTCCGAGGCGGAGGCCGAGGAGCGCTTCGGCTTCCTGCTCGACGCGATGCGCTACGGGGCGCCTCCGCACGGCGGCATCGCGTTCGGGCTCGACCGCGTCGCGGCGATCGTCGCGGGCCGCGACTCGATCCGCGAGGTCATCGCATTCCCCAAGACCGCCAGCGGCTCCGACCCGCTCACTGGCGCGCCCGCGCCGGTCGATCCGCCGCAACTGGCGGAGCTCGGCCTGCGCCTCGCGGCGCCCGCTCCGGCGGGTCAGCAGCTCGGCGCCCGGGTTAGCGCCCCATCCGAGGGAAAGTCACCCTAAGGACGCGCGGCACGTCTGCCGATAGGGGACGAGATATGAACCAGATCTCGCCGCCGATCCGCATCGTCCTCATCGCTGTCATCGGCCTCGTGGCCGTCTACATGCTGTTCCTTCGTCCGAAGCCCGCGGCGGTCACCCCGGTGGCAGCCGCGCCCGCCGCCGCCACCCCGGTCCCGCCGGCCAAGGACCCCGGCGCCAAGACGAACAGCAAGCCCGGCGCGATCGTCCAGTCCGCGATCACCAAGACCACGGACGCCAGCGCGCAGGCCAAGGTCGCCGCCGGCGAGGCCCCGGGCGGCTTGGCCGCCGACACCAACAATGGCGCCCAGACCGCGACCCCCGCCACGACTACCGGCACCGCGTCCGCGACCGGCGTGCCCGCGACCCCTGCGACCGCCACGTCCCCGGTCACCAAGGAGACGCTCGCCCGGCTTCCCAAGGACATCCGCGGCGCCGTCGCGAAGCACAAGGTGCTCGTCCTGCTCTTCTACAACAACCGCTCCGCTGACGACCGCGCCGTCCGCCGCGCGCTCTCGCACGTCAACACGTACGGCGGCCAGGTCTTCGTCGCCCCGCACTGGATCAAGACCGTCGCCCGCTACCAGGCCATCGCGCGTGGCGTCGACGTCGAGCAGTCGCCCACCATCGTCGTGGCCGACCGCAACCTCAAGGCCGAGACACTCGTCGGCTATGTCGACCGCGACACGATCGACCAGGCGGTCGTGGATGCCATCCTCGCCAGCGGCGGCAGCCTGATCAAGAGCCCGTACTACCGCAAGATCGAGGCGCTCTGCGCTTCCACGCAGGCCCAGATCAGCGCGCTCTCGCAGCCATCCTCACCCACCGCGGTCCCGACCTACCTCGCGGGCGCGCAGCAGGCCGCCGCCGCCATGACGGCACAGGCCGCCGCGATCAGGCCGGCCAAGCAGTACCGGCGCTTCCACAAGAACTTCGTCAACTATGCCGGCGACACCACGAGCCGCCTGACGGTCGGCGTGACGGCAGGCAAGGCCAAGCCGGCCGACGGTGCCAAGATCCTCAAGGGCGTCGCCCACGACACCGGGAAGCTCGACTCGGCCTTCGTCCGCAAGAACGGCGCGCACGGCCTCAGCTGCTTCTAGGCCTCCCGCCTAGACTCGGCGCGTGAGCGCCGAACGCTTCACCGAGCATCTTCAGTTTCCACAGGGGAAGGGCATCACGCCCGCCGGCGCCTCCATCGGAGCCGCCGGCGGCGGCGTCTGCGGCGACCTCGTCTCGATCGCCCTCCGGGTCGAGGGCGGGCGCGTCGCCGCGGCCGGATTCGAGGCATCGGGCTGCGGCGCTGTCACTGCGGCCGGCTCTGCCACCGTCGCGCTCGTCGAGGGCGCGGGCGTGCTCGACGCCGCGCGCGTCGGCACGCACCAGGTCGCCGCCGAGCTCGGCGGGCTCTCACCCGGCAAGCTGCACGCCGCCGAGCTGGCCGCCGACGCGCTGCACCGCGCGCTCGGCTCCGCCGCCCGCACCGGCGCGGCGCTCGCGCCCGATCCGAACCGCACGCTCGTCGCCATGAGCGGCGGGGTGGACTCCGCCGTCGCGGCGCTCCTGCGCGCCCGCGCGGGCGGGGACGCAATCGCGGTCACGCTCGAGCTGTGGGCCGACCCGGAGAACGACGGGGACGCCTCGTGCTGCTCGGCGCACGCGGTGCGCGCCGCGCGCTCGCTCGCGCATGGCATGGGCCTGCCGCACTTCACGCTCGACCTGCGCGAGGAGTTCCGTGCCGGCGTCGTAGCGCCGTGGCTCGACGAGCACGCCGCCGGGCTGACGCCCAACCCCTGCGTGCGCTGCAACGGCAACGTCCGCCTCGACGCGATGCTCGACTTCGCCGGCCGCCTCGGGGCCGACGAGCTCGCGACCGGCCACTACGCGCGCCGCAGCCCCGACGGCCTGCTGCGCTCGGCCGCCGACCCGGCCAAGGACCAGGCTTACATGCTGTGTGCGCTTCACCCCGCGACGATCGCGCGCCTGCGCTTCCCGCTCGGCGAGCTGACCAAGCCCGAGGTGCGCGCGCTCGCCGCCGAGGCCGGGCTGCCCGTCGCCTCGCAGGCCGACTCGCAGGACCTCTGCTTCCTCGCCGGCACGGGCCGGGCCGCGTTCCTCGCCCGCCACGGCGGCGCGCGCGAGCGCCTAGGGGAGATCGTCGACCGCGGCGGGCGCGTGCTCGGTCGCCACCGCGGCCACCACGGCTTCACGGTCGGCCAGCGCAAGGGCATCGGCCTCGCGGCGCCGGAGCCGCTGTACGTGCTCGCCACCGACGCGCGCACCAACCGCGTGACGGTCGGCGCGCGTGCGGACCTGCTGACCCACGACGTGCAGGTGCGCGGCGCGCGGCTGCACCGCCCGGGCGCCGAGGTCGACGCGGTGCGCCTGCGCTACCGCTCGCGCCCGCTGCCGTGCACGGTGACCGAGCACGGGCGGGGGCGCGTCACGCTGCGCCTGTTGGAGCCCGTCGATGGCGCGGCGCCGGGCCAGACCGCGTGCCTGTACTCGGGCGACGTGGTCGTGGGCTCTGGGACGATCGCTTAGCTTCCGGCGAACGTCAAAGGCGGCTGGGTAGGAGGTGGTTCGAGCCGCCGCGGAGCGACGGGTGTCACCTCGACCCCCGCGTGCGTGGTGGAGACGACATTCGTGGGCCGGGCGCGCGACGAGTGTCACCTCGACCCCCGCATGCGTGGTGGAGATGACATTCGTCGCCCCCCCGGCACTTCGAACTCACCTCCTACCCAAGACGTTCGCTCGAGCCCGGGGCCGGGCCGGAGCTCGATCCCTCCCGAGGGCCTGCTGCTCGGCAACGTCCTCTGCTTCACGGAGGTCTGGGACTACCCCGTGCTCAAGGCCGGCTTCGCGTTCGCGCCCGGGCCGCTGCTGGCGGCGACGACCGCGATCACCTCGGGCCGCCTCGCCGACGGCCGCCAGCCCGCCGCCTTCGGTGCGGTCGGCGGCTTCGTGTTCGCGGCCGGGTGCCTGTGGTTCATCACCCACGCCGGAGTGCAGCCCGCCTACCTCTCGGCGATCCTGCCGGCCAGGTGCTGACCGGCATCGGCGTCGGCCTGCTGCTGCCGTCCTTCACCGCCACCGCCGCGGCGACACTGCGCCCCGAGCAGCTCGCCACCGGGATCGGCGTGCAGACGATGTGCCGCCAGATCGGCGCGGCGCTCGGGCTCGCGTCGTGGGTGGCGATCGTGGGGACGCCGTCGGCGGCCGACGCCGTCGACGCATTCGGCTCCGGCTGGGTGTTCATGTCGGTCACCGCGGTGCTCGCCGGGCTCGCGTTGCTGCCGATGGCCCGTGGGCGGCTCGTCCATAGACTGGTCGTGTGACCTCGGACGAGATCCGCGAGACCTTCCTGAGCTTCTTTGAGGCGAACGACCACCTGCGCGTGCCGTCGGCGTCGCTCATCCCCGCGCGCCACGACCCGTCCGTGCTGCTCACCACGGCGGGCATGCACCCGCTCATGCCGTACTTCCTCGGTCACGAGAAGCCGCGGCGCCTCCGGCTGACCGCCTGCCAGAAGTGCTTCCGCACCGTCGACATCGACATCGTCGGCTCGACGTCCCGCCACAACACGTTCTTCGAGATGCTCGGCAACTTCTCGTTCGGCGAATACTTCAAGCAGGGCGCCATCGAGTACGCGCTCAAGCTGTCGGTGGAGGGCTTCGGCCTCGACTTCGATCGCATCTGGGTCACGGTCTTCGAGGGCGACGAGGAGCTCGGCCTCGGCCCCGACGAGGAGGCGATCGAGGCGTGGGTCGCGGCGGGCTTCCCGCGGGAGCGCATCGTCGCGTGCAACCGCGAGGAGAACTTCTGGCAGGCCGGCCCGACCGGTCCGTGCGGGCCGTGCTCGGAGCTCTATTACGACCGCGGCGTCGCGTTCGGCAAGGAGGACGACCTCCCGGGTGAGGAGAACGAGCGCTTCCTCGAGTACTGGAACCTCGTCTTCATGCAGTTCAACCAGGACCCGGTCAACACACTCATCCCGCTGCCGGCGCAGAACATCGACACCGGCCTCGGGCTCGGCCGCCTCGCGGCGATCCTGCAAGACAAGGACTCGGTCTTCGAGACCGACCAGTTCTGGCCGCTGATCGAGCTCGGCCAGGAGCTCAGCGGCAAGCCCTATGGAGAGACGTTCGAGACCGATCGCGCGCTGCGCATCCTCGCCGACCACTCGCGCGGCGCGTCCTTCCTCGTCGCCGACGGCGTCGTCCCCTCCAACGAGGAGCGCGGCTACGTGCTGCGCCGCCTGATGCGGCGGGCGATCCTGCGGGGGCGGCGGATCGGGATCGAGCCGGGCTTCATGCCGCGCTTCGCCGCGGTCGTGCGCGAGACGATGGGGGCGGCGTACCCCGAGCTGATCGAGCAGTCCGACACCATCGACATGTGGCTCGCGCGCGAGGAGGAGGCGTTCGGCCAGACGCTCGAGCAGGGCACGCGCATCCTCGAGGAGCACATCGAGCGCGCGACGGCGGCCGGGGAGGAGGGCATCGGCGCGGCCGAGGCCTTCCGGCTCCACGACACCTACGGCTTCCCGTTCGACCTCACGTTCGAGCTCGCGGCGGAGCAGGGGCTGGGCGTTGACTCGCAGGGCTTCGAGAACCTGATGGGGGAACAGCGCACGCGGGCGCGCGCGAGCGCCGGCCGCGGCGGGCGCGACGAGCACCGCGAGCGCGCGCGCGTGTTCGCCGACGCGGCGGACTTCGAGACGACCTTCACCGGCTACGAGACGGTGGAGCAGACCACCGCGGTCGGAGCGGTGGACCGGCAGAACGGACGGCTCCTGGTCAAGCTCGTCGAGTCCCCCTTCTACGCCACCGGCGGCGGCCAGGTCCACGACGCCGGCGAGGTCCGCTGCGAGTCCGGCGACTGCGCCGCCAGCGTCACCGACGTGCTGCGGCTCGGCGACGACCAGGTCCTGGTGCTCGAGCCGCTCGCGGGCGAGCTGCACGAGGGCGAGCGCGTGGTCGCGCTCGTCGACCGCGCCGCGCGCCGCGCCACCGAGTGCAACCACACCGCGACGCACCTCCTGCACGCGGCGCTGCGCGAGCGTCTCGGCACCCATGTGCGCCAGGCCGGCTCCTACGTCGGGCCCGACAAGCTGCGCTTCGACTTCACCCACGGCGCCCCGCTGTCGGTGGAGGACGTCGCCGCGGTCGAGGGCCGCGTCAACGAGTGGATCCTCGCCAACCAGCCCGTGCGCGCGCTCACGACGACGCTGGACGAGGCGCGCAGCCTCGGCGCGATGGCGCTGTTCGGCGAGAAGTACGGCGACGTCGTGCGGATGGTCGAGGTCGGCGACGGCGCGTGGTCGCGCGAGCTGTGCGGCGGCACCCACGTGCGCTCGACCGCCGAGATCGGCGTTTTCAAGCTGACCACGGAGACCTCGAGCGCGGCCAACGTGCGCCGCATCGAGGCGATCACCGGCCCGGTGGCGATCGAGGACCTGCGGCGCAGCGACCGCATCCTGGCCGAGGCCGCGAGCGTCCTGCGCACCCAACCGCACCAGGTCGCCGAGGTCGCCGCCGAGCGCGAGGCCAGGCGGCGCGAGCTCGAGAAGACGCCCGCCGCGCCGGTCGACGCCGGCTTCGACGAGGTGCTCGACATCGACGGCGTGAAGGTGGTCGTCGAGATGAAGGACGTCGCCAACCCGAAGCTGCTGGCGGAGATCGCGGACCGCATCAAGGGCAAGCTCGGCGACCCCTCGGTGATCGTCCTCGCCACCAAGGGCGAGGGCCGCGTCAACCTGCTCGTCGCCGCGACGCCCGGCGCGATCATGCGCGGCGTGAAGGCGGGGGACATCGTCAAGACCGCCGCCCAGGTCGTGGGCGGCGGGGGAGGGGGCCGCGACAACATGGCCCAGGCCGGCGGCCGCGATCCCGACAAGCTGCCCGACGCGCTCAAGACCGCCGAGCAGGCCATCCGCCAAGTCCTGGCTTGAGCGACAGCCGCGTCGTCGCGCTCGACTACGGCAGCGCCCGCTGTGGCGTCGCCGTCTCGGACCCTACGCGCACGCTCGCGACCCCGGTCGAGCCGGTCCTGGCGCCGGCCACCCGCCGCGGCTTCGGCCGCCTCGTGGCGCGGATCGGGGAGCTCGAGGCGGGCGTCGTGGTGGTCGGACTGCCGCTCTCGCTCTCCGGCGGCGATTCGGACCAGACACGCGAGACCCGCGCATTCGTCCAGCGGTTGAGAGAAAGGCTCAACCTGCCGATTGAGGTCTACGACGAACGCTTCACCACGACGCTGGCGCACCGAACCGGGGGTGCGACGGCTGAGGATTCCCGTGCCGCCGCAGTGCTCCTCGAGGGCTGGCTCGCACGCGAACGCTCAGCCGCCGCGGCTCCCGGGCCGATAAGGCCACAAGCCCGGAACCCCGATGAACCCCATCCAGACACCACCGCAGAGCCCTGACGTCGACGAGGCGGCGGGTCACGACGACCCGCTCGACGCCCTCCTCACGCAGATCATCAACGGCTTCTTCGTCCTCACGGACGGGCAGGGCGCGGTCTCCAAGTGGAGCGAGCCGGCTGAGCTGCTGTTCGGGCTCGGCGCCGCCGAGGTGCTGGGCAAGGGGCTCTTCGACACGCTCGTCGACCACGCCCCGCCCGAGGCCGAGGCCTGGCAGCGCTTCCTCGAGAACGGCGAGGCACCGCGCACGAGCGCGCTGCAGGCGGTCAGCGCCATCTACGCGGCCGACAAGCGCTCGTTTCCGCTCGAGATGGTCTTCATCCCGGTCAAGCTCGACGAGGGCTTCGACTTCTCTCTCTTCCTCGAGGACCTCGCCTTCGAGCTGCCCCGCAACCTGATGCTGATGCGCATGCGCCAGCAGCACCCCGTGGTGGTGCGCGCGCTGCGCCAGGCCCTCGAGACCGAGCCGCAGCCGTGGGACGGCTGGCGCACGGCGGGCACGCTCGTCGCGTTCCGCCCGACGCAGCCGACGCCGTGGGTGGAGGAGGAGCTGGCCGCCCGCGAGGCCGCGCGCGCCGAGGCCGACATCGAGGGCGAGGAGCGCCTCGATCCCGATCCCGGCATCCAGGGCGACTCGATCGCCGACCTCGACGACGCCGCCGCGGTGGTCGCGCGCCTGCTGTCCGCGCTGGAGCGCATCGAGGACCTCGAGAAGACCGCCGCCGATCTGCCCGTCGCGCTCGAGGAGGCCCGCCGCGAGGCGCAGGCCAGCCGCGACCGCGCCGAGGAGGCCGAGCAGAAGGTCAACGAGGCGCGCGAGCAGCTCGAGCGCGTCCGCGACGAGATGCCTCAGGCCGAGGACCCCGCCGAACGCAAGGAGCTGCTCGCGCGGATCGCCCGCCTCGAGGAGAGCCTCGCCGAGGAGTCCTCCGCCGCGGGCGAGGAGCTGGTCGAGCGCATCGCCCGCCTCGAGCAGAGTCTCGCCGACGCTGCGGCCCCCGCGCCTGACGACGAGCTGCTGGAGCGGATCGCCGGTCTCGAGGCGAGCCTGGCCGAGGCTGCGGCCGCCGCTCCCGACGAGGAGCTGCTGGAGCGCATCAGCGGCCTCGAGGCGAGCCTGGCCGAGGCAGTCGCCTCGGCGCCTGACGACGAGCTGCTGGAGCGGATCACGAGTCTCGAGGCGAGCCTCGCCGAGGCCGCCTCCACCGCGGACGACAAGCTGCTCGAGCGCATCAGCGGTCTGGAGGCGAGCCTCGCCGAGGCTGCCTCCACCGCCGACGACGAGCTGCTGGAGCGCATCAGCGGTCTCGAGGCCAGCCTGGCCGAGGCCGCCTCCGGACCCGGCGAGGAGCTGCTCGAGCGGATCGCCGGCCTCGAGGCGAGCCTTGCCGACGAGACCACCGCGCGCGCCGAGCGCGCCGCCGCCGCCGAGGAGGCCGAGGCTGCGCGAGCCGAGCTCATCCAGCGCATCGAAGATGCCGAGCGCGCCCGCGCCGAGGCCATGGAGGCCGCCGAGGAGCGCCTCGCCGCCGCGCTCGCCGAAGTCGAGGACCGCTCCGAGAGCGGCCGCGGGGACCTCGCCGGCCGCGTCGAGGGGCTTGAGCGTGCCGGTCTCGAGGCCGCCGAGGCCGTCCGCGAGGAGCTGCGTGCCGACATCGAGCGCCTGCGCGAGGAGCGCGAGCAGGAGTCCGCCGCCGCCGGCACCCAGATCGAGGAACTGCTCGAGCGCGTCGAGCGCGAGCGCGAGCGCCACGAGGAGGTCGCCCGCGAGGAGCTCGCGGCCGCGGTCGAGCGCATCGAGCAGGTCCGCCGCGAGGCCGAGCGCCTGCGCGAGCAGCTCACCGAGGTCCAGGTCGAGAAGGCCGAGGCCGAGGGCCTCTCCGGCGACGACCACCGTCGCCTCGACGCGCTGCAGCGCGAGTCCGCGGAGGCGCAGGCGCGCCTCGACGCGCTGCGCGAGCTCGCCGACGAGCTGCGCACCGAGACCGCCGGCGCCCGCGAGGAGTCCGCCCAGGTTCGCGCCGAGCTCGCCGCGCTCGCCGCCGACGAGGGCCAGGCCGGCCGTGACGTCGAGCAGCTGCGCCACGAGAGCGAGGAGCTGCGCTCCGCGCTCGAGGAGATCCGCCGCGAGCGCGACGAGACGCGCGGCTCCGCGCGCGACGCGCTGACCCAGGTCGCCGAGATCCGCCAGGCCTTCGAGGACCGCGAGTCCGAGTTGGAGGGGCAGTTCGCCGACGCGCGCAAGGCGTTCGAGGAGCGCGAGGCCGCGCTCGCCTTCGAGGTCACCGAGGCGCGCCGCCAGTCCGCGCAGCTGGACACGAACGTGTCGGCCAAGCTCGCCGAGCAGGTCGCCGACGTCCGCAAGATCTTCGAGGAGCGCGAGCGAGGGCTGCCCGAGCAGCTCGCCGAGACCCGCCGCGCGCTCGAGGAGCACCACGGCGAGGAGTCCGTCCCGGCCGAGGCCGTCGAGCGCGTCGAGCGCCTCGTGCTCGAGGCCCACGAGCAGCTCGAGCTCCTGCGCACCGCCGACGCCGCGCTCGACGCGCGCGTCGAGGCCCTGATCGACGGCTCCAAGGCCACCGAGCGCGTCGCGGAGATGCTCGACGAGGCGAGGGCCGAGATCGAGGCCGCCCACCGTGCCGACACCGCACTGCAGCAGCGCCTGGCGGCACTCGCCGTCGAGTCCGAGGATTCCGTCCACCGCGCCGAGGAGGCCCGCACCGAGGCCGCCGCCGCCCGCGCCGAGGCCGCTGAGGTCCGCACCGAGGCCCGCGAGGCGCAGCGCGCCGCGCGAGAGGCCTCCGAGCGCATCGCCGAGGTCGACCGCGGCGCCTCCGCCGTGCTCGCCGAGGTCCGCGGGGTGCGCGAGCGCCTCGACTCGGCCGCCACCAGTGCCAAGGCCGCCCAGGAGATCGCCGCCGCCACCCGCACCGACGTCGACGAGCTGCGCTCCGGCGTCACGCGCCTCGCCGCGGAGCTCGAGGTCGGGCACGCCGACATCGCCGAGGCCAAGGATGAGGCGCTCGGCGCCCGCGAGCAGGCCGCAGCCGCGCGCGAGCAGGCGGCCGCCACCGACAAGGCCGTGCACGCCGTCCGTGAGCAGGTCGCCGCCAGCGAGAAGACCGTGCTCGCCGCGCGCGAACAGGCCGCTGCCAACCACACGGCCGCGCATGCCGCGCATGAGCAGGCCGCCGCCGCCTACGAGGCCGTGGATGCTGTTCGTGAACAGGCCATCGCCGCCCGCGACGCCGTGCAGGCCGTGAGCGAGCAGGCCGCGGCCACCAACGAGACCGTGGAGGCGATCCGCGACCAGGCTTTCGCCACCGGCGAGGCCGTCGATGCGATCCGCGAGCGCAGCGCCTTCACCGAGGCGGCCGTCGAGGCCGCGCGCGAGCAGGTTCTCGCCGCGGACGCGGCCGTGCAGGCCGCGCACGAGCAGGCTCAGGCCGCCGACAAGGCCGCGCACGCCGCCCGTGAGGCCGCCGGCCGCGCCGGCGAGGACGCCGCCCGTGCCCGCGACGACGCCGAGCGTGCGCTGGAGAAGGCCGCGGCCGTCTCAGACGTCTCGCTCGCCGCGCGCGAGGAGGCCGAGGCCGCCGTCGACACCGCGGCCAGCGCCGCCGCCGACGTCCGCGCCGAGCTCCGCGATGCGCTCGCCGCCCAGGCCGTCGAGCTGCGCGAGGACATCGACGGCGTCGCGCCGCGCCTCGACGCGCTGGCCGGCGACGTCGCGAGCGCCATGGAGCGCGCCGAAGCGCTGTCGGGCGAGGCCCGCACCGTGGTCGAGCAGGGCACCGGCGAGCTGCGCGAGGAGCTCGACTCCGTGCGCGCAACCGCGGCCAGCGCCGCGACGGAGCTCGCCGCCACCCGCGAGGACCTCTCCGCCCTGCGCAAGGAGTCCGCCAAGATCCTCGAAGAGATCGCGATGTCGCGCCAGCAGGCCCAGGCCGCGATGCAGCGCGCCCAGGCCGGCGACCAGCGCATCGAGGGGCTGAGCTCGGAGCTCACCTTCGCGCTCGCCACGCTCGACGAGCTCAAGGCCGGGCTGACCTCCGCCGGCCAGGCCGCGATCATCGCGCGCCGCGAGGCCGAGAGCGCCAAGCGCACCGCCGCCGCCGAGAGCGAGAAGAACAACGAGCGCGTCTCCGAGGTCTTCCGCGAGATCATCGGCCTTGCCGCGCGCACGGGCGGCTCGGGTGGCAACACCGGCTCGGTCACACGCCGCGCCGAGCTCGGCAAGCTGCGCGCCAAGCGCGAGAGCGAGATCAAGCCGATCCCGACCCGCGCGCCGCGCCACGGCTTCGACGACGTCACCCAGCCGCTCGCCGTCCTCAGCCTCCAGGGCAAGTTCTGCGAGCTCAACCCGGCCTTCTCCAAGCTCGTCGGCTACCAGGAGCACGAGTTCCTCAAGGCGGTGTGGCCGTCCGTGCACGATCGCGCCGTCTACAAGGAGCAGACCGACCAGCTCGCGCTGATGACGACGGGCGAGCTCGAGACGGTCGCGTTCCAGTCGTCCTACATGCACTCCCAGGGCCTGATGGTCGCCGTCGACGGCGAGCTGAGCCTGGTGCGCGATGACAGCGGCGAGCCCGTCTCGCTGCTGCTCACCGCCAACGAGCGCTGACCACTCAGAGCGGGGTCTCGGCGCGTCCGACGGCCCCGCCCGCCACAATGCCGGGGCAGCAAGTGCCGCGCCGCCAATCCAAATCCCCTGAGCGCAGTCCTGAGGAGCGCGCCCGGGCCGCCGCCGAGCGCGCCGCCCGCCGCGGCGAGACCGCCCCACCGCCGGAGACGTTCCTCGGCCGCCGCACGGCTCCCCCGGAGCCGGAGCCCTCCGAGGACTTCCGCGTCGAGCGGACCCCGGCGCCGGAGCCCGAGCCCGAGCCGATCGCCGTCGAGTCGCAGCCGGAGCCGGAGCCGGAGCCCGAGCCCGTGGACGGCTCCTGGCTTGAGCCTCCCTCCGCCGCCGAGCTGCACGAGCTCAACGAGCGCGAGCTCGCGATGCCCGACGACCCCTTCGTGCCCGACCAGCTTGCCGAGGCGCCGCAGGTGACGCAGGAGTTCCACCCCGAGTGGGACGAGGAGGAGCCCGGGCCTCGCCCGCGCCGCACCATCACCGCCGCGCGCACGCGGCGCGCGCCGCCGCGCGAGCCGAGCGGTCCGCTGCCGCGCGCCACCCGGCGCACCCCGCCGCCGCGGGCCACGCCCCGCCGTCCGGCGGGCGCGCCGCACGGCCGCGGCGGCCGGCGCATCCTGGCGGTGCTCGCGCTAGCGCTGATCGGCGGCGCGCTGTGGCTGATCAACGCCACCTTCCAGCCCTTCCACGACGACCCCACGGGGGCCGTCCGGGTCACGATCCGCACCGGCTCGGACGCCGGCCGGATCGGGAAGATCCTCGAGTCGGCCGGGGTGGTCGACTCCGCGCGGCTGTTCGAGGCCAATGCGACCGTCACGATGCGCCGCGGCAAGCTGCTCCCGGGCAAGTACCAGCTGCCGCTCGGGATGAGCAACGGCGCCGCGATCGAGGCGCTGATGCAGGGGCCGAAGGCGCGGGTGGTCAAGACGTTCTCGTTCACGATCCCCGAGGGCCGATCGCGGCGGGAGAACATCCCGCTCGTCAACAAGGCGTTCACGGGCGACTACGGCAAGGCCACGGCGGAGCCGCGGGTGCTGCGCCGGGCGCGTGGCCTCGGCGCGCCGCGCAACTCGCGCTCGCTCGAGGGCTTCCTGTTCCCCGCGACCTACCAGATGATCACCGGGGCGAGCGCGAGCGACCTCGTCCGGCGGCAGCTCGACGCCCTCCGCCAGAACTTCGCCAAGGTCGACATGCGGGCGGCGCGGCGGCGCAACCTGACCCGCTACGACGTGCTGATCATCGCCTCGATGGTCGAGCGGGAGGCGCAGCTGCCGCGCGAGCGCCCGCTCATCGCGGCGGTGATGTACAACCGCCTCAAGCAGGGCATCCCGCTCGGCATCGACGCCACCATCCGCTACCAGATCAACAACTGGGAGCGCCCGTTGCGCGTCTCGGAGCTCAAGCGCGACACCCCCTATAACACGCGCACGCGCCGCGGCCTGCCGCCGACGCCGATCGGCAACCCGGGGATCGCCTCGATCAAGGCCGCCGCCAACCCGGCGAAGACGAAGTACCTGTTCTTCGTGCGCAAGCCCGGCAAGACCGGCGAGCACGCCTTCTCGAAGACCAACAGCCAGTTCGAGCGCGACGTCGCGCGCTACCAGGCGTCACGCGGCGGTCCGTGACCTACCTCGGCGTGTGCGGGTGGCCGGTGCGCCACTCCCGCTCGCCGGCGATGCACAACGCGGCGCTGCGGGCGTGCGGGCTCGACGGCTGGGAGTACCTCGCGCTGCCGCTGCCGCCGGAGCTGCTCACGGAGACGGTGCGCGCCCTCCCGGCCGCGGGCTTCCGCGGGGTCAACGTGACGATCCCGCACAAGGAGGCCGCGCTCGCCCTCGCCGACGACGCCGGCGCCGCCGCGCGGGCGATCGGCGCGGCCAACACGCTGACGTTCGAGCGCGACGGCGCCATCGTCGCCGACAACACCGACGCGCCCGGCCTGCTCGAAGCGCTGCGGGCGCGGGTCGACCCCGCCGGTCGCAGCGCGCTCGTGCTCGGCGCGGGCGGGGCCGCCCGCGCTGCCGTGTGGGCGCTCGTCGGCGCCGGGGCACAGGTCGAGGTCTGGAACCGGACGCCGGCGCGTGCCGGCGCGCTCGCGAGCGAGCTCGGGGCGCGCTCCGTGGAGGTGCCGGGCGCCGCCGAGATCATCGTGAATGCGACCAGCGTGGGGCTCGAGCAGGACGTTGACCCGTTCAAGGCGCTTCCGCTCAGGGCCGATACGTTCGAAGCCGGAAGCTGCGTGATCGACCTGGTCTACGGATCTGGCGAGTCGCGGTTCCTCGAGGCAGCAAGATCGCGAGGGGCACGCGTCATCGACGGACTGGAGATCCTCGTCGCACAAGGCGTTGCGTCGTTTGAACGCTGGACCGGCAAGATGGCTCCCCGCCAGGCGATGCGCGGAGCCGTCACCCAATCGCCAAGCTAATGAATCCTCCCACTCAGATCGGGGCTGCACCCAGCAAGGGCGCCAAACGGGGCATTACGTCCCCGTCGCGTCGCGGCGGCTCCGGCCGGGTGCTGACGGACGTCCTCGTCGACCTCGAGTTCGTCGAGCGGGCGGTGATGGACGAGGCCATCGACAAGGCCCATTCCGCCGGATCGGCGGCTGAGCGGGTGCTCCTGCAACAGGGGGCGCTCACCGAGGACCAGCTCGCCCGCGCGGTCGCGGAGCGCTTCGGCCTCGACCACGTCGCCCTGCGCAACTACAAGGTCGACCCCGACGCCGCCAAGCTCGTGACCCCGGCGGCCGTCAAGCGCTACCAGGCCGTCCCGGTCTCGTTCGTGTCCGACCGCACGCTGCTGGTCGCCATGGCGGACCCCGCCAACGTGCTCGCGGTCGACGACATCGCCGTCATGACGGGCTACGAGGTGCGCCCGGCCGTGTCCTCCGGCAAGGACATCGAGTGGCTGCTCGATCGCCTCGAGGACCCCGACTACGCCGCCGTGCTCCTCGACCTCGACGACGAGGACGACGACGTCCCAGACCTCAAGCCGCAGGCGGACACGACGCCGATGTACGACGTCCGCCAGCAGGAGAAGCCGATCGACTTCGGCTCCGCGGGCGAGGACGCGTCGGTGATCCAGCTCGTGCACCGGATCATCACCGAGGCGGTCGACCGCGGCGTCTCGGACATCCACTTCGAGCCCCATGACGGCGACATGCGCGTCCGCTACCGCATCGACGGCGTGCTGCGCGACGCGGCGATCGTCCCCGAGGCCTCGGTCCCCGCGGTCACCTCACGCGTGAAGATCGTCGCCGACCTCGACATCGCCGAGCGCCGCGTCCCGCAGGACGGGCGCATCTCGATGGAGCTCGAGGGCAAGCACATCGACCTCCGCGTCGCCACGCTGCCAGCCGCCTTCGGCGAGAACATCGTCATGCGAATCCTCGACTCCTCGAAGGCGCTGATCGCCATGGAGACGCTCGGCATGCTGCCGCAGGCGCTCGAGCGCTTCAGCAAGGCGATCGGGCAGTCGCACGGCGCGGTGCTCGTGACGGGCCCGACCGGCTCGGGCAAGTCGACCTCGCTCTACGCCGCCCTGAACCTGCTCAACACGGTCGAGACGAACATCATCACGATCGAGGACCCGGTCGAGTATCAGCTCGACGGCATCACCCAGGTCCAGGTCAACCCGCGCGCCGGCCTCACGTTCTCCTCGGGCCTGCGCTCGATGATGCGTGCCGATCCCGACATCATCATGGTCGGCGAGATCCGCGACCGCGAGACGGCGCAGATCGCCATCGAGGCCGCGCTCACGGGCCACCTCGTGCTCTCCACGCTGCACACGAACGACGCCCCGGGCGCGATCTCCCGTCTGATCGAGATGGGCATCGAACCCTTCCTGGTCGGCTCGGCGGTCGACTGCGTCGTCGCCCAGCGCCTCGCGCGATTGCTGTGCCAGGAGTGCAAGCGCCGCACGACGCTCACCTCCGACGTCATGCGCGCCAACGGCTTCAACGTCGGCCTCGACCTCGAGGCCTACGAGCCCGTGGGCTGCGCGCGCTGCGGCGGCTCCGGCTACAAGGGCCGGGTCGGCCTCTACGAGGTCATGTGGGTGTCCGAGACGATCCGCGGGCTCGCCGTCGCCAAGGAGCCCTCGGAGAACATCGCGCACGCCGCCGTGCACGAGGGCATGATGCGCCTCCGCGAGGACGGCCTCGAGAAGGTCCGCCGCGGCCTCACGTCGATCGCCGAGATCGCCCGCGTCTCCGGCACCAGGTAGCGCTCGCACCGCAGCCCTTCAGGTCGCCGCGCGACCTGCCGATACATCGAGCGCCCATGAACTTCGACTTCTCAGAAATCCTCATGGAGGTCATCAGACAGAAGGCGTCTGACCTCCACCTCACCTCCGGCTCGCCGCCGATGCTCCGTAAGCGCGGCCAGCTCGTTCCGATCGAGGGCCTCATGAAGCTGACGCCCACCGACACGCGCGAGATCGTCTACACGATCCTGAACTCGTCGCAGCGCCAGCGCCTGGAGACGGATTGGCAGCTCGACTTCGCCTACTCCGTCCCCGGTCACGGCCGCTTCCGCGTCAACGCCTACTTCCAGCGCGGCTCGCTGGGCGCCGCGTTCCGGCTGATCCCGAACGAGACCGTGCCGATCGAGAAGCTCGGTCTGCCGCAGGTCGTCCGCGGTTTCGCCAACAAGCCACGCGGCATCGTCCTCGTGACCGGGCCGACCGGCTCGGGCAAGTCGACGACGCTGGCCTCGATCATCAACGAGATCAACGAGACCCGCGACGATCACATCCTCACCATCGAGGACCCGATCGAGTTCCTGCACTCGCACAAGAAGTGCATCGTCAACCAGCGCGAGATCGGGACGGACGCACAGTCCTTCGCGATGGGCCTCAAGGCCGCGCTGCGCCAGGACCCGGACGTGATCCTCGTCGGAGAGATGCGCGACATGGAGACGATCGCCACCGCGCTGACCGCGGCGGAGACCGGCCACCTCGTCTTCGCGACGCTCCACACCCAGGACGCGCCGCAGACGGTCGACCGCATCATCGACGTGTTCCCGCCCGCGCAGCAGGGGCAGGTTCGCGCCCAGCTCTCGATCGGCCTCCAGGGCATCGTCACCCAGACGCTGATCCCGACGGCCGACGGCAACGGGCGCTGCGTCGCCGCCGAGGTGCTCGTGCCGACCCCGGGCGTCCGCAACCTGATCCGCGAGGGCAAGACGCACCAGATCTACTCGCTCATCCAGACGGGAGCCGCGCACGGCATGCAGACCATGGACGCCTCACTCGCCGGGCTCGTCAAGGCCGGCCACATCACCCTGGCCATGGCCGAGACCCGCTCCGGCCAGCCGGCCGAGCTCCGCCGTCTGATCGACAACGCCGAGAACATGCCGGCCGTCCCGGTCGCCGCCTGATGGCCCGCTCGGCGCTGCAGTTCGCATACAAGGGCGTCGACGGCGCGGGTCTGCCGCAGGAGGGCCAGATCACCGGCGTCAGCGAGGCGGCCGTGATGGCGGAGCTCAAGTCCATGGGGCTCCAGATCATGCGCCTGGACGAGAAGAAGAGCGGCATGAAGATGGAGCTCTCCATCATGCCCAAGCGCGTCAAGGCGGCCGAGCTGACGGTCATGACCCGCCAGCTGGCGACCATGGTCTCCTCGGGCATGACGCTGCTGCGCGCCTTCTACGTCCTCGAGGACCAGGTCGAGAACCCCAAGCTCAAGAACACGCTCTCCGCCGTCCGTGAGGACATCGAGGCCGGGCTGAACTTCTCCGACGCACTCGACAAGCACCCCAAGGTCTTCGGCCCGCTCTACGTGGCCATGGTCCGCGCCGGCGAGGCCGGCGGCGTGCTCGAGGAGGCGCTCGACCGAACGGCCGACCAGCTCGAGAAGGACGACTCGCTGCGCCGCCAGGTCAAGGGCGCGATGATGTACCCGGCGGTCGTGCTGAGCTTCGCGATGCTCACCCTGATCGCGCTGATCGCGTTCATCGTGCCGGTGTTCGTCGGCGTCTTCAAGGACTTCGGCGGCGAGCTGCCGCTGATCACGAAGTTCACCGTGAACCTCTCGTCCATCGTGACCGGCTACTGGTACGTCCTCATCTTCGGCTCGATCGGCGTCGTCGTCGGCTTCAAGAAGTGGAAGAAGTCCTCGTGGGGCCGCCCGCAGTGGGACGCATTCCGCCTTCGCATCCCCGTCAACATCGGCAAGACCGTCCAGAAGATCGCGCTCGCGCGCTGGTCACGGACGTTCTCGGCGCTCTACTCCGCCGGCGTGCCGATCATGCAGGCCATCGAGGTGACCGGCACGACGGCCGGCAACCACGTGGTCGAGCGGGCGATGGACGACGTCGTCGCCTCCGTGAAGTCCGGCGGCTCGATCTCGGCGCCGCTGCGCGACAACAAGATCTTCCCCGGCATGGTCACCCAGATGATCGCCGTCGGCGAGGAGACGGGCAACCTGGACACGATGCTGACCAAGGTCGCCGACTTCTACGAGGACGAGGTCGCCGCCGCCATCAAGGCGATGACCTCCATCCTCGAGCCGGTCATGATCGTGCTCGTCGGCGCGATCGTCGGCTTCATCGTCGTCGCCATGTACATGCCGATGTTCAAGGTCTACGACGCGATTCAGTAGCTCGCTCGCAACACCCGCTTCTTTCGAAGGCCGCCCTCTCCGGGGCGGCCTTCGTCGTACGGGGGTCAGACACAATGCCCGGATGGATAGCCACGAGCCGGACTTCATCGTCGTCGGCGAGAAGGTCGCGCTGGGACCCCTCCGGCCGGACCTCGCCGCCACTTACGCGCGCTGGATGAACCAGCTCGAGGTCCGGCGCGGCCTCGACAACCTGGGCATCGCCACCCCGCAGAGCCAGGAGAAGTGGGTGGAGGAGAACATCGAGAGGGGCGCGAAGCGCGAGCCCCAAGGCGTCGAGTTCACGGTCTACGACCGCACCGACTCCACCCCGGTCGGGACCGCCGGCCTGTTCCAGATCGCCCATGCGCACGGCAGAGCCGAATTCGGCATCGCGATCGGCGAGCGCCGCGGCCAGGGCATCGGCACCGAGGCCACGCGGCTCGCGCTCGACTTCGCCTTCCACGTGCTGCAGTTGCGCAACGTGCTGCTCGAGACACTCGAATGGAACGTCGCCGGGCTGGCGGCCTACGAGCGCGCGGGGTTCCGCCGCATCGGCGTCCGCCGCGGCGCGGCGATCAGTCGAGGCCGGCCGACGGACGTCGTGCTCATGGACGCGATCCCGGAGGACTTCGGCGCGTCGGCGCTGCGCTGAGCGGCCACGGATCGGGCACACTCCGGCCGCATCGGCCGGCATCGCGGCTTCGTCCGCATCGGCCACTCGCAGGGGAGCCACCACCTGCAACGGCTCATCCGCCGGCGCATCGACAACCATCGCGCCCTGCGCCGTCGACTCGTCTCAGGCGTGCCCCTCGGCGGCAACGTGACCGTCCGCGAGAAGTCCGACCGCGGTGGCGTGTTCCGCCGGGTGCCCACGTGCAAGCGGGCTACGCAACGCTCCTGCGCGCCCCATGCCCGACCCGCCGCCAGCCCGGTCCGCCCCAGCCCACGTGCCGGGCGTAGACCGCGATGAGTTGGGCGGACCGCCGTCAGAGCCCGGCAGTGAGCTCGCCGAGGATGTCGGCCGCGGGTTGGGTGCGGGTGACGGCGTCGACCGATTCGCCGGCATACAGCGCCATCGCCTCGATCTCGCCCTGTGCCTGCCGCGTGGGCGGGACCGAGGCGAACGCCGGAATCTCGCGCTCGCCGAGCGTTGCGACAGTGCGTCCCACGAGCCGCTCGGCGGCCGTGACCGCTGAGCCGAGCACGCGATGCGGCGCGTCCGGCCAGCCAGTCGCGAACGCGCCGGTGAGCACCGTGTCCTCGCGCGACGCCTTGACCAGCAGCGCCACGTAGGCCGGATGCGCATCGGACTCCTCCGCCGCCACGAACCTCGTCCCGATGCGAACGGCGTCGGCACCCGCCGCGAGCAACTCGCTCACCCGCTCGGAGGTTCCGATGCCGCCCGCGGCGACCACGGGCACATCGACCGCCGCGAGCGTCTGCGCGAGGGCGTCATCGAGACGCTGTGTACCGCGAACGTGACCTCCGGCCTCCACGCCCTGGATCACCACGAAGCCACATCCGGCAGCCTCGGCCGCCTCGCATTCCGCGGCCGAGCCGGCCTGCCAGCCAACGACCGCGCCGTGCGAGCGCGCGAGGGCAACGAGCTCGGGCTCGGGGTCGCCGTAGAAGAACTCGACGACATCCGCGCTCATCGCGGCCGCGGCAAGCGCATCTCGCGACAGAAACGGAATGAGGAAGCCGACGGCGATCGGCCGGCTCGTGAGCGCGCGGGCGGCCTCCACGGTCTGTTCCACCTCAGCCGCCGATGACGGATTCGGGATCGTGCCCAACCCGCCCGCTTCTGACACAGCAGCCGCCAGTGCCGGCGTTCCGATCGGCCCTCCGAGGGACGCCAACTGAACCGGGAGCCGACACCCGACCAACTCGGTGAACCGTCGCGGAGACGCCATCGAACGACCCTATGCGTCGAGCGCGACCCGATCAAGCTGGGCCGCGCGTCCGGTGGTGGCGTGAACCAGGAGCAAACTGAGCGTGACCGAGTTCCGAGTCCCGGGGGGCGCTGGAAGCTGTCGATCACGGCAGCCCGCTGGCGTTGGGCGGACCGAAGCAGAAGGCGCTCCCGGCTGTGCCCGGTTCGATGCGGACCTCGCCCGCCAGGTCGTGGAGGTCGTGGTCTCGGGGCTGGTAGCCGGCGTGGAACCGGAGCTGCTGATCGACTGACAGGCACGGGACTGCAACGCCGCCGATCGAGCCGGCGGTGAAGCAGTCCCGCGGGTAGTCGAAGTGGCCGTCTTCGACGTTGGCCTGGCGGCCGTTGCCGTCGGCGTCGAAGGCAATCGACCCAACGGCTGGCGTCGGCGACGACTTCAACCCGGACGGGACTCGGAGACGCCCATCCCGTTCGCGGATCGGCCGATCACCGGTTCAATGAGCGATGTCGATGACGATCCGCGTCGGGCCGGTGAGCCGGAAGACCCGGAAGCCTGTCTTCCGGCGCAGTCCGAGTCCGAACGAGACGATGCCCTCGAAGTCGCCGGCCGTCTTGATCTGCCGGAGATTCGGGCACAGCGGCGTCCTGACCCGCGGCAGGAGGTTCGTTCCTCCTTGGGTGTGTCCGCGCGCGTTCCGAATGACGACTCGGATGCGCTTGCTGCCCAGCAGCGCGACCGGTCGTCCGGAACCGTCAGCCCGAATCCGCTTCACGTACCGCACGTCGTAGCGGGGAGTCCCAAACCGTGCGCGAATCACGAACCGATCGAAGGTCGGATGGCAGGCGGCGGCGGCGCCGAACAGCTCGGCTTGCCCACCGCTTCCGGGTGAAGACTTCGGCGCCGTGGTGAACGGCGGCAGGCCGAACGCAACCGCCGCAAGCCCGAGAAGCGACGACAGCGTCAGCAGTACCGCGGCCATGCGCCGGCCCAACTTTCGCTTTCGCGTCGCGACCACCTTGTCAGGTCTAGATCATCTGGCAGCGCCGGTCAAGACTTCACAGGCTGTTCTCAGGGTCATCACGCGAAGGATGAAGACTCTCGTCCCCTTGTGGGATCAACCACCGAACCACGATGCAAGTGATGGGACCACCACGACCCTCAAGTAGATGTCCTCGCTGCCCGGGCGAACGCTCGCGCATCTCGCCGGGCTGCCGGATCCCGACAGCGACCGCGCCACGCGGAACCTGGCGATGCACTTCGGGACCGCCGCGACGGCCGGCGTGCCGCGCGCCGCGATGTGCAGGAAGGAGGCCGCCGGCCCGCGCAGGTTCGCGGCCGACCTTGCCCTTCGCCCGCCGCCAAGACGTCGTCATCTGGCCACTCAGGCCGGCAGGAGCGTAGGCGCGCCTCCTCGCCGGTCGTCGGCTCGCTCGCGCCTCGGCCATCCGTCGCCGGGCCCGAACGCGTCGAGCACTCGATGCAGCAGCGTGTCCTGCCGGGTGAGATCGAGTCCGCGATAGCCGGCACAGAGCTGGTGCAGCTCCTCGGGCCTGCGCTTTCCCACTCGCCCGTGAACGGTGGCGAGGTTGTCGAACAGGAGAAGCTCCCCGGGACTCAGCGGGATGCGCTGCTCGATGTCGAGTTCGAGCCCGTGGCGAGCGAAGTGCGCTCGCTCTTCGGCGAGCGAGGCGAACTCCATTCCGCACAGGAAGCTCTCGTCGGCCGTCGAGGGCAACGCGGCGCAGTCGTCTGCGGCTTCGACGAGACGGGCAAGGATGCCTTCGACGTAGCTCGCTCCGGCGCGACCGGTCCTGCCGTATCTGCGCAGGTTGGCCAGCAGCCTTCGGCGCTCCGGCCAGCCCCGCTGACCGAGCAGCGCTTTGAGCGGCACCACGCGCGTGACAGCCGTGGTGGGAGGGTGTAGGGAATCGACGTACAACGCCGTGAAGCGTGCGATGTCCAGCGCCTCGCATGCCTCGATCGGCAGCCCGAAGTCAATGTGCAGTGTCTGGAAGTCGCGTCGGAGCGCGCCGGCGGCCGGAACGGTGAACTCACCGACGACCTCGAGCGGAGGCATGTCCAAGCCGACGGGGTCGCCGTCGGCGGCAGCGGCGAAGACCTCGCGCGCGTAATCCCACGCTTCAGGCTTGTCGGCATGGCGGGCGCGCGAGTACACGAACCCGCGCTCCAGCAACTCCCGGGCGCAAACGGCGAATGCGTCAGTCAAGCTCGGCGAAGAAGATCGTCACGCCGCCGGTGGCGAAGTTGGGGATGTCGTTGACGGCGGCCTGACCCGCTTCGGAGCCCGAGCCCCGCCTGCAGCGCGTCCATGTCCTCGAACGTGAGCTCGGCGATGCGCTGGTAGGGGAGGACGCTCCCGTCGGGCGTCGCGATGGCCCGCGCAGCCTCGAATCGCTGCAGTCCGGGGACCCCTGTCGCCAGCGCGGTGTGGGTGTCCGCGTAGTAGCGCTCGAAGGCGTCCGGATCCGCCGGGGGCCCGTAGAGCACGACTGCCTTGACCATGGTGCGTCCTTTCGTCGAGTCGATCGACCCTACGCGCCGGGATCAGTCCGGGTACTCGTCCTTGCGCCAGGCCCGCGGCCCGTCGGGGTCAGCTTTCGGCGTGCGGTGAAGCAGGAACGAGTGGTACGGCGCGACGAACGGATCGGGTGCGGTCACCGTGTAGGTGTGGTAGACGCTCCCGTCCTCGCGCGCGAAGGCGATGAAGCTCGGGCCCTCGCGCAGGCCATCTTCGAGCTTGGCTCCGACCTGCCGTCCCCAGGTCTCCAGCCACTCGGGCGGGTTGTCGATCATCTCCTTGACCTCGGGGATCTCGTGCGCCTGCTCGGGCGTCAGAGCGAGCCCGAAGTCGAACGGAAACTCCGTCTCATAGGTCGAGACGTAAGGGAACTGCCACCCCATCCGCTCCTTGTATGCGATGAGCCGATCGATCGGCGCGCGCGAGAAGCAGATCAGCGTGACGTCGCGGTGTTCGAGATGCACGCGCGTGGCGTCGAGCTCATCGCCCACGTTCGTACACCCGGGGCAGGCGCCGAGCTCGTAATCGGGCCCGAACATGATGTTGTACGCGAGGAGTTGCGAGCGCCCGTCGAAGAGCTCGGCGAGCGTCTTCTTCCCGTCCTCGGTGTCGAACTGGTACTCCTTCTCGACGGGAACCCAGGGAAGCTGCCGCCGCTGCTCGGTCACCTTCTGCCCGAGGTCGGCGTGTTCGGCCTCGAGCTTGGCAAGTTCAGCGCGAGCCGCCTGCCAGTCCTCGCGGGTTCCAATCCTGTAGTCGGGCATCACGCACGTCCTTTGGCCGTTGGTCGTATCGGTGGCCGCCTGTCGAGGCGCTCGTACGGTAAGACCGGCGCGCCACCCCAAACTCATCGTTGCGCAGCCACCGCCGGCCTCAGGGCGACTCCGTCCCCTCCGGCACGGCGCGTATCGACCGACGTGGCGATCCCCGAAGCGCAAATCAGAGGACCTCCGACCAGCCCCAGCACGGCCATATGGCCGGTGATTGTCAGCGCGGGTCTGACTCCGCCAGCGGAGGCCCAAGGACCTCCAGCGCGTCGGTCGCCGTCGCGAGCCGCGCGAACGACCCCGTCCCTCGCTCGTGAGGGGGCAGTGCGGCGTAGCGGATGAAGAACTGCTCGAACCTGCTCGCCGCCGGCATGACGGTGGCGAAGAACCGCGCGGGCGCGTGGCCGACGTTCTGCCAGGTGTGCGGCGTGCCCCGCGGGATGAACGCGCACGATCCTGCCGGCGCGGCGATCAGCTCGTCGCCCAGCTTGATCCGGAACTCGCCTTCCAGGATGTAGATCAGCTCGTCCTCGTCCTGGTGCACGTGGAGCGGAGGTCCCTCGCCGGGGGCGGCGGTCGTTTCGATCGCGTCAGGGCGCCGCTGGTCTTGTCGGCCGTCAGCTTGAACGTCAGGACCCCGCCGGCGGGGTTCTCGACTGAGAGCCCCTCACCGGGCGCGAGCGCAACAGGTTCGATTGCAGGTTCTGACACGGGGACGCGGCGAGAGCCTACTTCGCGTCGTGGAAGATGATCCCGAGCGCGGTGCGCTGACCGGACGTGACGGTGCTGACGCCGTGGCGCATGCCGACTCGGTGGTACCCGCGCTTCCCGGCGTTCGGGCGGACCCGGGTCGGGAAGATCACGAAGGCGCCGCGCGACGGGGTGATCACGTGGGCGCGGCTCTGGGCGCGCGGGCGCTGCTCGAGCAGGACGAACTGGCCGCCCTCGTAGTCCGCGCCCGGCTCGGAGAGGACGCTCAAGATCTGGAAGGGAAAGTAGACGTCGCCGTAGAGGTCCTGGTGCAGGGCGTTCCAGTCCCCCGCGCCGTAGCGCAGGATCAGCGGGGTCGGCCGTTGCTGGCCCGCCTCGCGGCAGCGCTCGATCAGATCCTCGTGCTCGAGCGGGAACGCGTCGGCGGCGCCGCCGAGCCGCTCCGACCAGCGGTTGGCGATCGGGGCGAGCCGGCCGTAGAAGGCGGTCCGGAGCTCGGGGATCGGCTCGGGCAGCGGGTGGTCGAAGTAGCGGTACCGGCCGTCGCCGAAGCGGTGGCGGGCCATGTCGACGGTCGAGCGGAAGCGGCCGCCGTCGAAGAGGTCGGCGAGCTCGGTGCACTGCGCTGCGTCGAGCAGCGGCTCGGTCACGGCGAAGCCGCGAGCGTCGAGCTGGTCGGAGAGGTCGGTCCAGGGCAGCGCGTCGACGCGCGCCGCGAGCGGGCGCTCGGTGATGATGGTGGTCATGGCTGTGAAGCGATCCGGGGGACGATTTCGTGAGCACCGATGACCGGGCGACCAATCGCCGGTGCGGACTTCACGCCCGCGTCGCTCGCGAAGGCACGCGAGCTCGCGGCGCGGGGCGGATCGAGGATTCGCCGCCACCGCCGAGATCGTCTACGCGCACTCGCTCGGGGAGACGGCGTCCGCTGCGATCGGCGCCGGCCTGCGGATCGACGCGCTGCACGAGCACCTCGACGCCGACTTCGACCCGCGCGGCGACGTCCTCACCCGGCAGGACGACGGCCGGCTCTCGCTGCGCGTGAGCGGCGAGCGGCTGCCCGTCCTGTTCACGCTGCTGGCGACGCGCTAGGTGCGCTGGTGCAGCCGCACGACGCTGCCGTCGGGCAGCTCGCGCAGCTGGACGAGGTCGACTAGCTGGTTGGCGAGCCACAGGCCCCAGCCGCCGGCCTGGCCGAGCGCCGGGCGCACGCGGCCGACCAGCGGTCGCTGGGCGATCTGCCCGTGGTCGCGGACCTCACAGACGAGCGCGTCCGCGTCGGACCAGATGCGCAGGACGCCGCGGCCGCCGCCGTGGCGCAGGCTATTGGTCGCGACCTCGTGCACGGCGAGCACGACATCGTGGATGCGCCGGGTGGTGAGGCCGGCGCGCTCGGCCTCGGCGGCCGTACGGGCGCGCACGTCGGCGAGCGACTCGTGCGTGATCTCGTGCTCCGCGACGGGCGCGGGCGGCTCCGGCAGCGGCTCGGCGAACTGCGGCACGGCGTGGTCGCCGCGGTAGGCGCCGCTCGGGGCGCCGGCGACGAAGGGATGGCTGCGCCCGGCCTCCGCGATGACCTCGCCGTCGAGCTGGTCGGTGTCGTAGGGGCAGATGAGGTGGAAGTCCGGCGCGTCGGCGAAGGCGACGTTGAGCAGCGCCTCGTGGCACTGGCACTCGACCAGCTCGGTCGGGCTGCGCTCGGCCCAGATCGGCTCGCCGATCCCGCGCATCGGTCGGCCCAGGTCGGCGTGCGCGTCGACGAACTCCTGCCAGGCGGGGATGATCCGCGCCGGGTTGGCCCCGAGCTCGGCCATGTCGGCGAACACGACCTGCTCGGCGTCGTCGCCGAGGCGCGAGCGCAGCAGCTCGATCTTCTCGGCCCCGATCGCGACCATGATCGGCTCGCCGGCGGCGACCGCGTCGCGGATGAACGGAGCCGCCCCGTCGACGAAACTCTCGCGGCTGTCGTAGAGCATGAGCTCGTGGCGGAACGCGGTGGCGCTTGTCATCCGAGTAGACCAGCGTACTCGCGTGGGGGGCTATGACAACCTTCCACCAATGGGCCGGAAAGGTGTGTCCACGCTGGTGCTCGCCGCGGCGCTCGTCCTCCCGGGCGCCGCGCGCGCCGCGGATCCGGGTCGTTGGACGCAGACGGGCACCGCCACGCTGCCGATTCGTCTACTACCAGGGCGTCACCGTCGACCCGGCGCGCAACCTCTATTTCGACGGCGTGTACGTCGGGCTCTACCGCACCAACTCCGCGTTCGCCGAGACCGGCCGCACCGATGACGTGATCCCGCCCGACGTGCACCTGCGCGAGGGCTACGACCACATCGGCGACATCGCCTGGGACCGGGGGGAGGGCGGCCGGATCCTGCTGCCGCTCGAGTGCTACGTCCCGGGCGGCCCGAACGGCGGGAACCCGTGCCTGCACGGCTCGATCGGCGTCGCCGGCCCGGGCTCGCTGCAGTGGCGCTACTACGTCAAGCTCGACCCGGCGGAGATCCCGAAGGCGATGTGGAACGAGGTCTCGCCCGACGGCTCGCTGCTGTGGACCTCGAGCGGGAACGACCTGCTCGCGTACCGCACGGCCGACATCTCGCGCGCGAACGCCGCGCCCGAGCACGCGCCGATCCATTCCGTGCGCCGCCTGCGCGGCGCCGTGCCGCCGAGCGGGATCACCGGCGCGACCTTCGTCGGCGACCGGATGTTCGTCGCCGGCCAGGGCGGCGGCCCGTTCCGGGTCTGGTCGATCGACCTCGCCACGGGCGCGCGCCGGCTGGAGATCGAGCGCACGATCGTCGGCGAGTCCGAGGGGCTCGTTACCGCCGCGCTGAAGGGCGGCACGCTGCACTGGCTGATCCAGCCCTTCAACGAGGAGCAGAAGCCGCCCACCTACAGTCCCGACCACGCGACGCTGCTGAGCTTCCGCCCGGCGGGCGGCGGCGGTGCCGCACCGCGGTCCGGCGACCGGTCGGGCCGGGCGGGCTCGCCGCTCGTGCGGCTGCTGCGGCGGTCGCGCTCGACCGTGCTGGTGCGCCGTGGCTTCGCGACGGCGGTGCTCTGCTCCGACGGCTGCACCGCGACGCTGCGCGTCTTCAGGGGCCGCGCGCTTCTCGCGCGCACGCGCAAGCGGGCGCGGCCTTCGCACGCTCGGCCGGCGCGCGCGCTCGTGCACCTCACCGCCCGCGGCCGGCGCGTCCTGCGCACGCAGCCCGGACGGCTGCGGCTGACCCTCCGCGCCACCGTGCGCGAGCCGTCAGGGATTGTCACGCGGCGCACCGTGCGCGAGCGGCTGCGATGAGGAAGCCGCTCCGCCGGGTAGGTGCCACCGCATGCACACGCTTCTGAGACTCCCCCTCATCCTGCTCGAGATGGCGCTGCGCCAGGGCGCCGGCGCGGTCAAGGACATCCTTCGCTTCGTCATCAGCGGCGAGGACGGCGATCAGCCGCCCGCCGCGCGCCCCGATCGGGCGGCCGCGCGCCGCGAAGCCGAGGCGGTTGCGGCCGCCGAAGCGAGGGCGCGCCGCCCGGCGGCACGCCCGCGGGCCGCGGCCCGGCGGCGCCCGGCTCCCGCGCCCGCTCCGGCGCCGCCGCCTGATCCCACTCCGACCCACGTCTCGCGCGGCGCCGAGACGGTCGCGTCGTTCGGGCCCGCCGCCGACCCGTCGCCGACGATCGAGGTGCAGGCGCCGTGGAGCGGCTACGACACCCAGCCGGCGGCGGAGATCATCAGGCGGATCCGTACCGGCGACGAGGCCACGAAGGCGGTCGCGCTGCTCTACGAGCGCGGCCACAAGGGTCGCCAGAGCGTGATCCGGGCGGCCGGCGGCTAGCGCGCTCAGGCCCTCGCGGGTCCGTGCCGATGAATTGGGTGAATGGCCGAGACATCACCCAACAGCGCTCCCCCTCCGACGGTTGGCCCGCCCGGGACCTCCGTCCGCCACGAGCACCTGATCGAGCTCGAGGCCTCGAGGTCGTGGAAGCGCAAGCGCACCGTCGACTTCCTCAAGCTCAGCCCGCTCGGGCTGGAGATCCATCACAGCGGCGTGCTGCTGCTACCGCTCACGATGCCGCTCGGCGCGATCGCCGTCACGTGCACGGAGCCCGGGCCCGCGCGCCCGATGATCGGCGAAGGCCGCTTCCCGATCCTCAAGCGCATCAGCTCCATTGCGATCGTCCCGCGCGAGGAGGGGGTCGAAGGCTGGCTCTGGACCGAGGCCGGCGGGTCGGCGTTCCCGCTGCTGTGCGACGAAGACCAGGCGCCCAACGTCGCGATCCTGTTCGCCCACCCGCTCGGCGAGGAGACGATCATGCGTCGCTTCACGCCCGACTTCGCCGAGGCGCTCGCCGCGCGCTCGGCGCTCGGCAGCCCCGCCGTCTACGGCCTGCTGATGCGGGTCAAGGACCTCGTGGCGACGGAGCGCGTCTTCACCAAGTTCGGCGTCGCCAAGCCGCTCACCGACCGTGAGGTCGGCCCGACTCTGAGGCGCGCGCTGCCCACCGACCGCGCCGCGGATCCCATGGTCCGGGTGTCGGACAGCTCTCGCGCGTCGCACTCCGTGGCACCGCCCGGCCTCGCGTAGGCGGGCCTTCCCGCCACGCTCCACCCGAGATCGGCGGTCTCTCGGGCGCACCGTCACGAGAAGACCCGCCAGCCCGCTACCGTCAAGGGACCGTGGTCCCTCAGCCGCCCGCCGACGCGCCGCCCGACGATCGCTGCCGCCCCTGCCGCGGCACGGGTCAGATCGTCTCGAACCTCGGCGGCTCGCCCAGCACCGTGCCGTGCCCGTGGTGCGAAGGGACCCGACGCTTCATCCCGGGGCACGACGCACAGGCGTCCCGCCGCACGCCGCGCTAGCTTCGCCCGGTGAGCGACCTCATACCGGGCCCGACCGGGCCTGTAGGGCCACCGGTACTGCCGCGGCTCGCGCGCAATGCGAGCGCGCTGCTCGCCGCACGCCTGGGCTCGACGCTCGCGCAGGCGCTCGCGCTCGTCCTTGTCGCCCGCGCGCTGGGGCCCGCCACCTACGGTCTGTTCGCGATCGTCACCACGGTGACGGTGATGGCGACCGTGATCGCCGAATGGGGCCTGCCGCTGATCGCGACCCGGATCATCGCGAGCGGCGGGGTCGACGGGCGGCGGGTGCTCGCCTGTGTCCTCGGCCTGCGACTGGCGCTGGCGGTCGTCGCCGCGGTCGCCGTCGTCGCGCTCGGGTACGCCAGCTCCGACTCGGGCCAGGTCCACCTCGGCGCGCTGATCGCGGGGCTTTCCTACCTGCCGCTGGCCTGGCTCGGGTCGGCGCAGATCCAGGCGCAGCTCGACCTGCGCCTCGAACGCGTGGCGTGGGCGGCGCTCGGCGGCGGCCTCACCGGCCTCGCATGGACGCTCGTCGCGCTGGCTCACGATGCCGGGGTGCCGCTGCTCGCCGGCGGGCTGCTCGCGAGCGCGACCGCGAGCGGGGTCATCGGCGCCGCGCTCACGCGCGGCATGCCGCTGCGTCCGCGCGTCGACGCGGTGCTCTGGCGGCGCCTGCTGCGGGACGCGACCCCGCTGGCCCTCGCCTTCACGTTCGTGTCGATCTACTTCTACATCGACATCGCGCTGCTCGCGCGGCTCTCGAGTGCCGAGCAGGTGGGCTTCTACGACGCCGGCTACCGCTTCATGCTGCTCGGGGTCCTGCTGCCGGGGGCGATCGTGTCCTCCGTCTATGCGCTCGCCGCCGAGCTCGCCGCCACCGACCGCGCGCGCTTCGCGGAGCTCGCCCGCGAGCTGCTGTCCCTGTGCGTGCTGCTCCTGCCGCTCCCGGTGATCGCGATGTGCGCCGACCCCGAAGGACTGCTGCGGCTGTTCTACGGCTCGGCCTACGCTGACGGTGCGCCGGCCCTGCGGGTCCTCGGGGTCGCGATCGCGCTCACGATCGCCTCGGGGGTCGTCGGGCCGCTGCTGGTCGCGCTCGGGCAGGAGCGCGCGACGCTCCGTATCAGCATCGTCGCGGCGGTGCTCAACGTGGCGCTCAACTTCGTGCTCATCCCCGGGCTCGATGCGCTCGGCGCGGCGATCGCCACGGTCGCCACCGAAGTGGCGGTGCTCGTGCCCGCGACCGTGCTGCTCGTCCGGCGGGGGAGCACGGGGCTCGACGTGGGCCAGCTCGCGCGAGTCGGGGTGGCGGGGGCCGGTGGGCTGCTCGTCGCGCTCGCGCTCGACGGAGTCGTGCCGGCGATCCTCGGAGGACTGGCCGTGTACACGGCGCTCGCGCTCGCGACGGGAGCGCTGTCGCGCCGTCAGCTCGAGCTGACCCGCTCGCCGTGAGCCGGCTCCCGCCAGGCCCACAGCATGCCGGCGCCGAGCGGGACGTCGTCGATCTCCTGGGTCCGGTAGCCCGCGGCGTGCAGGAGGCCGGTGACCGCGGCACGCGGGTCGGGACCGGGACAGCCCGCGGGGTGGTACTCGATGACGAGCGCGCGCACCTCGAGCGCCGCGAAGCGCGGATCGGTGAGGAGCGGCCACTCACCGCCTTCGATGTCGATCTTCACGAGGTCGGCCGCCGCCATCAGCGGGAGCACGTCGCGGGCTTCGCGCAGCGGCGCGCGCGTCGCGTCCTCGCCGACGGGCACGTGCGACTCGGCGAATCCGCCGCTGACGAACGGCAGCTCCGCATCGGCAGCGGCGGCGATCACGGGCAGGAGCGTCCATCCCCCCGGCCCTGTGGCGGCCGCGATCGTGCGCCGCAAGAGCGCGGCGTTGGCCGGGTCCGCCTCGACGGCGACGATCTCCTCCGGCTCGAGCGCGCCGAGGATCCATGCGCCGAAGAGCCCGATGTGGGCGCCGAGGTCGAGCACGCGCGGCGGCCGCCCTGCCGCCGCGAGTGCGGCCCGCGCGGCGGGCGGCATGCGGTACAGGCGGCGGCCGAAGACCTCGTCGAGGATGTCGAGGTCGGAGGTGCCGTGGCGCAGGAACACGTCGACGGCGGATCCGCGCGGCTGGTACCGCGCCGGCTCGGGAGCGCGTCGCCACTCGCGCAGCGCGAAGCGCAGCGGCCGGTCGACCATGCGCGCGCGATGGGCGATCCCGAAGGCGCGGATCACGACGGGCCGCCGTTTCAGCCCGCGGAGGAGGGGGATCGACCCGAGGCGGCTGACGGCGCTCACGGCGCGCGCCCGTAGCCGCGCGCGTACGCGGCGTAGTGGGCGGCGGCGTACAGGCGGTCACGGACGGGCGGGGGCCAGCGCCGCCATTCGGACGCGGGCGTGCCCGAGACCCGTGCCAGGGCTGTGGCGGCGCTCCAGCGCCAGCCGCCGGGGAGGGGCACGAGCCGCTCCTCGACGGCCTCGATCTCGCGCAGCCGGCGGCCGGCGCGGCCGACCTCCTCCTGGCGGCGGATCCAGCCCGCCAGGGTGATCGCGTGCTCGTGGTGCACCAACAACTCCGGGTGGTAGTCGAGCCGCAGCCCGGCGGCGAACAGGCGGCGGCCGAGCAGGGAGTCCTCGAAATGGAACGGCACGCGCGCGTCGAAGCCGCCCGCGCCGAGCACCAGGTCGCGGGATAGGGAGACGTGGGCGGTGTAGAAGTGCTCGGGCCCGGCAGGCCCCGCCCGCATGTCCGCATAGGCGAACTGGCCGCCGTGCTCGAGCCAGCGCATCAGCGGCGTGACCGCGAGCCCGGGGTCCCAGCCGACCCGCCCCAGCACGGCGTAGGGCTCCGCGGGAGGCTGCGCTGGGTGCAGCTCGGCGTGGCGGCGCAGGAGGTCCGGGTCCGCGGGCCGGGTGTCGTCGCCGAGGAAGAGCACGACCCGGCCACGGGCGGCGCCGAGACCGGCGTTGCGGGCGGGGCCGGCGCCCGGGGCGGGCTCGCTCAGTGGACGCAGCGGCAGCGCGAAGCCGGGTCGCAGCAGCTCGAGCGCGGCCGAGGTCCCGTCGCCGGAGCCGTTGTCGACGACGATCAACTCGGCCTCGACGCCCTCGAGGCGCTGCTCCGCCAAGGCGGCCAGCGTCCGCCGCAGGGTCGGCAGGCGGTCGCGGGTGGGGATAATCACCGATAGATGCACAGGGGAGACGACCGCGGGGGCGGCCAGGCGTGAAGCTGCCGTCGGACATTCTCCCCGCTCTCAAGGACAGCCGCTGGGCCGCGCCGGCGATGCGACTGCGGGGGCTCGCCGACAGCGTGGGGGCGCGCGCGTGGCTGGCGGCTCGCCGGCGCTCCGGGCGAGGGAGGCGTCCCGCCGCGCTCGATCCCGCCGTGGCGCGGCTGGTGCGCGATGCGCTGGAGGCCGCCCTCCTGCCCGCCGGGCTCTCGCTGCGCTTCACCGGACCGCGCGCCGATGAGTTGCGGGCGGGGCTGTCCGAGCTCGGGGTCGAGACGCGCGCGGGGGTGCTCGTCGTGGCCGGCGGGCTGGAGGAGCAGCGCCCGGCCGGGGTGGCGGAGCGGATCGCTGCCCTGGGCGCCGAGGCGGACGCGCTCGTGCTGCTCGTGCCGGTGTGGCCGGGCGGCTGCCGCGCAGCCGCGGCGGCGACGCGGACCCTCCGGCGGCCGATGTGGTGGCAGGAGGCTGCGAGCCGGTCCGGACTCGAGCCATGGGTCGAATTGCGCCGTGAGGCCGGGGGCCACGCGTGCCTGGTGCTGGGGCGACCGCAGGTGCCGGGCGCCGAGCCGCCTGCGCCGGCGCGGGCCGCCCGGCCCGATCTGCACATCCGCATCCACGACGACCTCTCGCGCGGGACGTCGTTCACCTGGATCAGCGCCAGCATCGCGCTCGCCCTGGAGCGCGAGGGCGTGTCGGTCTCGATCGCGCCGACGGAGCTCACCCCTTCGATCGCACCCGCACGGCGCCGAGCCCTCGAGGCGCTGATCGAGCGCGGTCGTGCGCCGCGGGCCACCGCGGAGGTGGGGTGGACGCACTTCTGGCCCGAATACCGGCGACCGCTGGGCGGCGAGCACCCGCTCGCGCTGTTCGCGCTCAACTACGCCTTCGGGCACACCGAGCCCGGCGCGTGGGATCCCTGGATGCGCGGGCTGATCGAGGGCGATGCGCCGCTGGGCCCGATCTCGTCGTTCTGCGCCGAGGTGCTCTCGGCGGCGGGCGTCCGGCCCGAGCGCCTGGACGTCGTGCCGCTCGCGGCGACGGAGGGGATCGGCGCCGTGGACCCGGCGTCGCTGCCGCGCGCCCGCGCACTCAAGCTGCTGCACGTGACCAACGCGATGGATCCGCTGCGCCACGGGACCGACGTCGCCCTCGCCGGCTTCCGGGAGGCGTTCGAGCCGGGCGACGATGCGACGCTCGTCGTGCGCGACTACGCCCGCTCGAACCCGGACATCGCGGCGGAGGTCGAGCGCCTGTCCGGTGAGGGCTACGACGCGCGGTACTGGCCGGCGTTCTACCCGGACCATCGCCTCGGCACGTTCCTGTCCGCCTTCGATGTGCTCGTCGCGCCATTCCGGGGCGAGGGGTTCGGGATCAAGCTCCTCGACGCGATGGCGTGCGGGCTGCCCGTGGTCGCGCCCCGCTTCGGCGGCCCGGTCGACTTCCTCGACGAGTCAGCGGCCTACGACGTGCCCCACCGGCTGGTGCCCGTCGCCGCCGGCCACGACGCCGACGCGCTCGCCCTCGGCAACCAGCCGCTGTGGGCGGAGGTGGCACCGACCGACGTGGCAAGCCGGTTGCGTGAAGCGCGCGCCGACCCCGAGGGACTCGCCCGCCGCGGCGAGGCGTCCCGGCGGGTGGCGACGGAGCGGTTCTCGTGGGAGGCGACCGCGCGGGCGATCGTGGCCAGCATCGAGCGCCGGCGAGCGGCGACGTGAGCCGGGTCACCGTCGTCATCCCGACCTGGAACGGGCGCGAGCTGGTCGACGCTGCGCTCGCCTCGCTGGGCGAGCAGCGCTTCCGCGACTTCGAAGTGGTGGTGATCGACAACGGCTCGACGGACGGCACGGCGGAGCATCTGCGCGCGGCGCAGCCCGAGGTCGAGGTCGTGGCGCTCAGCGAGAACCGCGGCTTCGCCGGCGCGGTCAACGCCGGGATCGGCCGGGCCCGCGGCGAGTACGTGGCGCTCCTGAACAACGACATGGAGCTCGATCCGGGCTGGCTCGCCGAGCTCGTGGCGGCGCTCGACGCCGATCCGCGCGCGGGCTCGGCGGCGAGCAAGCTGCGGATGCTGCGCGAGCCGGGCGTGCTCGACGGCGCCGGCGACATCGTCACCTGGTACGGCGCGACCTGGCGGCGCGGCCACGGCGAGACGGACCGCGGCCAGTACGACGAGCCGGGCGTCGTCGTCAGCCCATGCGCGGGCGCCGCGCTCTACCGCCGCCGCGCGCTCGACGAGGTCGGCCCCTTCGACGAGCGCTTCTTCGCCTATCTCGAGGACGCCGACTGGGGCCTGCGCGCCCAGCTCGCGGGCCGGCCCTGCGTTTGGGTGCCGGGTGCGGTCGCCTACCACCTCGGCGGCGCCACCAGCCGCCGCATGGGCGACCTCGAGACGGAGCTGATCGCCCGCAACACGCTCGCGCTCGTGCTCAAGTCGTTCCCTGCCGCGCGGCTCGTGGTCTGGGCGCCGCTGATCGTGGCGTACCAGGCGTTCGTACTCGCGCAAGCGCTGCGTCGCGGGTCCTGGGGCGCGGTGCTGCGCGGCTGGTCGGCCGCCGCGCGAGGTCTGCCGGGGACGCTGCGGGCGCGGGCGGAGGTGCGGCGGCGGACGCGGGAGCCGCGGGCGCTGGACGCAGTGGTCACGGCGCGGATCGTGCGGTCCAAGCGAAAGTCGACTGCGGCTGGGTAGGAGGTCGGTCTTGGAGCCGGATTGCGGCCACCGTCCTGCCTCGACCCTGCATAGCGAGGTCAGGCCAGGATCCTTGCCGCCGCGGCGGTCGAACCCTACTCCTCACGAGCCGCAGTTGAGGTTCAGCGAACGCGCGGCCAATCCCGCTGCCCGCCCGCGTTCAACAGCGACCGCGCCGCCACGTACGCGGCGTCTCGAGCCCGCAGCGCCGGAGAGCGCGGCCGCCGCCGCCCCGCGCGCGCTCCGAGCGGCTCGCTGCCCTCGCGCTCCGCCGCCAGGCGCGCCAGCGGCGCCGCCACGCGCGACCAGCGCAGCTCGGCCGCCGCGGCGGCGAGCCGGTCCGCGTAGGCCGCGCGGCCGCGGTCGAGCACCTGGGCCAGCGCGGCGGCCAGCGCGCCCGGGTCTTCAGGCGCGACCGCGGCGCCGAGGTCCTCTCGCTCCACGCGCTCGGCGAGCTCGTCGCCGCGGGTGCAGACCACGGGCAGCCCGGCCCACAGGCAGTCGAGCAGCCGGGTGCGGTGGGAGAAGCGGGTCTCGAGGTGGTCATGGTGCGCGGCGATCGCGCAGTCGGCCTGCAGCAGCCAGGCGCCGCGCTGCGCGTAGGGCACCCAGTCGTCGTTGAAGCGCACGACGCGGCCGAGCAGCCCCAGGTCGCGGGCGAGTGCGCGGGCGCGCTGCTCGGCGCCGCGGGCCTGGGCGGCGTCCGACGCGCCCATGAACACGAGCCGCAGCCGCGGCCGCTCGGGGCTGAGGCGGGCCACCGCCTGGAGCACCGACTCGGCGTCGAGCCAGTCCCACAGGCCGCCGTTCCAGAGCACGACCTCGTCCGCGGGGTCGAGGCCGAAGCGCTCGCGCGGGCCGTCGCCGGGCGCCGGGGGCTCGTCGGGCACGCCGAACGGCACGACCGCCAGCACGCCGCCCAGCGTCGGGTCCGCGTCGTGGACGGCGGGCGCGATCAGCCGCTGGGCGAGCAGGGTGCCGGTCCAGAGATCGCGCTGGCGCTCGGAGGCGCAGAGGAACGCGTGGCCATCGTGCAGCGCGTTGACGAGCCGGTCGAGCGACATCGCGGTCACGGTTCGGCGCACTCCGGCGCGGCGGCCGGCCAGGAACTGCAGCGCCTCGAGCGGCTCGGGATCGTAGAGGTCATAGATCAGCCGCGCGCGCGAGCGTCGCAGCGCGCGGGCGCTCAGCGGCCACGCCGGGTGCGCGACGACGACGCCCGCCGCCGCCGCCTGCTCGCGCAGGTCGCCGGGCGCGTGCGGGTGCGAGAAGACCGCCTCGGCCCCGATCGCCCGCGCGAGCTCGGCGGCGCGGATGGCCGGCCCGGCGAGCTCGGCGCCGAGCGGCGCGGGGGAGAGGACGAGCGTCATCGCCCGGCGCCCTTGCGGTACGCGGCGCGCTGGCGCCAGGTGCCGAGCGGGCCGGTGGGAGCCGCGAGTGCGACCGGGCGACGCGCCGGGGCGCCGGCACTTCGGTAGCGGCGCCATTCGCGCAGGCCGGCCACGCGGCCGCGCAGCGGCGCGAGGGTGCGGTCGGTGACGGCCACGAAGGCGACGTAGGCGACGTCGTAGAGCGCCATCGCCCAGCCCCAGCGCGCGAGCTGGCCCGCGGGGGCGTTCTTGGCCAGAAGCCGCATCCGGTTGCGCCCGACGAGGAAGTACTTGGCCGGCGACGCATCGCCCGCGGTCGCCGAGCCGTGGTGATAGGCGATGCTCGCGGGCGCGTACAGCGCGCTCCAGCCGGCCATCCGCGCGCGCCACGCGACGTCGGCGTCCTCGCCGAAGGCGAAGAAGCTCGCGTCGAAGCCGCCGATCGCGTCGAGCATCGCCCGACGGTAGAGCGCGACGCAGGCGGACGCGCCGAAGACCTCCTCGATCGGCCCGCCGTCGCGCGCGGGCGCGCCGGCGAGGCGGTCGTAGGCCACGCCGAGGCGGTCGACGACGAGCCCCGCTGTGTTGATCACGTCGCGGCGCGCGTGGAAGCGCACCTGCCCGGTCACCGCGCCCGCCCGCGGAGTCCCGCGCCCCGCCGCGAGCAGCGGCGCGAGCGCGCCGGCCTCGAGCTCCGCGTCGTCGTTGACGAGCAGCACCCACTCGCCCGCGGCGGCCTCGAGCCCGCGCACGACGCCGCCGGCGAAGCCGAGGTTGCGCTCCTCGCGGAGCACGCGCGCCCCGGCGGCTTCGATCCCTGCCGACCCGTTGTCGACCACGAGCAGCTCGGCATCCGCCCCGAGCGGGGCGAGCGCGGCCCGCAGCGCGGACAGGCAGGCGTCGAGCAGCGGACCGCCGTTCCGGGTGACGACGATCGCCGAGACCGCGGTCATGCCGGCTCCGCATAGGCGGCGGCGACACGCTCGAGGGAGTCGTCGAGCGACAGGCTGCGCGCGCGCTCCGCGTACCAGGCGGCGGTCGACTCCCGCAGCACGGGCCCCGCGTCGCGTACGCGCAGGATCGCCGCCGCGAGGTCCTCAGCCGAGGCGGACGCGGCCACGAAGCCGTTGACCCCTTCGGCGATCAACTCGGTCGCGGCGTTGTCGGGATCGGCCACCACCACGCTCGGGGTGCCGGCCGCGCACGCCTCGACGACCACGAGCCCGTATCCCTCCCGGCGCGAGGGGAGCACGAGGCAGAGCGCGCGGCGGAGCGCGGCGTCCACGCGGGCGTGCGCGACGAAGCCGGGGACCTCGACCGCCGCCTCGAGCCCGTGCTCGCGCACCAGCGCGAGCACGCGCTCGCGCTCGGGCCCGTCGCCGTAGATCTCGGCGCGCAGCTCCGGCGCCCGCTCGCGCGCGAGCGCCAGCGCGGGCACGATCGCCGGCACCCGCTTCTCCGGGATGTGACGCCCCGCGAAGACCACGAGAGGCTCGGCTACATAACGCTCGACTTCAGGGTCAGAGTCCCCGACGCGGAGGCCCCGCAATACCGTCACCTCGCCGCGCCCGCCCTCCCGCGCGAGACGCTCGGCGTGCAGGCGCGAGAAGCAGAACGCGTGCTGAGGAAGGCGGGCGCAGGCCCGCTGCACCCGCCAACCGACCCAGCCGCCCGAGCGACCGAGGTAGTCGCGCCAGTACTCGCGGGTCCACACCTCGAACCAGTCGACCACGAGCCGGTAGCGGCGCCGGCGCCGCAGCGCGCCGGCCGCCAGCAGGCCGAAGTACGGGAACGAGGCGGTGTGGACGACGTCGTAGTCGCGCGCGTGGCGCGCGAGGTGCGCGAGCACCCCGAGCCCGAACACGAGCGGTGGCCCGATCCGCCGCCGCCCCGAGGCCGTGTAGAGGCCCAGCCGCGGGCCGACCGCCACGACGCGCACGCCCGGCACGCCCGGATCGCCGCCGCGCGGCCACTGGCGCAGCGTCAGGTAGCTCACGTCATGCCCGTCGGCGGCGAGGCGCTCGGCGAGGTTGCGGTACCAGCGCTCACCGCCGCCGACGGTGTGCGGGAACAGGCAGTCATAGACGAGGCAGACGCGCACAGGGCTCAACCATTCACGAAAGCTGCCGATACGAGCCTTGTCCAGCCATGAGCATCGCCGAGCCCCTTCTCTCCCCGAGCCCGGAAGTCCTCTCCCCGCCTGCCGGGGAGCTCACGATCTCCGTCGTGATCCCGTGCCTCAACGAGGCCGCGAACATCGAGCGCTGCGTCACGTGGGCCCTCACGACAATGGCCGAGCACGGCATCGACGGCGAGGTCGTGGTGGCCGACAACGACTCCGACGACGACAGCGCCGAGCTGGCCTTCGCGGCCGGCGCGCGCGTCGTGCAGGAGCGCCGCCGCGGCTACGGCAACGCCTACATGGCCGGCTTCGCGGCCGCCTGCGGCCGCTACGTGCTGATGGCCGACGCCGACCTCACCTACGACTTCGGTGAGATCCCGCGCTTCCTCGCCGAGCTCGAGGCGGGCGCCGACCTCGTGATGGGCGACCGCATGGACGGCATCCAGCCCGGCGCGATGCCGTGGCTCCACCGCTACATCGGCAACCCCGTGCTCTCGGGCACGCTCAACTTCTTCTTCCGCACCGGCGTGCGCGATGCCCACTGCGGCATGCGCGCCTTCCGCCGCGAGGCGCTGACCGCGCTCGAGCTGCGCACGACCGGCATGGAGTTCGCGTCGGAGATGGTGATCCGGGCGGCCAAGGCCAAGCTCGAGATCCGCCAGCTGCCGATCACCTACCACCCGCGCGGCGGGGTCTCGAAGCTCTCGAGCTTCCGCGACGGCTGGCGGCACCTGCGCTTCCTGCTCGTCCACTCGCCGACGCATCTGTTCGCCGTCCCCGGCGCGCTGATGCTGCTCGCGGGCGTCCTCGTCGGGCTCGTATCGCTGTCCGGCATCGACGTCCTCGGCCGCGAGTGGCAGCTGCACTCGATGATCGCCGGCTCGCTGCTCGCCGTGGTCGGCACCCAGGTGCTCGGCCTCGGTCTCTGCGCGCACGCCTACGGCCGCTACTTCATGGGGGAGCGCGAGGCGTGGTTCGACCGCATGCGCGCCCGCTACCGCCTCGAGCACGGCCTCGCCCTCGGCGGCGCGATCCTGCTCGCCGGGCTCGTGATCGCGACGACGATCGTCGTGACCTGGATCGACCGCGGCTTCGGGGCGCTCTCCGAGGAGCGCCTGGCGGTCGCCGCCGCCACGCTCATCACCGTCGGGCTGCAGGTCGTGTTCTCCTCGTTCCTGCTCTCCATCCTTGGCTTGCGGCGCCGCGACGCCGAGCCGTCCTAGCGCTTCGGCGCCGCGCCGATCACCAGCAGCCCGATCCGGCGATCCGCGTCCAGCAGCACGATCGGGTGCTCGCCGGGTGACTCGGCCAGGAACTCGAAGCGCGCGGGTGACCCGGGCTCGACCGCCTCGATCTGGTCGAGGCCCTGGAGCTCGACCGCGTCGAGCACGTCGCCGCGCACCGACAGGCGCACGGTGTCTCCCGCGCGGGCGCGCACCCGCGAGAGCCGGGCGCCGGCGTCGACGTCGATGGTCTGCGTGACGACCCGTGAGGCGCCCGGGCCGGGCGCGGCGGCCGACGGCTCGGGGGCGGGGGAGGAGGACGCGCCTCCAGGATCGGTGACGACCGCGGGCCGCGGCGCCAGCGCCGTGGCGAGAGCGGTGAGGCCGAGCAGGACGGCCATGAGGACGAGGATCCGGCGCCCGAGCATGACTCGAGGGTATCCGTCCACACCGCGTCCAGAAAACCCTGAGCACCGGTTAAGGGTTTCCTCAAGCGTGCCGATACGTCCTCTGCCAGAACCAAGGTGCTAAAGGCAAATCGTCCGTGAGGGCGAGACGCAAAGCCACGGAGCTCAGGACGAGTCAGCCGGGCTGCCACCCAGGTCAGTACGACCGCCGGAGGCATGAGGGACCAAGGAATTGGCGCAGTTCCCACAGGCCCACGCATCCCTTCAGGAGGGTTCACTTACATGCTCAACAAGCTGCGCAACCGCGCTCAGGACGAGAAGGGCTTCACGCTCATCGAGCTCCTGGTCGTCATTCTGATCATCGGCATCCTTGCCGCGATCGCCCTG
>JBBQLH010000031.1:0-40853 GCA_038327685.1 Solirubrobacterales bacterium
CGGCGCGACCTCGATCACCGAGCGCTCGAGGTGCGCGGCGACGCGCTCGGCGTCGAGCATGTCGTGCAGCGCGTCGAACAGCGGGCGCAGGTAGGGGTCGACCTTCGCCATCAGGTCGCCGGGCAGGAAGCCGAGGCGCTCCCCGGCCTCGACCGCGGGGCGCGTGAGGATGATGCGGTTGACCTCGCGGCGCGAGAGCGCCGCGACCGCCATCGCGATCGCCAGGAACGTCTTGCCGGTGCCGGCGGGGCCGACGCCGAAGGTGATCGTCGAGCGGCGGATCGCGTCGACGTAGCGCTTCTGATTGACCGACTTCGGCGCGACCTTGAGGTTGCGGTGGCGCCAGACGACGTCCTCGAGCACCTGCGCCGGCGACTCGCGCTCGTCGAGCACGCGGGTCACCGACTCGATCGTGGCCGGGCCGAGCTCGTGCCCGCGCGCCACCAGCGAGGATAGCTCGCGCACCACGGTGGCGGCGGCCTGCACCGCGTCGGCGTCGCCGTCGAGGGTCACGACGTTCCCGCGGAGGAAGATCGCGCAGTCGAGGTGCTCCTCGAGCGTGCGCAGGATCTGGTCCTGCGCGCCCGCCAGCTCGGCCGCGACTTCGTTGGAGAGCTCCAGTTGGCGTCGGGCCATCAGGCCTGCAGGGCCTCCTTGACCTTCCCGGAGACGCGCTTGCCGTCCGCGCGCCCGCCGGCGGCCGCCATCACGTGCTTGATCGCTCGGCCCATGTCGCGCGGCCCCTCGGCGCCCGTCTCGGCGACGGCGGTCGCCACGAGCGTGTCGAGCTCGGGGTCGGACAGCTCGGCGGGCAGGTACGTCTCGATCTGCGCCGCCTCCTGGGCCTCGGTCTCGGCGAGGTCGTCGCGGCCGTTCTCGCGGTAGACGCTCTCGGACTCGCGGCGGCGCTTGCGCTCGCGGCGCAGGACCGCGACCTCGTCGCCGGCGCCCTCCTTCGCGTCCTTCTGGAGCTCGGAGAGCACCAGCCGGAGCGCCGCTGCCCGGTCGCGATTCCCGGCCTTCATGGCCGAGTTCACGTCCGCCCTGATCCGTTCGGCGATCTGCACCTCGGACAAGGATACGACCGTGGGTGGGCGGGACCGGATACAAGAAGCGCCCCGGAACCTGGGCGCAGGTTCCGGGGCGCGGTGTGCGGGACGGGGGTCCCGCAGCTCTCGGGCTCGGTTGCCCGCTATCGGACTTCCTTGCCGCCGGAGATCTTGTCGACCATGTCGTTGGCGGCCTTGGCGATCTTGCCGTCGACGTCGGCGGCGATCAGCGCGCCGATGATGACCGCGACGACGAGCAGGATGCCCATGTACTCGGCCGCGGTCTGGCCGCGCTCCTGCTCGACACGGTTGCGAAGAGCCACGCCGGCGCCGTGCAGCTGGATGCAAAGCTCGCGGTAGGTGTCCTGGATGGTGGTGGTGATGTCCGACATGTGAGCCCCCTGGCTGGAAGGTGGAAGACCGAATGACTGCGGTCAGTATTCCCTCGGCCACTCGGCTCTACGAGAGGCCGGGGGCTCAACCTGAGGGGGGCCGGGGGTCCCAAATCCACGTGGGACCCCCTGGGCCTTCTAGCTGTCGCGGACCCCGAGCCAGAGGGCGATCGCCTCGGAGCGCGAGTGCACCCCGATCTTCTCGTAGATGCGGCTGAGGTGGTTCTTCACCGTCTTGTTGGTGATGAACAGCTGCTCGGCGATCTCGCGGTTGGTGTTGCCGCGGGCGAGCAGGTTGAGCACCTCGCGCTCGCGGGCGGTCAGCGAGCCGAGGCCCAGCTCGTCCTCGTCGTTGGCGGTGCCGGGTGAGCGCCGCAGCACGTCGAAGACCGCGGGGGTGACGGCGGGCGAGAGGACCATCTCGCCGCGCGCGACGGCCTTGATGCGGCCCTCGAGCTCGCCGGGCTCGAAGCGCCCGTGCACGAGGTAGCCGGCGGCGCCGTTGCGGATCGCGCCCGTGACGAGGTGCTCGTCCTCGGAGTAGGAGAGCATCAGCACCTTCGAGCGCTGGGCCAGCGGGCCGGCGGCGGCGACACCGTCCATGACCGGCATCCGCACGTCGAGGCAGACGACGTCGGGGCGCAGCTCCTCGGCGAGCGCGATCGCCTCGCGGCCGTCGGCCGCCTCGCCCACGACCTCGAGGCCGTCGGCCTCCGCCAGCAGGCTGGCGATGCCGCGACGCACGATCGCGTTGTCGTCGACGAGCAGGATGCGGATCATCGCCATGTGTAGCCGGGGACGGAGCGGGACGGCAGCGTATCCACCGCAGCGGCGGGCGGCGGAGGTTGCGGTGCGGCAGCCGCCGGCGCCTCGGCCGGCATCCAGACGGAGAGGACGCAGCCGTCGCCGGGCGCCGACTCGACGCTCAGCTCGCCGCCCGCGAGCTGCGCCCGCTCGCGCATCCCGGTGACGCCGAAGTGGCGCCCGCGCGTGAGCTCCTCGAGCTCGTCGGGCACCTCGAAGCCGGCGCCGTCGTCGGCGACGGTCAGCACGGCCCGGCCGCCGAGCCGGCGCAGGCGCACGGTGACCATGCTCGCGCCGGCGTGGCGCTCGATGTTGCGCAGCGCCTCGCGCAGGATCCACTCGAGCTCGCGCTCGGCCACGGGGTGGAGCTCGCCCACCTCCTCGACGGCCGTCGCCACCCGGACGCCGGCCGCCGCGCCCCAGGCCCTCGCCTCAGCCTCCAGGGCAGCCGTCAGCGGGAGCTGCTCGCCCGCGTCGGCTCGCAGCCCGACGATGATCTCGCGCGCCTCGCGGGTGGCCTGGCGGGCGTCCTCGGCCAGCTTGCGCGCCTCGACCGCCGCCGTCACGGGGTCGCGCTCGATGTGGCGTGCGAGCGCGAGCGCCGCGAAGCCCATGCCCGAGACGGTCTTGGCCAGCGAGTCGTGCATGTCGCGCGCCAGGCGCGCGCGCTCGGACTGCGAGGCGAGCTCGGACTCGGTGGCGGCCTGGCGGTCGAGCAGGCCTCGCAGCCCTGCCCCCGCGGCTCCGATGAGCGGATACAGCGCGGGCAGGACGAAGCTCGCCGCCCCGTCGTCGCGCACGGACACCACCCACACGTAGACGCCGATCAGCATCACCGAGAACAGCCCCGCCCCGGGCCAGCCGTAGACGATGCCGCCGAGCAGCGCGCTGCCGAGCGTGTAGTAGAAGAACGGGCTGTTGACGCCGGTCAGCAGCAGGATCAGCGTCGCCAGCACGAGCTCGCCCGCGAGGTAGCCCGGGTGGCGGACGAGCGCCGGGCCGACGCGGTCCCAGTAGCGCAGCGGGATCGCGGACGTCACCGCCGCGACGAGGATCGCGGCCGCCGGGAGCGTGCGGTCGCCGTGCTCGTCCCACAGCGCGACCACCGTGATCAGGAGGATGCCCGTGCGGAAGGTGAGGATGCCCTTGCAGGCCGACTCCAGCCAACCGCCGGCGCCGCCCTCGCCGCGCTCGAGGATCCGCTCAGCCACCGCCGAGCACCCCGGAGTCGAGGATGTTGGTGCCGAGGATCATGGACGCGAGGATGAGGATGATCGAGCCGGGCACGATCAGCGTCGTGACGATCAGCGAGATCCGCGGCGCGGCGCGCGCGGCGCGGCGGCGGGCGTTCTGGGCGGCCGAGCGGCGCATGTCGAGCGCGATGTCGTTGAGCGCCTCCGACAGCGGCACGCCGAGCTCCTCCGCCTGCAGCTGGGCGCCGATGAAGGTGGAGAGCGACTCCGACTCGTTGCGCTCGCGCAGCGCCAGGAAGGCGTCGCGCCGCGAGGCGCCGAGGTCCATCTGGCGCAGCGCGGTGAGGATCTCCTCGCCCGCCGGCCCGCCGAGCGACTCGGCCACCCGCTGCAGCGCCGAGCGGTAGCCGAGCCCGGCGCGCACGGTGACGGCGAGGATGTCGAGGAAGTCCGGGAGGTCGCGCTCGATGCGCTCCTGGCGCAGCCGGCTGGCGCGCGAGAGCAGGATGTCGGGGGCGAACCAGCCCGTCCCGGCGGCGACGATCGCCAGCAGCCACGAGCCCCCGATCAGCGCGAGGAAGAGGAAGAAGCCGCCCGCGACCACGCACAGCGCGCCCTTGAGCCCGACGAAGCGCTGCACGCTCATCCCGCCGGGGCGCCCCGCGAGGTCGAGCCGGCGCGCGATCGCCTCGCGGCGGCTGAGGCGGATCCCCGGCGCCAGCCGCGGCCCCAGCCGCGCCGCCAGGCGCTCGATCAGCCGCCGCAGCAGCGAGCGCCGGGCCTCGACGTCCTGCACGCCGGTGCGCGCGGCGAGCCGGTCGACCGGGCCGCGGTCGAGCAGCAGCGGCACGGCCATCAGCGCGACCGACACGCACGCGGCGGCGAGCGCGCCCGCGAGCAGCGGCGTCATACGTCGACCTTCGTCGTCGCGCGGATGAGCACGAACGCGACCGCCCACAGGCTGCCGGCGACGCCGAGCGCCAGCAGGCCGGGGAGCGAGGACGTCATCTCGCGCATCACGCCCGGGGTGAAGATGTTCATCAGCACGATCGTGGCGATGCCGATGCCGGCGACGATGTAGGAGGTGAAGACGGAGCCCGACAGCACCGTGCGGATCTCGCGGATCAGGTCCTTGCGCGCCTCGAGCGTCCCGCCGAGCTCCTGCAGCGCGCGCACGGTGTCACCGCCGGCCCGCTGCTGGATGATGATCGTGGTCATCAGCACCGCCACCTCGCGCGACGGCAGGCGCTGCTGGAGGCGCTCGAGCGCGCGGTCGAGCGGCTGTCCGAGGCGCATCTCCTGGACCACGGCGGCCATCTCGGCGGCGGCCGGGTCGTCGAGCTCGCGCGCCGCCATCTGCACCGCGCCGGCGATCGAGAGCCCCGCCTGCGTGCCGTTGGAGAGCATCCGGGCGAGGTCGGGCAGCTGGTCCATGAACGCGTCGCGGCGCTTCGCGCGCTGGCGCTCGACCCAGAAACGCAGACCGCCTACGACGAAGGCGTAGCCGAGGATGAACGCCACGATCGGCGGCGTCAGCAGCGTCAGCAGCACGCTCAGGACGAATCCGCCCACGAGCACGATCGCGACGAAGTCGACCGGGCTCAGGCGGCCGCCAGAGGAGCTCAGCCACTGCGCGAGCCGCTGCCCGCTCGCGGTGGCGCGCAGGCGCTGGTCGACGCGCACGAGCAACGCCCGCAGGGCGCTCGAGCCGCCTTCGGCGCGGCCGCGGGCGGCGAGCGCCGCGCGGCGGTTGGAGCCGCTCACGAACAGCGCGCCGCCGAGCAGGCCGAGCACGCTGACGCCCAGCAACCCGACAAGGGCGAGGGCGTCCTTGTGCATCAGTGGTTCCTCCGGGGGCCCGTCGGAGCGGCCACTAATTCGCCTCGCGCTCGGGGGTCGCGGACAGCTCGGCCTCGGGGCCGAACTCGTCGGGGACCACCTCGCCCATCAGCATCAGGCGGCGGGCGACGGCGGGCGGCAGCGGGAAGTGGCGCACGCGCCCGGTGACCTTGCGGTCGGGGCCGACCGGGTCGGCCTCGAAGCGCATGACGGTGCCGAGCCGGAACGTCTCGCGGCGCGTCGAGGCCACGAGCGCCACCTCGGCGAGCCGGCGCCGGCCGTCGGCGTAGCGGTCGATCTGCACGATCATGTGGATCGCCGAGTTGATCTGGTCGCGCAGCGCCTCGAAGGGGATGTGCAGCTCGCTCATCGTCGCCAGCGTCTCGAGGCGGTGGATGGCGTCGTCGGGCGAGTTCGCGTGGACGGTGACGAGCGAGCCCTCGTGGCCCGTGTTGAGCGCCTGCAGCATGTCGAGCGTCTCCGCGCCGCGGACCTCGCCGACGATGATGCGGTCGGGACGCATGCGCAGCGAGTTGCGCACGAGGTCGCGGATCGAGACCGCGCCCTTGCCCTCGACGTTGGCCGGCCGCGCCTCGAGCGTGACGACGTGCGGCTGCTGGAGGCGCAGCTCCGCGTTGTCCTCGACCGTGATGATGCGCTCGCCGGGCGGGACCGCCGCCGACATCGCGTTGAGCAGCGTCGTCTTGCCCGCGCCGGTGCCGCCCGAGATGACGACGTTGAGCTTGCCGGTGACGCAGGCGCGCAGCAGCTGCTCGGTGGGCGCGTCGAGCGATCCCATCTCCACCAGCTGCGCCAGCGTGAACAGGCGCGGGAAGCGGCGGATGGTCATCGTCGGCCCGCGCAGCGCGAGCGGCGGGATGATCACGTTGACCCGCTCGCCGGTGGGCAGGCGCGCGTCGACCATCGGGCTCGACTCGTCGACGCGCCGGTTGACCTGCGAGACGATGCGGTCGATCGTCTGGTAGAGCTGCGCCTCGTCGGTGAAGGTGATGTCCGCGCGCTCGAGCCGGCCCTCGCGCTCGAGGAAGACCTCGTCGGGGCCGTTGACCATGATCTCGGTCACGGAGGGGTCGGCGAGTAGCGGCTCGAGCACGCCGAGCCCGATCGCCTCGTCGATCACGCGCCGGATCAGCCGGGTGCGCTCCGCGGTCGAGAGCACCGGTCCCTCGCGCGAGACCATCCGCCCGACCACGCGCTCGAGCCGCGCGCGGCGCTGCGCGGTGGTCAGCTCGGCGATCTCGGAGAGGTTGACCTCCTCGAGCAGGCGCCGGCGGTAGTAGGAGACGCCGTCCCCGTCGCCGTCGCTGTGCGGTCGGTGGACGGACTCCTCGCCCGCGATGCGGTCGCGCAGGCCCATCAGCCTGGGAGCTCCGCGGACTTCTTGGCGATCAGCTTGTCGGTCGTCATGACGCCGGGCAGCACGATCGGCATGCGCACCCTCACGGTCGCCCGATCGCCGTCGATCTTGATCGACTCGATGCCCTTCTGCAGCGGGCCGGCGAGCGCGTTGCGCGCCGCCTTCCTCGGGTCCCCGCCGCGCCCCTCGACGCGGCTGGCCGTGCGCGCGGCGTTGGAGACCTGCGTGTAGGTCCACGCGGCGAGGCAGACCTGCCACACGATCAGCGTGACGAGCAGCAGCCAGATCATCATTCCCATGAGCTCGGCGGAGGCCTGGCCGCGCTCGTCGGCAAGGCGTGCTCTCACGACTTGCCGTCCTTCGTCTGCGAGGGCGGCAGCGGCTCGTCCTCGACCGAGGTCGACGAATGGTCCGAGACCGTCCACGGGCTCGCGAGGCCCGGGAGCACGATCGGCACCTTCAGGCGCACGTCCACGGTCACGGGGTCGTCCTTGTCGATCTCGATCTTCGCGTCCTTGAGCCACGCCTTCGGGATGTCCGCCTTCGCCGCGTCGCGGAACGGCTTCTCCTTGGGGGTGTTGAGCGTGTTGACGGCCAGCTCGCGCGACCCCTCGCGCGCCGCGTGGCCCGCCAGCAGGTACGTGTAGCCGAGCAGCCCGACCTGCCACAGCGCGAGGACGACGAGCGCGAGCACGGGCAGCAGGCCCATCATCTCGGCGCTGCCCTGGCCGCGCTCGCCGCCGAGGCGGGCGATCAGCCCGCGCGGCTCCGACGGGTCGCTCTCGGGCTCCTGGCCCGACGCCGGCAGCGCGTCGGCCTCCTCGAGCAGCGCGTCGAAGCTCGAGCGCACCTTCGCGTCCTCCATGCGGGCCGGGGTGCCGGTGTTGACGGCCGCCTCGAAGGCGGAGAAGTCGGCGGGGATCGTCGTGCGCGCGAGCCGCCCGGCGATCACCTTGCGCGCGAGGTCGGGCTGCACCTCGAGCTTGCGCGAGGCGCGGTTGAGGACGACCAGCACGTCCTCGTCGTCCTCGCGTACCTGCAGGCGCTTCCAGAGGTCGAGCATCCGCTTGACCCCGCGCAGGGAGACGACGTCGGGCTGGGTCACGACGAGCACGCGGTTGGCGATCTCGGCCCCGATCGCGCTGGCCTCCGAGACGGTCGCGCCGAGATCGACGATCGTCAGCGCGTGGCGGGCCTTGACCGCGCTGAGGATCGCGCGGGCGACCAGCGCGTCGACTTCCTCGGCACGCTCGCCGTCGTCGGGGGCGAGCAGGACCCGGAAGCCCTCCTTGTGCGTGTAGAGCGTCTCCTGCAGGTGGCGCACGGAGATCTCATCCGCGACCTCCACGAGGTCGACGACGGAGCGCCGGTGCGGCATGTCGAGGAACGAGCGGAAGTCGCCCTTCTGGAGGTCGAAGTCGACGACGCAGACCGGCCGGCCGGGCGCCGCGCGCACCGCGGCGAGCGCGAGCTGGAGCGCCACCGTCGTCGTCCCGACGCCGCCCTTGGACCCGGCCACCGCGATCAGCTGGCCGCCGAGCGCGCCTGCGGCCGACTCCTCGCCGGCGACCCGCTCGCGCATCGTGCGCGACCACGTGGCGGCGGCGCGCGCGCTCCCCTCGAGCTGCTCGAGCGAGAGCGGCAGGGTGACCACGTCGCGCACGCCGGCCTGCATGGCGGCGCGCAGCACCTCAGGCGAGTCGTCGGCGGCGAGCAGCACGATGCCGACCTCGGGAAAGCTCGAGGCGATGTCGCGTGCGACCTCCATGACCGGCACCGTGCCGAGCGCGTCGTGCAGCACGACGACGTCGATCTCGAGCCGCCGCAGCGCGCGGGCGGCCTCCTCGGCGTCGCCGACGCGGTCCACGATCTGCAGCCCCTCGCCCTCCTGCATGAGGGCGACCGCGCTCTGGGCGAGCTCGGTATCGGCGATCGCCAGCAGCAGCCGGTGCTGGGTCATCGCAGCTCGGGTCGCGTGTACGTCAGCTCGTTCTTCTTGAGCGGCGTCGTCTCCCCGGGGCGCAGGAGCGCGAGCCGGACCTCCTGGGCGAAGCTCTCCGCCTCGGTCACCTTCAGCTGCTGTTTCGGGGTGAGCGCGAAGGTGACCGGGACGACCTGCTTGGGATCGGCCGGGGCCTGCTGCTGGACGCCGCGGCCGCCCTCGAGCTTGGGCTGGCCGACGTCGATGATCCGCGCGTGCCCGACCACGACCGTGGAGCGCGACTGGATGCCGCGCTGGTCGTTGCCCGGGAAGGTGGCGACGATATCGACGTAAGAGTTCGGGCCGATCTTGCCCGCCACGCCGGTCTCGGCGTCGACGAGGATGGCGACCTCGCGCTGGCCCGGGGAGAGCTCGGGCGGCGGGATCAGCATGCCGTCCTGCAGCAGCGAGTCCTTGGTGAAGTCGGCGCCGGCGACCTGGCCGACGAGGCGCGAGCGGTCGCGCAGGGCGGTCCGCGGGGCCCAGCGCTTGGGCATCGTGACCGTCGTGACGGCGTCGTCGGGGATCGACTCGTACGCCTTGACCGGCTTCGAGAGGGCGAGCAGCTGGATCTTCGGGTCGACCTCCGTGCGCACGTCGGCCACATAGGACGCGACCAGGACGAAGACGGCGAGCAGCCCGAGACCCGAGAGGACGAGCAGAAGCAGGCCGCGGCGTTGGCGTGGGTTCATCGCAACTGAAAATACCCCGGGCCCTGCACGAGGGAAGGTCCCAACCCCAGGTTGAGGCCCTGTCCCGGACGAATGTTGAGTCCCCGGACCTACGCTCCGCACGAGGGCCGGGGCTACGCTGCCGACCATGCTACGGCGGGAGAGCGGTCAGATCCTTCCGGGGCTGATCATGCTGATGCTGGCCATCCTGGCCCTCGGCATGCTGACCTTTCCGGATCGGCAGGGCGGCGGTGCTGCGCTCGGACGCCCAGACGGCGGCCGACGCCGCCGCGCTCGCCGGCGCCCGCTCGATCCGCGACCAGCTCGTCGCGCAGGTGGTGGCCACCGGGACCTCGGACTTCAACGGCGTCAGCAAACCGGTCGTCGAGGCGGCTGCGCGCGACTACGCCAAGCGCAACGGCGCCAGGCTGACCGACCTCAAGATCGAAGGCGCGGACGTCGGCACCTTCGTCGACACCAACGACGAGAAGGTCGACCCGCCAAAGGACAAGCGGCGCGGCGCGGCGCGGGCGCGAGCGCGCGTCGAGCTCGCCGACTTCGCGTCGCTCGGCGGCGCGAGCCCGATCGACCCCGGAGCGGTCGGGCCGATCGGCGGCGACACCAAGATCACCGACAAGGAATGGAAGGCCATCGGCAAGGATCTCCACGATCCGCCGGGGTGCGCCGACGTCGCCAAGCTCGGTCAGTTCCTCAAGCAGCACGGCGCGATCCCGCCCTACGAGAACGCCGCGCTCGGCACGCCCCCGATGCCCGCCGGCGGCGAGCGCAGCACCGCCTCCTACCACTACAAGTGCGGCAACTCGGGCGCGATCGACCTCAACTACCCGGCCGGCATCGAGGCGTCGGTGATCAACCAGGTCCTGCCCCACGTCCAGAAGCTCGGCTTCCGCACGTTCTGGCAGGTCGCGAACCACTTCGACCACATGCACATCGACTTCGGCAAATCGCCCTCGCTCAGCGGCGGCCCTGCGGGCGCCGCGGGCACGCTGCAGGACAGCTTCCTCGAGGTCAAGCTGATCGATTGGAACGCCCCCTCGGCCGGCGGCCTCGGCCTCAACTTCGTCGGCGGCGCCGGCGGCATCCCGTTCGGTCCGCCCGATCCGCAGGTCGCGGCCGCGATGTGCACCGTGATGAAGCAGATGCACGTCTCCGCCAAGGTGCGCCTGGCGGCCTGGGAGACGGCGATCGTGGAGTCCGGCGTGAAGGCGCTGACGTGGGGCGACCTCGACTCGGAGGGCCCGTTCCAGCAACGACCGTCGCAGGGCTGGGGCCGCCCGGACCAGGTCCGCGACCCGTTCTACGCGACGCGCAAGTTCGTGTCGGTGGCGAAGGGCATCGAGCACCTCTACGCCGATCCCGGCGTGCTGGCGCAGAAGGTCCAGCGCTCCGATCACCCGGAGCGCTACGCCCAGCGCGCGGGCCAGGCGGCGGCGCTCGACCAGAAGTTCTGCGGGAGCCACTGATGACTGCGGGCCGGGGGTTGAGCTGCCTGCTCGCCGCCTGCCTGGCCGTCGCGGGCTGCGGCGGGGGCGACGGCGGCGAGGAGCGCGCGACCCCGGTTGCCGGCGTGGGCGGCGAGCCGGCCGCAGCGTCACCGTCGGTCGACGCCGTCACGACGCCGCAGCCGCTGCGCTACCGGCCCGGCGCCAAGGCGGCCCTCGCGGCCGGGCAGATCGCCGTCGTCGACCTCTCCGACCGCGCGGGCATCGAGCCGCCGACGATGGATGTCAACCGCGAGCAGACGCTCGACGCGCTGCGCTGGTCGGGCTGGGGCAATCCCAGCGCCACGGGGCGCGGCCAGGTCGACACGCTGATCTGCGACCCCACCTGCGCCACCGGGCGGCGCGAGCAGTCGACGGCCGTGATCGTCCTCTCCAAGCCGCGCCGCTGCGGCGGGCGGCGGTTCTACACGCGGTCGAGCATTACCTACGAGGAGCCGGGTACGAACCGCACCCGCGCTCCGGACACCTACTTGCGGACCCCGCCCTGCTGATGGGCGGCCGGCGCGCGACGGCGGACGGGGCGGCCCCGGTGACCGCACAGCGGGCACGGCGAGGTCGCGATCAGCTCGCGGCACCAGCGGCACAGCCACGGATCGAGCTCGTCCACCAGCTCGGCCGCGAGCTCGGCGACATCGACCGGGAACACCACGCTCTCGACGACCTTGCCGGTCCCCCACCACGAGGGCCCGTTGGGCGTCGGCTCGACCTCGGCGACGGGCAGGCCGCCGAGCGCGCCGTTGATCGTCTCGCGCGCCCACGCGGTGTCGCCGGCGCGCGGCGCGATGACCATCCGCGACGGCCGCTCGATCTCCGGCAGCGGCACGCCGGGCTCGCCGGCCGAGAGCTTGTGAACGGACGGCTCTGGCCACGAGGAGACGCCGAAAGCGCTGTTCGGACCCAGCGAGGCCAGGTGCTGGCCGAATGTTGGCGCGGGTGCACTGAGGCCGGAGACCGACCCGAGCCACGTGAAGACGTGGAGCTCCGCCTCAACGTCGGGCAGCAGCGAGGCGAGCACGCCCGCGGAGGGCAGGTGGGCGCCGAGCGCGGAGGCCAGCGAGCAGAGCACCGCACCGGCGAGGGGTGGGAGCGCGGTGTCGTGCACCGCGACCCGGTCCGTATCCAGCATGGAACGGGCCATTGCCAGGCGCAGAGCGCCTTCCGGCGGGAACCACTGCGGGAGCACGGCGATCACGTGACCGTTGGCTTCGATGCCGGAGGAGAGCGCCTGGACGAGCACATCGGCCTCCGCGGCGGACGGCGGTTCGAGCACGGCGTCGATCCGGCCCTCCCCGCCCACGAACCGCTCGGGCTTGAGCCCGAACGCGAGAATCACGGGCGCCTGGGGCTCCGGCGGCCGATCCGATGCCTGTCCCTCGGGGTTAGTGGGCACAACCTGAACATAGTGATCAACACCCGCGCCTTGGTTCGGGGCCCCGGCGCTGGCACCATGTAGGAGCGATATGGAAATCGTCCTCGCACTTGCCGCCGTCGTCGGCATCAGCCTCATCGCAGTCCCTCGCCTCCGTCGCCGGAGCCGCGGGCGGGTGCGCGCCGACGCGGGCAAGCAGTGGACGACGAGCGCCGCCGCGCGCCGCCGCAAGCCCAGCGCCCACTCGAGCTGGAGCGGCCGGCGCACCGCTGCCGCCGCCGGTGGCACCACGGCGACCGCGCTGGGGACCGAGCCCGACGACGAGTGGGACGACGACCTCGACTGGGGCGGCGAGACCGCCGTCGCGGCGCCGCCCGCCGGTCCGGCCGCGCCGCTCCCGGAATCAGATCTCGACTGGCAGCTGCCGGGCGCGGCCGGAGGCGCCGACGAGGCCGTCGCCGAGCCCGCCGAGGAGCCGGAGTGGGACGACTGGCCCGAGGAGGACCACGCGGCCAACGGAAACGGCAACGGCGCTGCGACGGTCGAGACCCCCGGCCGCGCGACCCGACACGACGACGCCTGCACCGACGCCCCCGGGACCGAGGCGCCCGACGAGGGCGCCGATCAGCCCACCGAGGCCGACTGGGACTGGGAGCCGGTCGTCTCGCGCGGGCCGGAGCCCGCCGCGCCCCCCGCAGCCACGGCCCCGACTCGCGGCGGCGCCATCCGCGCCCGCGGTCGCAAGGTCAACCCGCTCGTGCTGGTGGCGCTCTACGCCGCCTTCGGCATCGGCGTCATCGTGATCGCCGTCACCGTCGTCAGCGGCGCCGTGTCGGGCCCAGACGCGAACCGCACGCCGCGCACGTCGGCGACCGTCCAGCCGACCCCGGAGCCGACCCCGCCCGTCGCCTCGGGCGCCGCGAGCGCCGAGGCCAAGCGACTGCAGCAGGCCTTCTCCGACCAGCGCGGCGCCGTGCTCGCCCAGGAGAACAGCGCCGCCCGGCACGCGCGCACCGCGGCCCGCCGCGCCCGCGCGGCCCGTCGCAAGGCCCGCGCCGCGCGCCGTCGCGCCGCCGCACGCCGCGCCGCCCGCCGTCGCGTCCCCGCGCCACGCACACACGTAGATCCGGCTCCGGCGGCGCCCACGCCGGCCGCGCCCGTGGCCCCCGCCCCGAGCGGTGGTGGAGGCGGCGGTGGAGGCGGCGGCGGTGGCTGCGAGTTCTGCATCGGCTGAGCCGGACGCGGCCTGCCCGCGGCTCGACGACCTGCCGGGCCGCGACCTGGCCGGCGGCCTGCGGCTCGCCGAGGCGCGCACCCGCCCCGCCCGCATGAAGGGCCTGGCACGCCTCGACGCGATGCCCGAGCGCCTGGCGCTCCACATCCCCCGCTGTCGCTCCGTGCACACGTTCACGATGCGCTTCCCGCTCGACCTGATCTGGCTGTCCGGCGACGGCGAGCCCGTGCGGGTCGACCGGGCGGTCGCGCCGCGGCGGCTGAAGCTGTGCCTGCGCGCCCGCTCGGTGGTGGAGGCGAACGCCGGGACCGGCGACGCGTTCGTCGCCGGGCTGAAGGGCTAGCGCCCGAGCAGCACGGCGGCCCACTCGCCACCAAAGCGGCGGTCGCGCTCGTGCAGCCCGTGGGCGGCGAACGCCCCGGCCACCTCGTCGGCCTCCGCGCGCAGCAACCCGGAGGCGATCAACCGCTCGGGTGGGCGCTCGAGCAGCCGCGCGACGTCGAGCAGCAGCGGCCGCACGAGGTTGGCGGTCACGGTCGGCGCCCACGGGGCCGGGTCGCGCCGCAGGTTGACGCGCCGCACCTCGACCACCGCGCCGTTGACCTTCGCGTTCTCGGCCGAGGTCTCGAGCGAGGCCGGCTCGACATCGACCGCGAGCACCGGCGCGTAGCCGAGCCGCTCCGCGGCGATCGCGAGCACGCCGCTGCCCGAGCCCCAGTCGGCCAGCGCGCCGCCCGGGTCGAGCTCGAGCAGCAGCTCGAGGCACAGCCGGGTCGTGTGGTGCGCGCCCGTGCCGAACGCCTGGCCGGGATCGATCACGAGGTCGATTCCCGAGCCCTCCGCCAGCGCCTCCTCCCACGGCGGCCTTACGCGCAGACGGCGGAAGCGCCAGGCGACGTCGACCGGCCGGTGCCACGCCTTCCAGCGGTCGGCCCAGTCGTCGGGGACCTCGGAGCTCGAGACGTCGACGACGACGTCGCCCGCCGCCGCGCGCAGCGCCGGCAGGTCCGGCAGCTCGCCCGCCGCTCCGTAGAGCGCGTACTCGACCACGCTCTCGGACACGTCGGACTCCTCCAACCCGCCGGGCACGAGCTCGAGCAGCTCGGCCAGCACGATCTCCGCAGCGGCGCGCGGCACGCGCACCGCGAGCCGGATCACCCGGCGAGCACCCGCTTGAGCTTGGCGAGCATCCCCTCGTCGGAGCGGCTGTTGTCCTCCGTGATCGTCTCGGCGAAGCGCTCGAGCAGGTCGCGCTGCGCGCGCGTGAGGCGGCGCGGGGTCGCCACGTTGACCACGACCCGGATGTCGCCGGTGCGGCCGCGCGAGAGCGGCGGCATGCCGCGGCCGCGCAGCAGGATCGTCTCCCCAGGCTGGGTGCCCGCCGGGACCTCGACCGGGACCGGCCCGTCGAAGGTCGGGACCTCGACCGTGGTGCCGAGCGCCGCCAGCGGCGCCGCGACGTCGATGACCGTGATCAGGTCCTCGCCGTCGCGCAGGAAGCGCCCGTCCTCGCGCACCCTCACGACGACGTAGAGGTCGCCGGCCGGGCCGCCGTTCTCCCCCGCGTGACCGCGCCGCGTCAGCCGGATGCGCTGGCCGTCGGCGATGCCCGGAGGGATGTCGACGGCCACGCGTCGGCGCTCCCGCACGAGCCCAGCGCCGTCGCACTCGTGGCAGGGCGTCTCGGGCACGCGGCCGTCGCCGCCGCAGGTGTCGCAGATCGCGGTGCGCACGAGCTGGCCGAACGCGGTACGCGCCACGCGCTGGTGCTGGCCAGTGCCGCCGCAGGTCGTGCAGGCCACGATCGGCGTGCCCGGCTCGGCGCCGTTGCCGTGGCAGATCGAGCACAGCGCAGCCGCCTCGAAGGCGACCTCGACCTCGATGCCGCGCGCGGAGTCGGCGAGGTCGATCGTCGCCGCGGCGACGACGTCACCGCCCTGGGTCCCGCCGGCCCGGCCGCGGCGGCCGCCGCCACCGCCGAACGCGGCCTCGAAGCCACCCTGGCCGAAGATCGCCGAGAAGAGGTCCGAGACCGAGCCGAAGGCGTCCATGTCGGGCGCGTAGCCGCGCCCGCGCAGGCCCTCCTCGCCGTAGGCGTCGTAGAGGCGCCGGCGCTCGGGGTCCGAGAGCACCTCGTAGGCGGCCGCGGCCTCCTTGAACTTCTCCTCGGCGTCCGGGTCATGGGCGTTGACGTCGGGGTGCAGCTCGCGCGCGAGCCGCCGGAAGGCCTTCTTGACCTGCGCGTCGTCGGCGCCCCGGTCGACCCCGAGCGTCTCGTAGTAGTCGCGTGCCATCTATGAGTCCGTGTAGACGTCTTCGACGAAGCGGGAGAGCTGGAGCGCGGCGGCGCGGACGGAGCGCATCGCAACGGCGTAGTCCATGCGCGTCGGCCCGATCACCGAGACCGTGCCGAGGTTGCGCTGGGGCAGGCCGTAGTTGGCGGCCACGAGCGACAGCCCGCGCAGCGCGGGCATCGAGTTCTCCTGTCCGATGCGGACGTAGAGGCCGCGCTCGGCGAGCGCATCGGAGAGCACGCCCAGCAGCGTCACGCGGCGCTCGAGCATCTCCATCACGGCGTTGAGCTGCGGGAGGTCCTGGAAGCGGTACTCCGACAGCAGCCGTGCTGCGCCGTCGACGTAGAGGGTCTCCCCGGCGGTCTCGGCGAGCTCGGTGAAGGCCGGCGCGAGGCGCGTGATGAACGCGCCCTCGGTCGGCGGCAGCGTCGGGTCCTCGAGCCGCGAGTGCAGCATCCGCGCGCCGAGGCCCATGCCGACGAGCTGCTCGTTGAGGTACGCGGCGGCCCACTCGGCGAGCCCGGGGTCGACCGGCTCCTCGAAGGCGAAGATGCGCTTGGAGACGCCGCCGGTGGAGGTGATGATCACGACCATCAGGACCTGCGGCTGGAGCGCGAGCACCTCGACATGGCGGATCGTGGTGGTGGCGATCGGGGGCGCCGAGACGATCGCCAGCAGGTTCGTGACCTGGGACAGCGTCTCCGTCGTCACCCGCATCGCCTCGTCGACCTCGCGGCGGGCGAGCGTCAGCTCGACCACGCGCGGCTCGACGGCGGTCGAGCGGCGCTGGGGCAGGATGTGGTCGACGAAGTAGCGGTAGCCGGCGTCCGTCGGCACGCGCCCCGCGGAGGTGTGCGGGTGGGCGAGCAGCCCCTGCTCCTCGAGTACCGCGAGCTCGTTGCGGATGGTCGAGGAGCCGTAGCCGATGTCCTCGTCGGAGGCGAGCGCCTTGGAGCCCACGGGCTGGCCGGCCTCGGCGAAGAGGTCGACCACCTTGCCCAGCAGCAGCTCCTGACGGGATGACAACATCCCGTCGATTGTAAGAAGGGCGGCGGTCAGCCCACTCGCAGCGTGGCCTGGCCCTTGCGGATGATGCGCCGCCCGTCCTGGAACGCCTCGGCCTCGACGGTCGCGACATCGTCCGCGACGTCCGTCACGGTCGCGCTCACCGACAGCTCCTGCTCGGGGAAGCCCATGCCGCGGAACTGGACCGAGAGGCTGCGCAGGGCGTCTGGGCCGTCGCCGGCGGCGCTGACGGCGCGCGCGACCTGGGCCATCATCCAGAGGCCGTGGAGGATCCGGCCCGGGAGGCCGACCGACTGGGCGAACTCGTCGTCGATGTGGATCGGGTTGAAGTCGCCGGAGGCGCCCGCGTAGCGGGTGGTGAGGAACTTGTCGGGCGTGACCTTGAGCTCGGGCAGCGCCTGTCCGGGTGCGAGCTCGGTCATCGGACGATGTTGGTCCAGGTGCCGGTGCAGACCGTCTCGCCGTCCTGGTTGGTCGATCGGCTCTCGAAGACGTAGAACCTGAGCCCGCCGCGGTCGGCGGCGTCCTTGACCTCGAGCTCGGTGGCGATCTCGTCCCCGGCCACCACCGGCGGGCCCCACACGAACTCCTGGCCGCCGTGGACCATGCGCGCGAAGTCGATGCCGACCTCGGGGTCGAAGAGGGCGGTCACGAGCGCGCGGCTCGAATAGACGACGGCGAACATCGGCGGGGCGACGACGTCGGCGTAGCCGGCCGCGCGCGCCGCGTCAGGGTCGTGGTGCAACTCGCTGTCCTCACCGACGGCGGAGGCGAACTCGCGCACCTTCTCGCGGCCGACCGCATAGGTCACGGGCGGATAGGTCTTGCCCACGGCGTCCGTGTTGAGCGCCAATTCTCCTCCTGGTCTGCGGGTTGGGGAGCCTATCCGGCCAAAAGGGTGGTTGCGCCGCCGCAAACCGTGGAACACTGACGTTCAGATGACCGGTCGTGTTAAGGCTCTCGCGGCCCTGAATGTCATCGGCTGGCTGGTCGCGGTGCCGCTCCTGCTGATCGCGGTCGTCAATCCGTTCGTCAACGGCGATTGGCCAGGCCGAGTGATAGGCGGCCGCCAGGGCGACGTCCAGCTGCGCACGCCCGCCCCCGAGCGGCAAGCACCGGCGCAGCAGCGCCCGGTCCAGCGCGAGCGCCGGCGCGCCGACGACCCGCTGCGCGCGGCCCGCGAGGCGCTCCAGACCTTCCGCCCCGCGGTCGTGCCGACGACCGGCGGCGCCACCGGCACGTTCGGCGCCGGGAGCCAGGGTGGCAGCGGCGGCGGCGGCGGCTCGAACTTCGATCTGCGCGGTCAGGCCGGGCCCAAGCGGATCCCCTCGCCGCCCATCGTGCCGACGACGCCAGGCGCCGGGGTCGTCCCCGCGCCGCTGCCGGTGGCCGTCGTGCCGGGCGCGACCCAGCCCGCCTCCCCGCCCGTCGTCGCGCCGCCCGACGTCCCCCAGGCCGCGCCCACGACACCGGCCCGCGGCGTCGCGCCGCCACCCGCGCCCGAGGCACCGATCGCGGGCAGGCCGCCCGGCGCGCCCGACGGCCCGGGCCCCGGTCCGACGCCGACCCCGACGCCCGAGCCGACCGTCACGCCCGAGCCGACGGCCACCCCTGAGCCCACGGCCACTCCCGAGCCGACGGCGACGCCCGACCCGACCGTGACGCCTGAGCCCACGGCCACGCCGGAGCCGACCGCGACCCCTGAGCCCACCGCGACGCCCGAACCGCCCGCGCCCGAGACGCCGGTGCCGCCGGACGATCCGCCGGGCGATCCGCCGCCGCCGCCGAAGCACCACCCGAACATCCCGGCCGCGGTCAAGCCGCCGCAGGATCAGATGCCGGGGCCGGAAATGCCCGGCGCGCCCGGCCCGGCGCCGAGCTAGGAGTCCGTCGGAGATCTCTCGAGTGGCCGAGCGAACCGGTGGCGAGGCCTCTGGCCGAGACAGGGCGCCGCGGATCGGCCACGTCCGGGCGTGCCGACTTCTTCGACGGGCTCCTGGGTCTTACAGCTAGTCGCCGTCCAGCTCCAGCACGGCGAGGAACGCGTCCTGGGGGACCTCGATGCGCCCGACCTGCTTCATGCGCTTCTTGCCCTCCTTCTGGCGCTCGAGCAGCTTGCGCTTGCGCGAGATGTCACCGCCGTAGCACTTGGCCGTGACGTCCTTGCGGAAGGCCTTGACCGTCTCGCGAGCGATGATCTTGGCGCCCACCGCGGCCTGGATCGGCACGTCGTACTGCTGGCGCGGGATCCGCTTGCGCAGGCGCTCGACCAGCGCGCGCCCGGCCTCGTAGGCCTTCTCGCGGTGCACGATCATCGAGAGCGCGTCGACCGGGTCGCCGGCGAGGAGGACGTCGAGCTTGACCATGTCGGAGGGCTTCATCCCGGTCGGCTCGTAGTCAAGCGAGGCGTAGCCGCGGGTGCGCGACTTCAGCTGGTCGAAGAAGTCCAGGACGATCTCCGCCAGCGGCAGGTCGTAGGTGATCTGCACGCGCTCGGCCGACAGGAAGTGCATGCCCTGGTGCTCGCCGCGGCGCTCCTGGCAGAGCTCCATGATCTGGCCGATGTAGTCCTTCGGCGCGAGGATCGAGGCCCGGACGACGGGCTCGCGGACCTCGGCGATGCGCGCCGGGTCGGGCATGTCGGTCGGGTTGTGGACGGTGCGCTCGCTGCCGTCGGTGAGCGTGAGTGCGAACTCGACCGACGGCATCGTCGCCATCAGCTCGACGTCGTACTCGCGCTCGAGCCGCTCGCGCACGATGTCCATGTGCAGCAGGCCGAGGAAGCCACAGCGGAAGCCGAAGCCGAGCGCGTCGGAGTTCTCGGGCTCCCAGAACAGCGCGGCGTCGTTGAGCGAGAGCTTCTCGAGCGCGTCGCGGAGCTCCTCGAACTGGTTGGACTCGATCGGGAACAGCCCGCAGAACACCATCGGCTTGACCTCGCGATAGCCGGGCAGCGGCTCGATCGCGGGGTTCGCGCGGGAGGTCAGGGTGTCGCCGACGGGCAGGCTCGTGACGTCCTTGATACCGGTGATGAGGTAGCCGACCTCGCCCGCCGAGAGCGCCTCGACGGGCGTCATCGCGGGCGTGAAGAACCCGATGTCATCGATGTCGGCCTGGGTGCCGGCCACCATCGCGCGGATCGCCTCGCCCTTGGTGAAGGTGCCGTCGACCACCCGGATGTACGCGATGACGCCGCGGTATTGGTCGTACTCGGAGTCGAAGATGAGCGCGCGCGGGGGCGCCGCGGGGTCGCCGGACGGCGGCGGCACGCGCGCGATCAGCTCCTCGAGCACCTCGGCCACGCCGGCGCCGGTCTTCGCCGAGATCCGCAGGACCTCGTCGGGCTGCTCGCCGATCAGGTCGGCGATCTCCTCGGCCACGCGCTCGGGCTCGGCGCCCGGCAGGTCGATCTTGTTCAGGCACGGGATCAGCTCGAGCCCGGAGTCGACGGCGAGGTAGGTGTTCGCGACGGTCTGCGCCTCGACGCCCTGTGAGGCGTCGACGACCAGCAGCGCGCCTTCGCAGGCGGCGAGCGAGCGCGAGACCTCATAGGTGAAGTCAACGTGGCCCGGCGTGTCGATCAGCTGCAGCTGGTAGGTCTCGCCGTCCTTGGAGGTGAAGAAGACCCGCACCGCCTGGGCCTTGATCGTGATCCCCCGCTCGCGCTCGAGGTCCATCGAGTCGAGCACCTGCGCGCGCATCGAGCGGGGGTCGACCGTGTGCGTGGTCTCGAGGATGCGATCGGCCAGCGTCGACTTCCCATGGTCGATATGGGCGATGATCGAGAAGTTCCGGATGTGGGCCTGGTCCGACATGGGGGCCAGGACAGGTTACGAGGCGCCTCTCCCCAGTCTGCGCTGCACGATCCCCGCGATCTGCCGCGCCTCCGGGATGCGCATCGCGATCACCGTGGCGATGTAGACGGCGCTCGCCACCGTGAGCGCGACCGTCACGCTCAGGAACTGGGCGAGCAGCGACGTGCCGAGCGCCGATTCCAGCGCCTGCCAGCCGAAGTACGCGACGGCGCCGAGCAGCGCCGCGGCGGCCAGCATCAAAACCACGCCGCGCAGCGTGCGACCGATCTCGAACCCCCGCAGCTCGAGCCGCAGGCGGTAGGCCTGACCGAGCGTCATCGCGGCGCTCGCGACGGCGGTGCCGATCACGACGCCGGCGATCCCGAGCGGTTTGTAGAGCGCCGCCGACACCCCGGCGTTGATCAGCAGCGTCACGCCAGCGAGCGAGGTCGGGACCCAGGGCCGCTGGAGCGAGAAGAACGTGCGCGTGAGCAGCAGGTTCGCGCCCGAGAACGGCATCGAGAAGGAGAACCAGAACAGCGCCTCGCTCACCGAGTCCGTCGACGCCGCCCCGAACTGCCCGCGCTGGTAGACGAGGCGCGTGAGCGGCTCCGCCAGCACCGCGGTCCCGACCGCGGCCGGGATCAGGAACAGCGCGATCATCCGCACCCCGTTGCCGCTCGCGCGGCGGAGGCCGTCGAGGTCTCGGCGGGCGGCGAAGCGCGACATCGTCGGGAACAGGACGGTCGCCACCGCGACGGAGAAAACGCCCTGGGGGAGCATGTAGAGCCGGAACGCGCGGTCGATCGCCGCGGGCGCCGCCTCGCTGACCAGCGAGCCGAGGACCGAGTTGATCAGCAGGTTGAAGTTGATCAGGCCGAGGCCGATCGTCACCGGCAGCATCAGCCGCAGCACCTGGCGGATGCGCGGGTCCCGGAAGTTGAACGAGATCCGGAGCTCGAAGCCGACGCGCCGCAGCACCGGCAGGCACATGCCCCACTGCACGACGGTGCCGGCGAGCACGCCGAGCGCGTAGGCGTAGACCTGGTTGGGGCCGTGGAACAGCGGCTTGAGCAGGACGAGCCCGGCGATGATCACGAAGTTCCACACCACCGGCGCGATCGCCGGGATCGCGAAGTGGTCGTACGCGTTGAGGATCCCGACGACGAGCCCGTTGAGCCCCAGCAGCACGACGATCGGGAACATCACGCGCGACAGCCCGACCGTCAGGTGGTCGAGCTCCGAGCTGAACTTGTCGCCCGTGATCGGCGGGATGACGTACGGCGCGATGAAGATGAAGAGCGCCGTGATCACGCCGAGCACCACGAGGATCAGCCCGAACAGTGCACCGGCGAGCTGGAACGCGTCTTTTCGCTTCTTCTGCTCCAGCAGTTCGGTGAAGACGGGGACGAACGCCGCGCTCAGCGCGGAGTCGGCGACGAGCGCGCGCAGCAGGTTCGGCACCTGGAAGGCGATCGTGAAGGCGGAGAAGGGACCGGAGGTCCCGAAGTAGCTCGACGCGACCACCTCGCGCACGAGCCCGGCGACCCTCGACAGGCCCGTCGCGATCGAGAAGATGACCGTGTTGAACGCGATCCGCCGGGCGGGTGGGGTGGCCGGCTGTGGCACGCGGGCCGCTATAGTAGGCGCCGCCGCGGCCGGTCCGTTCGAGTCCGCGGCGCTTCCACGTAATGGCCAACATCGCCTCCCAGAAAAAGCGGATCCTGCGCACGGAGCGCGAGCGGCTCGAGAACCGCCGCTACACGTCCGCCGTCAAGACGTACTTCCGGCGCCTGCAGGCCGCCGTCGAGGCCGGCGAGGCCGAGACCGCCGACGCCGAGCACCTCCAGCTCGTGCGCACGGTCGACAAGGCCGTGAAGCGCGGCGCGCTGCACAAGAACTCCGGCGCCCGCAAGAAGTCGCGCGCGTCGAAGCTGCGCAGCAGCATCTCCGCGTAGCGCACGGGGCCGGCCACTCCGGCATTCCGAGCCGCCGTCCTGCCCTGCTGTCGCTCTGCGCCACCTAGGCAGGACAGTGCCGCGATTCGGTGCCGCCTCGAACACGCGGGTGTCGACCGCGAGGCCGGCGCCGTTCGCGCGCGCTATGCCGCGGCGGCCAGCAGCGCCCGCACGGCCTGCGTCTCCTCGCTGAGTGCGCCGCCGCTCGCGCCGCCGCCGCGGCTCTCGAGCTCGAGGTCGGCCATCACCTCGAGCGCCCGGCGGAACGCCTCGACGTCGCGCTTGGCGACGTCGGCCATGAATCGCTCGGCCGCCTTCGGCGGCATCCGCAGCGTCCGGCGGGCCTGGGCGGGAGCCTGGCCGGCCGCGAGGGCCTCGGCGATCGCGACGGCGTCCCGGAGCCGGCGGACGATCTGGTAGAGCAGGCCCGGGAGGCGCTCGCCCTGACCGCGCAGCTCGACGAGCGCGCGCATCGCGCCCTTCTCGTCGCCGGCCACCAGCGCGTCCGCGAGCGTCCACGCCTTCCGCTCCGCCGAGGACGCGCTCGACGCCTCCACCTCCGCCACACCGATCGCGGCGTCCTGGCCGTGTTCGAGCGCGAGCTTCTCGAGCTCGCGCAGTAGCCGCTGCTGGCGGTCGCCGACCTGCGCGATCAGCGCGGTGGCACCGGTCTTGTCGATTTCGAGGCCAAGCTCGTGGGCGCGCGCCTGGACCCAGCCCGGAAGGTGCCAAGGCTTGACCGCCCCCTCCTCGGCGACGACGCCCCCTGCCGCCTCGACCGCCTTGCGCAGCCCGTCGGGAACCTTGTAGCGCCCCTCCTCGCGGCCGAACAGGGCGAGGGTCAGCGTCTCGCCGTCCATGCCGGCCATCGCCGCGGCGACCGCCTCGGCGTCGGCGTCCTTCCAGCGCTCGACGCCGTCGGCGATCACGAAGCGGCGGCCCATCGCGAAGCTCATCGTCGTCAGGGCGCCGATCACCGCGTCCGCCGTGCAGGCGTCGCCCGCGAGCACCTCGACGCCACCCACGCCACTCTCCTCCTCCGCGACCGCGCGCAGCTTCGCGCGCCGCTCGGCGATGCGACCGTGGTCGTCGCCGAGCACGAGGTAGGCAGGCTTGAACAGGGGCACGGCGGCCGAGTCTAGAACCGGGCGAGGTCGAGACCGGCGCCGGGCTCACTGGCGCCGCTCCACGCGAGCGTCGGCGCCCATGACGTGCAGTCGAACCGTGCCGTCCCGGTCGGTGCGCACCACCTGCGGCACGCTCCTGCGGAGCTCGGCGAGCGTTCCCGGCGTCGGGTGTCCGTAGGTGTTGTGGCGCCCGACCTCGATCGCCGCGAAGCCCGGGCGGATGCGCTTGAGGAGTGCCGGGAGGCCCGGGTCGTCGCTCCCGTGGTGGGCAACCTTGAGCGCCTCGAGGGCGGGCAGGTCGAGCGCCCCGGTCACGTCCGACTCCGCATCGGCCGTCAGCAGCAGGTCGAACGGGCCAGCACTCGCGATCGCCACGATCGCCCGGTTGTTCGGGTCGCCCTCCGGCCGCCAGCCAGGCGGGGGCGGCGGCGGCCACAGCACACGCAGCCGGATGCCGCCGAGCGCGAGCTGCTGCCCCGCTCGTGCGGCGATCGTGCGCACGCGCGTGGCGGGCAGCCCGCGCTGGACCGGCGTCGGCCAGCCGGCGCCGCCGTCGAGCACCAGCCGTGGGCGGAAGGCGCGGATGACCGCCAGCGCCATCCCCTCGTGGTCCAACTGCGCGTGGGTGAGCACCAGCGCGTCGAGCCGCTCGACCCCGGCCTCGGTGAGCCGGCGCAGTATCGGGCCGCCGGGTGGCCCGGTGTCGACGAGCAGCGACGCGCCATCGCGCTGCAGGAGCGTCGCGTCGCCCTGGCCGATGTCGAGGAACGAGGACAGCGGCCAGACCCTCGCGGCCAATAGCCGACGATGCGAGCGTCCTCTCCTTCGACACCTGACCGCTCGCGGCATACAGTGGGCGATCGTGCCGAAGCGACCCCGTGAGCACGAACTTGAAGAGCTGTCACGGCGCGCTTTCGCCGACGCCCTGCCGGCTGGTTGGGTGCATCGTCCGCTCAACCCCGACTATGGCCTTGACGAGACTGTCGAGATTTTCGATGCGGACGGCAACGCGACGGGGCTCAGCTTTCATGCTCAGCTCAAGGCCACCGACGAGCGAGATCTCGCCGTAGCACTCCGGTCGATCCGCTTCCGCCGGGAGCTGGCCGACTACTACCGGTCGCTCGCTCTGCCGGTTTTGGTCGTGCTCTACCACGCGCCATCGGGACGCCTTTTCGCCCGCTGGTTCCATGCGTACGACCCGCACGTCGCCATTCGCGGCGAGCCGCCCCCGGTCACAAAGACCGTCAGGTTTGAACTGGCAGAGCCGGACGAATGGAGTCCATCCACGCCGAGCGATCTCGCGGCGGGAGTACGGGGCTTCGTCGCCTTTCGGTCGCCGGAGCTGGCTCTCCCGCTCAGGTTCTTGGTCAGTGGCAGTGCTGATGCCGACGAGGGCAGCGTCTATCGAAATGTCTTCGCGCTTCGCGCCGCGCTCAATCCTGTGGCCGAGCTCATCTCGGTTGAGGCCTCCGCCCCAGCCGCAGGCCAGCCGTCGATCCTCATTGGCTCGACGGCGACCGTCGTCTCGCTCGCCGACGTAGCGAGCGTGACGCTCGACCATGACGCGGCCGCCTCCGAAGACCCCGCGGCGCTCGCTTCAAACATCGCCGTGGCCATTGCCACTGTGCTCGCACGTGTCGGTCAAACGAATCTCGCAGCACAGGTCGGTGCAGCTACCGCCGGTTCGAGCCGGACGATCCTAGACTACGACGTTGCCTTCACGCTCGCCGGAGCGATGGCACGGAGCAGACGCCTGATGGATGCCCTTCATCTCGCCGACGCTCTCGACGCGAGGGGGCACGCGGACCCCGGAGCGGACGACGCGCGAATCGTGGCGTTCGTGATCCAGACGGTGACCGCGTCACGGACGAGTCGTCTCAGCGTGGAAGAGCGCCGGCTCGCCACGGAGGTCAGCGAGCGCATCCTGGAGCGCGCTGAGGCTCGGGGTGACCGTAGCGCCGCTGGCGCTGCGGCCTACAACCTCGCAATGCTCCACCGCGGGGGCCGAGACGCCGCGCGCGCGGTCGCGGCCTTCCGGCGGACGCTCGAAATAGACCCCGCGTATGGCAGCCGGGCGTACTTTCATTCTGACCTTGCCGGCGTTCTGTTCGAGTCAGGCGACTTCGCTGAGGCGGCAGAGCACTACGCGCAAGCGGTGGCGATGGGCGCGGAAGAGCTGAGAATGGCGCTCTATGCGGATGCACTGCTCTTCTCGGGCCGGTACGCCGAGGCGCAAGAGCAGCTCGACCGATATCTCGCCTCCGAAGTGGGACCAGAGCGCGCGGAGTGGCGACTCAAGCGGCTGATACTTCCGCGGATCCGCGCGCTGGCTGGTGATACGCAACAGCGAGCAGCGGCCGACGCGCTAGCTCTGGCGGAGCGTGTGGACTTCACGGGCGCCAAAGGCGACATGTCGATCGAGGAGGCCGAGCAGCTCGTAGCGCAGGCATTGGAGATGGACGCGCTCTGCGCCGAAGCCTGGTTCCGGCTGAGTCTCTTCGAGCTGAACCAACGCGAGGAGCCTGAGGATGGACTTGAGTCGGCGATCATCAGCGCCGTTCTCCATCGAGTCGCCATCGGTTCGTGGTTGAACGCCGTCATGCTGGCGCGCGCCGCTGGAGCGCCTGAGGAGCTGGTGACCGAACTGCTCCGGACGGCCTATCGCTTCAACGGGGACGCGTTCGTGGATGAATTGGTGGAAGCCGTCCGCGAGCATCAGGGTGTGGACGACGCCGCTTTGCTGTCGCTTCTGGACACCACGGTGGTTGAGGTAGACGCGGCGATGCGCGATGAGGGCTTCGTCATGCGGTTGCCGGGTGAAGACGGCGACATGATCGAGTTCGCGTTCGAGCCTGAATCGCCCTGACTCGTTTCAATCGAGCGACGGCAGGAATAAAATTTTCCGCGGGGAAGGGCGAGGGGGTCCGGGCCCGCCAGCGACGCCCATGATGGAGAGGCCCCCCTCCCTCGACCAGTTGGCCCTGGTGGCGATGATCCAGGTTTCGGTAGCGTCGGGCTTCGGCGTCAGGAACCAGTGTGGGGAGGCGGAGGCGTGACTCTTTCAGACGGGTTCGCCACGGTCCGTGACGACGCCCACCCGTGAGCCCTCCGGCTGGTGCCCTGGCCAAAGCTGTCTTCTCGAACGACGACGGCGGCCTGTTCGCCCTGCTGCCTGATCAGGGGCCACACAGCTCGAGCGCCTGAAGGGCGGAGGCGTCCAGATCGTCGCCGATGGAAAAGCCGAATGGATCGGCTGCCACTACCGGCTGATCAAGGCATCTCCTGCACAAGCGAGCCGCGCACGTCGCGGCCCTCGATCAAGGTCGCGTCCCGGGCGACAGCGTGCCCGGCGGCGGAGTGGGCGACCTTGAGGACCGACCGGAGATCGCGGTCGCGGTCGTGGTAAAGCACCTGCAAGTCCTCCACGGCGGCGGGTGTGATGACGTCCTCTAGCTCCCCGTCGATCTCGTCACGCTGCATGCGGCGCTCGAGGATTGCCCGCAGGGCGGGCGGCTCGGCCTCGGCGGGAAGCTCGGGCACGGCGATCTGCGTCATCGCGAGCCGTTCGACGACTTCTAGTACGCGGTCGACCTGCTCGAAGCGCGGGTGCATGGCCACCACCAGGTCGACTTGGAGCTCGCCGAGCACACGAACGCCGTGGTGGTAGAGGTTCTCGACCGACGCGGTGTCGAGCTTGCCGTCCGAGCCGGGGCTGACGAACTTCTCGGTGTCGTCGAGCACCAGCACGGGCCGGTATCCGGCGGCCTTGACTTGTCCGAGGACGTCCTCGAGGTCGTGGCGCACACGGGCGGGATTCTGCCCGAAGCCGGCCGTGTCGTAAGCCTCGCGCAGGCTGGCCGAGTAGCTGGCGACCGGCGCGGTCAGGCCGGCGCGGTGCTCCACTTGCGTCGGGGTGTGGGTGCGCTGGTCGGCGCTCGCGTCTTGCAGGATCTGCGGGTCGACATTGGCGAAGCGGTGGTTCTCGACGGCGATTGTGTCGAGCACCAGTTTCATCACGGCCTCGGGGCTGGTCAGGCTCTCCGGGCGGTCTCCGACGCGCAGGATAAGTACCTCATGCTGGATGGGGAGCTCGCGCCGAGCCAGGTCGCCGACGACCTTGAGGATCAGGCTCGTCTTGCCGGCTCCGCTGGGTCCGACGACGTGGACGCGTTGCGGCGAGTCGTGGTTGACGAGCGCGTCCATCAGCTCGATGTCCGAGCGCGGTTCGTCGAGCCCAAACTCCCCAGAGCGGACGTAGACGCGGGCGCGGCGCTCGTCGGTCGTGGCGTCGTCGAACACCCGCCGCTGGTGGATCTCGCGCAGGCTCACGTCGCGGCGGGGTTGGGCTCGTAGAGCTTGCGGGGGCGGCCGGCCCGCTCGCCGCCGCGCTCCGGGATCGAACGCACGAGCCCGGCCGTCTCCAGGTGGGAGAGGATGCGCTGCGCGTAGGGCCGCGACCATTCCAGGCGCTCGAGCAGCTCGGGATCGTGAGCGCTGACCGGCCGGCCGAGCCCGACCAGCTCGATCATGGCCAAGCCCTCGCTGCGCCCTAGCCGCGAGGCGCGGCGCTCGAGCTCGCCGCCAGCCACGGCGCATGCGTCCGTGTTCACGCTCAGCCGGCCCTCGGCCTCGCGGATCAGTGCCCGGGGAAAGATCCCAGCGATCGGACGGTCCCGATCCACGCGGGCGTACTCGTCGTCGTCGAGGCCGCGCCGCAGGAGCGCGGTCGCCTCGTCAAGGTCGAGCGGGGGGATCTCCACGATGGTGCCCCAGAAGGCGTCGGCTGGCGGAGTGCGCAGCGCGCCCGAGTCCCGCGGACGGACCGCGACCAGCCAAGCGTGCCCGGCCTGCCATAGCTCGTCGCGCAGCCGGCCGAACACGTCGAAGCCGATCTGCGCGTCCAGAAGGCCGTCTACCACGACCGTAGCCGGCCGCGAGCGACCCAGCCGACGCGCCGCGACCAGTAGGCTCCCTGCCGTGCTCAGGGGCTCCCGCGCCGTCGCGGTTTCTCGCTGTGCATCGTCGCCGAGCGCATCGTTGACGAGGTCGAGGAACGACGCCGCGTCGTCGGCAGGCGCCGCGTTAACCCATGCGACGGGGCGCTCGAGATTGCGCAGGCGCGCGGCGATGCGGCGCATCAGCGTACTCTTGCCCGCGCCCGGCTCGCCGAGCAACAGCACGTTGCGGCCTGCGAGCAGCGGCCTCTCGACCGCCTCCTCCAGTACCGGACGCTCGACGTAGAGGTGGCGGTCGACGCCGTCGACGAGCAGTGGTCGATCCCGAAGCCGCATTCGCAGATAAGTATCTGATACTTAGCTGCAATTGTCAACAAAGTTCGGTCGTCGATCTGCATAGGCCGGCTCCGCACCGCGCCGGCGGTGGCGATGGCCGAACTCGGCTGCGCTGCGGCTGGCTGCCGCTGCTCCCCTCACGCGCGAAGCCAAGAGCCTGTGCACGCCGAGTGCGCGGAGTGCGCGGATCCCCGCGCATGCTCAGCGTTCGGGCGGTGGGAACGACGCCAGTCAGGACTTGTCGATCCGTTCGGCGTGCCCCGCGTTGCCGGTCGCCTCGCGTCAAGTTTGCAACGGGAACGGTCCGACGATCATCCGGGTGTCCGGCTCGTCCCCCGCTTGGAACGACGCCGTGGCGACACTCTCTGTCTTCGTTTCGAGGAGGTGCGGCTGCGCGAACTTCTCCGTCGCCTGGATGACCTCGCCGATCGCGAAGTCGCGGCGCTCGGCAAATACGCGCGCGGCCTCGCGTTGCAGGGGGTTCGGAATGTCCACGTCCTTCGGCATCTGGAAATCCGTCTCGCAAAGCGCCTGTGCGATGCGCCAACCCTCGTGGAAGGTCTGCATGAAGCTCGCGTCGTGTGGGACCGGACAGATCACGAGGTTCTTCATGTGGTCAAAACGGATCGCGTCGCCGCGGCCCGACTGCGTCGGCACGATCGCAATGCGCAGGCCGGGCGCCGCCTCGAGGTGCGAGGCGTTGTACTTGACCGTCGTCCCGACCCAGTGGTCGGGCACGCTGGAGCCGAGGAACAGATCCGCCTTCCACAGCCCGCGGATGCTCTGTGGGAGGTTCGGACGTGTCGTCGGGCGCCTGAAAGCCGCCGCGAGCTGATTCATGTAGTTCTTCAGCTTGGGCGGCTGTCCTTGCTTTCCAGAGAGCCACCGCGACTCGTCGGTGACCAAGCTGAAATCGGTGTCAATCAGCTGTTGGGAGCCCTGCTTCTCGATCGCGAAGAGGATCGACTGCGGGTCACCTTTCGTGATCCGGCACTTCGTCAGCGCGTCCGCAACGCGTTCCTGTACGACGACGTTCCGGTTCCGCACGGCGTCATGGACCGCGTACTCGAACGCGATCCCCGTATCGCCGTCGCCCTGCTTCCGCAGCCGCCCGAGCATCCGGAGCGGCATCGCCCCGCGGTCGCTTTCGTACTCCGCCATGTACTGCGCGCCGATGGAGGCGAGGATGCTGGCAAGAATCGGCCGGATCACCGCGACGAGCGCGCCGACGGGGTCCTCGACGGGACCGGCCTGCCGTTCCTCGCGGAGCTGCATCTGCAAGTGCTCAGCCATCGACGACGCGGATCCTACGCTCAGCCGTCACGAGGTGAGTGGACTGTTCGAGCGCCGTACCGGTGGGGACCCGCGATTGCACCGGCGCCGCGCGTCTCGAGTGCTCCGCCCACTCATCCCCGTCCCCGGTTCCCTGGCCAAGGCCGCCCTCTCGAACGAGGACAGCGGCCAGACCCTCGCGGCCAGCAACCCGTGTCCAAAAATGCAGGAGCGCCGCGGGAGCCGATCGCGGCGGAGCACGTTTTCCGGGTCGGACGCGGCCTGGCCGGTGCCTGCCCCTGGCGCTCGACGTCGCCTGCGATCGGTCACCGCGCCGAAATCCCCGCGCCGCCGGCGTCGTGGTCGAGTGCGGGATGCAGTTGCAGGCCCCATAGAGAGGCTCTGTCCTGCTGCGCGCTGGACGTCTGAAGCGAGTTCGAACCACAGGGCCCCGCTTTGCAGGGCCCAATGCAGAACAGTGGCTCAGGGGGCCTCTTGAACTTCCGCCAGGCCTGCGCGAAGGATCGCAATCGCCGCCGACCGCAGGACCTCGAGAGCCTCGTCGTCGTCGAGTCGACAGACGTCCTTCATAATCACGAGCGAGTCGCTCCCGATCGTGAGAGCGAGGGCCGCCCGGAGTCGTCGCTTCTGTTGCTCGGGCATGTCGTCCAGCGGTTCGAGCACCCGGTCGAGCCAGCGCATGCGTCGACCTTCGCGCACGACGGGAGATTCGTCGCCGTTGCGATTGCCTCGCAGCCAGGTGTCCAGGTAGACCCAGAGCGCCCGCCGATAGTGCGATTCCTTGGCGAGCACGGCCGGGTTGAAGGCGTCGAGCACGAGAAGCAGGCGCCGCTCGAGATCGTCGGTCGCCAACTCGGCGAGCACCGCCTCCGTGGCCGCGACGTCCGGAGTGATGTCGGCCACCTCGACCACGAGGGCTTCTTGCGTGGGGAAGTAGCGGTACGCCGTGGCTCTAGAGACTCCGGCCGCCTCGGCCACCTGCGCGACGGTCGGAGGCTCCCCCTCCTCGTCCTGCAGCCGTTGAGCGGCCTCGACGATCGCCGCGCGCGTGCGCGCCTTCTGATTACCGCGAAGGTCATCTTGACGAACGGTCGCCACCTCCCTTATATGCAAATCTCATTGTGAGATTTATCTTATTACGAGATAGGTCGCAACCCAGAGAGGAAGGTCATGCACGCAACGGCAACCAGCGAGCTGCTGACAGCTCCGAGGCTGGACGAGCTCGCGCTCGCGGACTTCTCGGTCGGCGACGACCCGACGGCAGAGGCGCGCATCGCGCTGCCGATCAGCGCGGAAAACGAATCGCCGAACACGGTCGTCTATCTCGAGGTCGACCCCGGCAAGCGGATCGCGCTCCACACGCATACGGCCGAGGAGGTCTTCGTCGTCCTCCAGGGAACGGGTGTGGTGACCGCCGGAGATCAGCAATGGTCCGCCTCGGCGGGAGCGATCGCCGTCGCACCCGCCTTCGCCAAGCACGGTTGGGAGAACACCGGCTCCGAGACGCTCAGGCTCGTCGGCTTCTTCGGAGCGAATGTGATCATCAACGAGTTCGACGAACCCGTCGCCCCGTTCGGCGTCGCGACCTTCGTCACCCCGCTCGGCAACTGACCACGCCGTCCGATGGCGGGGCCGTCCGGCGTCAGCATCGTGATCGTCGACTTGGATTGTCAGTCGCGCGCCGTGTCGGTCGGCCCCGCATGTACGGCCCGCACGGAAAGCAGCCCACCGTGCCTGCCGGACAATGATCGGTGGCCCTTAACCCCTCGAGAGGAGCTCCGGCGATGAGCTCGACTCGCGAGCAGATGGACGACCTGGTCAACCGCCATTTCGGCTTCGAGGCGGGCGATGATGTTGATGGCGTCATGAGCACGCTGGGCGACAGTGCCGAGCACGAGGTCATCCCCTCTCCTGTCAGACGGCTCAACGACCCGGCGCAGCAGCGCGCCTACTACGAGATGCTCTTCGGTGCCATCAAGGGCGAGAGCGTCGAGCCGCTGCGCCGCTACTACGGCGAAGACTTCGTGATCGACGAGACGCTCTGGCGGCCCAGATGCCGGTCGTGCCTTGATGGCGTGGGGCGCCGGCGGCGAGCTCGAGCCGGCGCAGCTTCTTGCGCGTCAGCGACGGCTGGGCGAATGCGTAGTCCTCCTCGCGGGTCAGCAGACACCAGAACAGGCACGCGAGCTTGCGCGCAGCGGCGACCACGGCGACCTGGTGGCCGCGGCGGGCGCGGACGCGGTCGTAGAAGGCGCGCAGCGGCCGGGGCTGGCGGACCGCGCTCCAGCACGCCTCGACGACCGCGTAGCGCGCCGGCCGCGAGCCCTGTTTGGAGATGTGGCCGTGGATCGCCGGGCCCGGCCCGGACTGGCGGACCCGCGGGTCCAGGCCTAAGTGGGGGAGACAGGATTTGAACCTGCGACCGCCCTACCCCCAGCCGGCTAATCGCAACGGTCCACGGCTCCATCCGTGAGCCCTCCCGCTGCTGCCCTGGCCAAGGCCGTCTTCTCGAAGCGCGGCGTCGGCCTGTCCCCGGCTCCGTCGGCCGGTATCGACTGGGTCCATTCCTGGGGCTTCGAGACCTTCACCGCATTCGTCTCCAAGTGCGGTCCGCGGCGCGCTCGGGCGTGCGGGTGCGAGAGGCCAAGGCGAAGAGCCCACCCGGCGGTCCTCAATCCGGGGACGCTGCGGTCGAGCCGGGCGCTTCCCCGGATCGCGGGCGAGGTAAGGCGCCTCGCTCCCGGCTTGCCGCCCCTGGTCAGGCGAAGTGCGAGTCGAGATGGGCGGGCGGGGCGGCGCTACCGCGGCCCGCCTCGTCCGCTGACTACCTGCGGCTGACGCGCTCGCAGCGGCGCACCTGATCTGAGCGGTCGACGGTCGCCTTGTCGCGCCCGGGGCCGCAGTCGACGGACTCGCGCCTGCGGTTACGCGCGTTGACCGTGTCATCACCGCCGCCGGCGGAGTAGCGATTGCGCCCGCCGTTGCCTATGAGCTTGTCGTTGCCGGCGCCGCCGGACAGTACGTCGTCGCCGGAGTCGCCCCTGAGCCTGTCACTGCCGCTGCCGCCGAGCAACCTGTCGCGACCGGGGCCGCCAACCGCCACGTCGTTTCCGCCCTCCCCCTGCAGGCGATCGCTGCCCGAGCCGCCCACGAGCCAGTCGGGGCCCGAACCCCCGGAGAGACAGTCGTCTCCTGCGAGGCCGGAGAGGAGGTCGCGCCCTCCCAACCCGAACAGCGCGTCCCCCGCGGGCGTTCCCATCAGCGTCTCCGCCGCGTTCGTCCCTCGCCTGATGTTGGCGCACGCACCGGGCGCCACCCCGGGACCTGGACCCGGACCGGTGGTTACTCCGGGACCCGGGCCGGAGGCGGGTGTGACCGCGGGACCTGGACCTGGACCCGGACCCGGATCGGCGGCCCCTGGCGGCACGGGAGCCGGAGCGAAGAAGATCGTGGTCGAGCCCTGGTCTGCGTTCGCGCCGACGTCGTCGGAGGGCGCGCCGGCGACGATCGCGTCGCCCTCGATCGCGACCGAGCCGCCGAAGGCGTCGTCCGCGGCCCCGTCTGCCGCGGTCAGCTTCGCGGTCTCCGTGCGCGCCGCGGCGCCCGTACGCGCGAACGTGTAGGCAGAGCCCTCCCCCACGTTGGCGCCGACGGCGTCTGCGGGGGCGCCGGCGACGATCCCGTCGCGCTCGATCGCGACCGAGCTGCCGAGCTGGTCGTTCGCGGCGCCGTCTGAGGCCGTCAGCATCGCGGTGGGCGTGCGCGCCGCGGCGCCCGTACGCGCAAAGGTGAAGGCAGAGCCCTGGTCGACGTTCGGGACGACGTTGTCGTAGAGAGCGCCGGCGACGATCGTGTCGCCATCGATCGCGACCGACACGCCGAGGCGATCGTCGGAGGGATCAAATGAGGCATCGACGGTCAGCTTGGCGGTCTGCGTTCGCACCTCGGCGCCCGTGCGCGCGAACGTGTAGGCAGAGCCCTGGTCCACGATCGCGCCGACGTCGTCGAAGGGGGCGCCGGCGACGATCGTGTCGCCGTCGATCGCGACCGAGAGGCCAAGGACGTCGCTCGGTGCGCCGTCTGCGGCGGTCAGCTTCGCGGTCTGCGACCGTGCCGCGTCGCCCGCGCGCGTGAAGGTGTAGGCAGAGCCCTGGCCCGCGTTCGCGCCGACCGCGTCCCCTGGGGAGCCGGCGACGATCGTGTCGCCCTCGATCGCGACCGAGCTGCCGAGCCGGTCGTCCGCAGCGCCGTCGGAGGCCATCAGCTTCGCGGTCTGACTCCAGCGGTCGCCGGCGCGCGTGAAGAGGTAGACGACGCCGCTGCCGGCATTCGGGGTGGGCGCGCCGACGACGGCCGTATCGCCCTCGATCGCGACCGAGGAGCCGAACTGGTCGAGCCCCGCGCCGTCTGCGGCGATCAGCTTCTGCTCGAGCGCGACGGCGGGCGCGGGAAGCGCCAAGCCGAGGGCCACCGGGATCGAGAGCGCCAGCGAGCGACAGGCGTCCATGACGCTCAGCGCAGCTTCAGCTTGCCGGAGATGGTGACCTGTCCTGGGCGTCCGGGAACCAGCTCGACCGTGTCGGTCCCGCTGCCCCTCGCTCCGGCGAACACGCCGGTGCTCGCCGCGCCGTCGATCAGATAGCGGGCCGTGATGCGAAATCCGTCGGCGGTCGGGCACTTGATTCCCGACGCGCGGAGCGCGAGCACACCCTGCGCGGTCTCGATGCGGCGGGTGTAGACCTCGGAGTCGCTGCCAGGGCCGCACGGCGTGACGCCGCGGTCCTGGGTCAGCCCCGCGATCTCGGTGGCGGCGCCGAAGCCCTGCACCGATCCGGTGCCCTTGAGCACCGCCTGGCAGATCCGCGGCTCGGCGGCGCAGTCGGCCGTCCGGCTCAGCGGCGGCCCTTCGACGAAGCTGGCCTGGAGGCGGCTGCCGAGGGCCAGTGCTGCCACGGGAGGGCTCGCGTGGCCACGAGTGGCCGCGCCGGGCGTAGCTGAGGGCGCCGCAGCGCCGCCGGTGAGCGCTCCAACGGCGAGGGTCAGGACCGACGCCGGAACGGCGGACTTCGTGAGGATGTGCGGCTGTACGGCCATGGGATCACGGCTCCTTTGCTAAGGGCCGGCGGCACGTCGCCGCCGGCCGATGGATGGGTTCGCTCAGCGGTGGTTGTGAAGTTCGGGCGCGAGGCCGAGTTGGACCATGAGCCCCGTGTCGTCGCGGTTGGCCCAGTGCTCGACGAGCATGCCTTCGGTGATCCGGAAGATGTGGATGTGCTGGACCGAGAAGCTCTCGCCGGTCGGGGGTAGGCCCATGAGCTCCCCGGTGTGGCGCCCGCTCATGTCGCAGCGAACGACCACCCGGTCCCCCTCGGCGACGATGTCGTGCACCGTGAAGTTGAGCTCGGAGAAGGCGTTGCGGATCCAGCTAATGGTCTGGCGCATGCCCTCGGGCCCACGCGGCCGGCCCGCGGCGGCCTCGTGGTTGAGGAACTCCGGGTGGACGAACTCCTCAGCGGCCTCGAGGTTGCCGCGGTTGAAGAGCTCGTTGAGGGCCCGGACGGCGAGGGTCTTGTTGTCCTGTGTCGCCGGCATCAGCTTGAGCGACGCCGCGGCCGCCGCGGCCGCCGCGGGAGAGGCAGCTTGCACGGCGGCATGTAGACCGCCATGACGGGGCTGTACTGGAGGGCCCGGCACGCGGTCATGCCGGCCTGGGACAAGAAGCGCACGACGGCTGAGTCGGCTTCGCGGGGGGTGTTCGTGTGCATCGAGGACCTCCGGGTGGTCGTGGGATCGACCTCACGGATGCTCGCTGCGCGCAGGCGCATTCGCTACGGGGAGCACCCTAGACTTCGCCCGTCATCGTCATCCTCCGCGAGCGAGAGCGGGACCTGGGCCAGATCGAGAGGCTCGTTCGCGAGGCTGCGGCCGGGAGCGGCGGTGTCGCGCTTCTCGAAGGCCCCGCTGGGATCGGCAAGACCGCGCTGCTCTCCGCGACACGCGAGCTGATAGTCGCGGCCGGGATGACGCCGCTCGTCGCCCGCGGGGGCGAGCTCGAGCGCGACCATCCATACGGGGTCGTGCGCCAGCTCCTCGAACCGGGACTCGCGGCCCTGACCGGCGCGGAGCGCGCCGAAGCGCTCAGTGGCGCGGCTGAACTCGCGCGGCCTCTCCTCGGTGGGGCGGGCGCGGCACCCAGGGAGGAGCATGCCGCGCACTATGGGCTCTACTGGACGTGCGCGAATCTTTCCGCACGCCGCCCGCTCGCGCTGATCGTCGATGATGCGCATTGGAGCGACCTCGCATCGCTGCGCTTTCTGCACTTCCTCGCGCGGCGCGTGAACGAGCTTGCCCTCTTGATCGTCCTCACCGTCCGCAGCGGCGAGCCCGGCGAGCATCGCGCGGTGCTCGAGCGCCTGGCGGCCGAGGTCGGCGCCACGGTCATCCGCCCGGCGCCCCTGAGCATCGAAGCGGTGCGAGAGGTCGTGGCGACCGAACTCAGTGAACCCGACGACGCCTTCACGGCGGCGTGCCGGGACGCGACGGGTGGCAACCCCTTTCTACTCAGCGAGCTGATGCGCACTCTCGCCGAGCGCGGCGTCGAGCCTTCGGCCAGCGAGATCGGGCGCATCGAGCATGCCGGCCCCGAAGCGGTGGCGCGCAGCGTGCTCGTCCGGCTCGAGCGCCTCGGTCCCGAAGCTGCGGCGCTGGCCGCCGCCACGGCCATCCTCGAGGACGGCGCCGAGCTGCACCACGCCGCCGCGGTCGCCAACCTGCCGACCTCCGCAGCCGACGGCGCGGCCGACGCGCTCTCGGCGGCCGGGCTGCTCGCCGACGCGCGCCCCCTTCGCTTCGTGCATCCCTTGGTCCGCTCCGCGATCACCGACTCGCTGGGAGCCGGTGCCGCCGCTGAAGCGCACCGCCGAGCCGCCCGCGTCCTCACCCGCGCCGCCGCGCCACCCGAAAACGTCGCCGCCCACCTTCTGGCCGCCGATCCCGGCATCGGCCCCGAGGCAGTCGCCACCCTGCGCGCGGCCGCTGAGCGTTCGGTCGAGCGCGGGGCGCCCGAGGTGGCCGTGCTGCACTATGAGCGCGCCCTGCGCGAGGACCTGTCGCGCGCCGAGCGTGCGGAGCTGCTCCTCGAGCTCGGGCGCGCCGACATCGACGCCCGTCCGCTCCAAGCCAAGGCACACCTGCTCGAGGCGTATGAGCTCGCATCCGACCCGATGGTCCGCGCGCACGCGGCTCGTAAACTCGCCCTCTCCGAACCGGGCTACGGGACAGATTCCCTGCGCCGCCTCGACGACGCCGTCGCCGCGCTCGACGGTCCCACGAGGGCGTCGACCGGTGCCGCGGAACGCACCGAGCTGATCGGCCGGCTGCGAGCCGAGCGGCTGGCGATCACGGTCTCGGCGCCCGCACTCGACCCGGAAGAGGCGCGGCTCCTCGACGCGCTCGAACCCCCTGCGTCGGTGCGGGCCACTGCTGACGGGCTGGTGCTGGTGAGCCTCGCCCGCTACCGGCTCATGCGTGGGCGCCCAGCGGTCGAGGTGGTCCCGCTCGTCGAGCGCGCCCTCGCCAGCCGCACGGTGCGCGACGAGCTCGGGCGCGAGCGGCTCTGGCTGGTCAACTCCATCGTCATCCTGCTCCACGGCGACCGGCTCGAGCAAGCGAGTCAGGTACTCGAGGAAGTCGTCGTCGCCGCGCGCGCCGGCGGCTCCGCCGCCCTCTTCGCTCTGGCTTGCGCCTTCCGCGCGGTCGTCGCCATGCAGAACGGGGCCGTCGAGGAGGCCGAAGCCGAAGCCCGCGCCGCCCTCGCTGCCGAGGGTGTCGACCGCTGGCAGCAGGGGCCGCCACTGGGCGCACTGATCGAAGCGCTACTGGAGCAGGGGCGCACAGAGGAGGCCGAGCAGGAGCTCGAGCTCGCCGGGCTCACCGACGAGCTTCCCGACCTCCGGCCGTACACGCCGTTGCTCATCGCGCGCGGACGGCTGCACGCCGCAGCGGGGCGCGCAGAGGGCGCCCTTGCGGACCTCTTCGAAGCCGAGCGACGCCTCGACCGCAGCGGCGGCGGCCATCCCGTCGGGCTCGATGGCCGCGCCCACGCCTCCCTCACCCTTCTCGGCCTCGGGCGGCGCGGTGAGGCCCGCCGCCGCGCCGGCGAGGACCTCGAACGCGCGCGGCGCTGGGGGACCCCGCGCGTGGTCGGTCGTGCGCTCCGCGTCCACGCCCTCACTCGCGAGGGCTCCGCGACGCTCACGGAGCTCGAGGAAGCGATCGCGTGTCTGGAGCGGAGCCCGGCGCGGCTGGAACTCGCCCGCGCGCTCGCCGACTACGGCGGCGCGCTGCGCCGTGCCAACCGTCGCGCCGACGCCCGCGCACCGCTGCGGCGCGCGTTGGCGCTGGCCGAAGAGTGCCGCGCCGTCGCGCTGGCCGAGCAGGCCCGCGAGGAGCTGACGGTCACGGGCGCTCGCGTTCCGCGAACCGACCGCCAAGGGCAGGAATCGCTCACACCGAGCGAGAAGCGCATCTGCCAGATGGCAGCCGCCGGCCTCTCCAACCCCGCCATCGCCCAAGCGCTGTTCGTGACCGTCAAGACGGTAGAGATGCACCTGGGCCACGCATACCGAAAGCTCGACATCCGCTCACGAACCGAACTGCCACGCGCACTCACCGAATGACCGCAGCTGGCGTGACACCACCCGTGTCAGCATCCACCCAGCCCGTCCTTATCGCCTGCACCCCGGACACCTGGGACGCCACAGAGCCAAATGGACACATCGCCAACCCTCAAGTCCCGGTTGAAGGCCTGGTCCGGGATAACCGGGTGAGGTTTAAGTCCTCTTCGGCGCATGGTCGACGGCTCTGCAAGCGCGGGGCTTTCGTCGCATAAGGACGCTGCCTCTGGGCTGGGGACAGTTCATCCGGCAAACGCCGAACCGGCTGATCGCATCGGCCGCGGCTCTATCCGTGAGCCCTCCTGCTTTGCCCTGGCCAAGGCCGTCGTCTCGAACAGCATGAGGAGCTCCTCGCTGGCCACACTCGCGATCGCATGTAGCCGCTCGTGCAGGCTGCTGCTCCTCGTGAGCAGGCCGTCGGGATCGCGCTCTGCCGCGCGCCACGGCGCCGTCGAGCGCGCGAAGCGCTGGCCGGTGACCGCGCCCGTCAGGAAAGCTCACCGCGCGATGCGACCGTGAAGGCGCGCACCTCCTCCTCGGAGACCTCTCCGTCCCGCTGGATAAAGCGCGCTCGGCGATTCGGCGGCGGGTTCTGCGCGAACTGGTCCTGCTCGTGTTGGATGAGCTTATCCGCCCAAGCAGCGAGATCGCGAAAGTCCTCCTCTTGACGGCCCGCGATGTTGTATCCCTCGGCGATCGCCCGGAGGCTCGGCCGGTAGATGCGTACGGCGTCCGTTCCGTCGACTCGAAAGATCGAGATCCCGGCTAGCGCCTCGGCCCGCTTGCGCTCGCGGTGAGCGCGCAACGGCTGCTTGAACCGCGACTCCCAAGCTCGATTCATCGCGTATAGGGCCAGCGATAGACAGAGCCGCTCGACGCTCACTTCCCTCTCTGCGGTCATGCGAACGCGCAAGCATGGGACAACCGGATGCTCAGGATCGTCAGACAGGGGGAGAGCGTAAGCGAGGCGTTGAGCGATGCGAAGCGTTCGACGTTCTTTGCGGCCGCGAGCTGATAGGGACGTGCCCCCATGCGCTTTTCGTGCGCGGTCTGGCGCCCGTGCCTCCCGTGCCGGAGAGTTCCGGCGTGAAAAGGGGGCGAGTGGAACAAGTTCACCGGGCCGAATCGCCTGGCCTGGCGTTCCGCGCCCCGGGACCGGCGGACTGGCGTGGACCCAATAGCAAGGCCCGCTCGAGACACCGTGTGCTGCGGCATGCCGCCCTGGTCAGCCGGCGTCGTCACGTCTATGGTCACGAACCCACGGAGGTTGGCCTTGATTCAGGCGAATGCGAACCCCCCTCCTGATCGAGGACCCGTCGGTCTCGGCGTCCGAAGACGTCGAATAGCTTGCGGCAATGGACGCCGGTGCGTACCGCGTCGCGCTCGTGGTCTCCGACCTCGGCTCAGATCTGAGACCCCTTTCCGAGCAGTGCCACGTTGCGGCCTCGCAGTAGGCCGTCCAATCACCGGGTGCCTGCGCCATCGGGCGCCCGGCCTCACGCAGGAGCGGCGAATCGTAATCCGGGTGTCCCGCTCGAGTCCGCAGTCGGCCGCGGCCGTTGCTCTAGGGCACAGCGCCGTCAAAGACGTTCCGGAGGTCTCCGAGGTCAGTGCTTCGTGCGTCGGTGCGGCGGGTATGGATCGCGCCCACTGATCGTGTCGCTATCGCGAATAGTCCCGTCGCGTCCGTGAACGATGACCTCTGCCCCGCCGTTGCGCTCAACCGCATCCTTCGCGGCTGTCTTGGCCTCCGCCTGCGTGGCATAGCGCCCGTTGGTCCGTTGAGAGCGTGCGCGGGAAACGCCCTCCTTCTCAACGATCCAGACGTCCTTGGAGAGCGTGCGGACATCCGCGGACTTCTTGAGCTTGACACGACGACTCTCCATGACGTCAGGCTAGCGCTACCCCTGCGCCTAGTCCGAGGTTGTCCGGATCGTCGTGGAACTTCGACGGCGATCCTTG